>DAITPL010000047.1:0-20292 GCA_036833615.1 Rhodanobacter sp.
ACCGCCGGGATATGCCGGATGCGGTCAATGTTGCGCAACAGCTGATCGTCGTGTTCGAAGAAACCACCATGCACGAAGTAGTGGCATTCAATACGCGCAAACGCCAACGCGAACTCGTCTTTGGCACTGGATTCAATGTGCGACGAATCCTGCCACAGAAAGCTGGTGGCGCCTTCCCACACCGACCAGGCGCGCGCGGCGGCGACCTGCTGTTCCGGATCGGCACCGGTCAGGCGCCGATGATACGCACTCATCAGGTCACCGCGCTCCGCCTCGGGTATCGCCCCAAGATAGGTCTCCCACGCATCGGGATACAGCATGCTGCACCCTTGCTGGTAGAACCATTCCAGCTCCTGGCGACGCAACATGAAGATGCCGCGCAGGACAAGTTCGGTGACCCGATCCGGATGGGTCTGCGCATACGCCAACGCCAGCGTCGAGCCCCAGGAGCCACCAAACACCTGCCAGCGCTCAATCGCCAGATGCTCGCGCAGGCGTTCCATGTCGGCCACCAGATCCCACGTCGTGTTGCCCACCAACTCCGCATGCGGCACCGACTTCCCGCAACCACGCTGATCAAACAGCACAATGCGGTATACCGCCGGATCAAAAAAGCGCCGACACTTCGGGCTCGTGCCGCCGCCCGGGCCACCGTGTACGAACACGGCCGGTTTACCGTGCGGGTTGCCACTCTGCTCGTAGTACAGCGTGTGCAGTGCGGACACCTTGAGCATGCCGCTGTCGAACGGTTCAAGCTCCGGATACAACGAACGAAGTTTCGATGGCATGGCCGCTCCGGCTGCTGGCAGACAACCGCACAAGGCTAGCACGCGCGGGGTTCCAGCCCATCAGCGGCCGACGAACAACTTGCCCGGATTGAGAATGCCATTGGGATCGAACACCTTGCGTACGCCGCGCATCAGCTCGATTTCTGCCGCACTGCGCGTGCTCTGCAGGTAAGCGCGCTTGACCAGGCCAATGCCGTGTTCGGCTGAAATACTGCCGCCGTGGCGATGCAAGGTGTCGGCCAGCAATCGCGTGACGTGCTCGCATTGCGCGATGAATGCATCCTCGCCAAGTGCTGTCGGCCGCAAGATGTTGATGTGCAGATTGCCGTCGCCAATGTGGCCAAACCAGACCACCTCGGTCTGCGGATACTCGCGTCTCAGCAACGCCTGCATGTCGCGCATGAAAGCAGGCACCGCACTGATGCGCACCGACACATCGTTCTTGTATGGTTGACGGGCTGCGAGCGATTCGGTGATGCCGTCGCGCAGGCGCCACAACGCCGCCGCCTGCGCATCACTGCGGGCCAGCACGCCGTCACTGACCCAGCCCTGCTCCAGCGCATGGGTGAATACGGCCAGCGCTGCCTCCTGCGCACGTTCATCGGCGGCATCAAACTCGGTCACCACGTAATACGGATAATCACCATCAAGCGCACGCTGTGCACCATGCGCCAGTACATGGACCAGCGCGCGATCAGAAAAAAACTCGAACGCCTGCAGCGTGAGGCGCGCACGAAACAGTGCAAACACACGCATCAGCGCTTCCATGTCCGGTAACGCCAACAGCATCACCTGCGATACCGGGGGTGGATCCGTCAGCTTCAGTACCGCCTCCACGACAATGCCCAGCGTGCCTTCCGCGCCGATCAGCAGCTGGCGAAAATCGTAGCCGCTGGAGTTCTTGACCAGGCCACGATTGAGATCCAGCAAGTCGCCCGCGCCGGTGACGACCTTCAGGCCGGCAATCCACTCGCGCGTATTGCCGTAGCGGATGACGCGGATACCGCCGGCATTGGTGGCAATATTGCCGCCGATCGAACACGACCCGCGTGCGGCAAGATCCACCGGATAGGCCAGCGCATGCTCCCGCGCCACGTCGTGCACCGCCTGCAAGGTGATACCCGATTGCACCGTCAGCGTGCGATCCACCGCGTCGAAATCCAGCACGTGATGCATCCGCTCCAGACTCAGCACGAGTTCGCCGTCGGCTGCCACCGCACCGCCGGACAACCCCGTGCGCCCGCCGGAGGGCACGATCGCCACCCGCCGTTCGTTGGCCCAATGCACGATGGCCTGTACTTCCTGCACGCTGGTCGGCAAAACAATGGCAAGCGGCGCCGGTTGCCAACGCCGGGTCCAGTCGCGGCCGTAGTGCTCCAGATCATTCGGCGCCGTGAGTACACGCAGCTCCGGCAGGCGGAGAACCAGTTCGGCGAGGCGGGCATCGGGCATGAGTGACTCCGGCAGACGCGCCCAGCCTGCCATTCCCGTCTGGATGCGTCCAGTGTTGCGGCGCCGCAAACCAGCACCGATACTGGCATAGTCACCAACGAGCTCACGCCAAGGCCGAAGCATGCACACGTCCTACCCCAAACAAGACATCAAGGTGTTACTGCTGGAAGGCGTCAGCCCCAGCGCCGTGGAGAGCTTCCATCGCGCCGGCTACAGCCAGGTCGAGCTGCACACCGCGTCGCTGCCCGAGGCCGAACTCAAGGAGCACATTGCCGATGCGCACATCATCGGCATACGTTCACGCACCCAGTTGACGGCGGACGTGCTGGAGCGTGCGCGGCGCTTGATTGCCGTCGGCTGTTTCTGCATCGGAACCAATCAGGTGGACCTGGATGCAGCGCGCAAATTCGGCGTGCCGGTATTCAACGCGCCGTACTCCAACACGCGCAGCGTCGCCGAACTGGTCATTGCCGAAGCCATCATGTTGCTGCGTGGTATCCCGCAGAAAAACGCCGCATGTCACCGCGGTGGCTGGGCCAAGTCGGCCAGCGGCAGTTACGAAACGCGCGACAAGGTGCTGGGCATCGTCGGCTACGGCCACATTGGCACGCAGGTCGGCGTGCTCGCCGAGAGCCTGGGCATGCACGTGATCTTCCATGACATCGAAAGCAAGCTGTCGCTTGGCAACGCGCACGCGGTATCCAGCCTGGACGAACTGCTCGAGCGCGCCGATGTCGTCACCCTGCACGTACCGCAAACGCCGGCCACCCGCCGCATGATCGGCGTCGAACAACTCGCCCGCATGCACCCGGGCGCCATGCTGATCAATGCCTCACGGGGCAGCGTGGTGGATATCCCGGCATTGGCCGAGGCGCTGCGGGATGGCCGTCTCGCTGGTGCGGCAGTCGATGTTTTCCCGGTGGAACCCAAAAGCAACAAGGATGCGTTCACATCGCCACTGGTGGGCATGGACAATGTCATCCTCACCCCGCACATCGGCGGCAGCACGCTGGAGGCACAGGACAACATCGGCATCGAGGTGGCCAGCAAGCTGATCCGCTACAGCGACAACGGCTCCACCCTGTCGGCAGTGAATTTTCCCGAAGTCACGCTGCCCGAGCATCCGCACAGCCTGCGACTGCTGCACATCCACCGCAACACACCCGGCATCCTGTCGCGCATCAACGAGCTGTTCTCCGCCGGCAACATCAACATTGACGCGCAGTTTCTGCAGACTGACGCCGATGTCGGCTACGTGGTGATCGACGTGACCGCCGACGAGGCGCAAGCCGCCGCGCTCAAGGCGCAGCTCGCCGCCATCCCCGGCACGCTGCGCAGCCGCGTGCTGTATTGACGGCAATACGACAAGCCCGTGGTGCCGTCCCGCCGATTGCTCCGCGACCTCGCACGCACAAAAAAAGCGCCAGCCATGGCGCTTTCTTTCATCGTGCTGCATTGGTCGGGGCGGCGAGATTCGAACTCGCGACCACTACACCCCCAGCGTAGTGCGCTACCAGGCTGCGCTACGCCCCGACGGAACAGCAAGGGGATTCTAGCAGCTTCCCGGTGGCAGCCGAAAGCGCCTGCGCTCAATGCCGGAGCAAGGCAAGTACTTCCTCCAGCTCCATGCGCACCTGGCGCACGACCTGGTGCGTGATGCTCGCCTCTACGCGTGCCTGCGGCCCTTCCAGGCGGGCCCGGGCACCGGTGATGGTGAAGCCCTCTTCGTACAGCAACGAACGAATCTGCCGGATCATGAGCACATCGTGACGCTGGTAATAGCGGCGATTGCCACGCCGCTTGACCGGGTTGAGCGCGGGGAATTCCTGTTCCCAGTAACGCAACACGTGGGGTTTGACACCACACAACTCCCCGACCTCGCCGATGGTGAAGTAGCGCTTGGCCGGAATGGGCGGCAGTTCGGTGTTATTCCCCTGATCCAGCATATCCTTCGACTCTCACCTTGAGTTTCTGTCCCGGGCGGAACGTGACCACGCGTCGTGCGGAGATGGGAATCTCCTCGCCAGTCTTGGGATTGCGCCCAGGCCGCTGGTTCTTCAATCGCAGATCAAAATTGCCGAAGCCGGAAAGCTTCACCTGCTCGCCGCTCTCAAGGGCTTCACGGATCACCTCGAAATAGGCATCCACGAATTCCTTGGCTTCACGTTTGTTCAGGCCTACTTCGAGGAAAAGCCGCTCGGCCATCTCCGCCTTGGTCAGCGCCATTTTACCCTCGCAACTTTGCCTTGCATGTCTGCTCCAACGCAGCAACCGCTTCGCGTACGCAACGATCCGCGTCGTCGTCGGTAAGCGTGCGTGAAGCGTCCTGCAAAATCAAGCCCATGGCCAGACTTTTTCGACCGGAATCCACACCTTTGCCGCTGTAGCGGTCAAACAGCACCAGGGTTGCCAGTTGCGTACCCAGTGTGGCGCGTATTACTTGTTCCACTTGCGACCAGCGGATCTCCGCGGGCAGGTCAAATGCCAGATCACGCCGTACCGACGGATACCGCGCCACCGGGCGCGCACGCGGCAGACGGCACACCAGCACCGGTTCCAGCGCCAGCTCCAGCAGCTGGATGTCATCGCCCAAGCCCAGCGCACGCGCCAGCTGTGGATGCATGGCGCCGAGATAACCGACCGCCACGCCATCGCGCAACACCCGTGCGCCGCGGCCCGGATGCAGCCAAGCCGGCAAGGCCTGGTCGTCCACGGACCAACGCCATGGCTCGCCACCCCACGCCAGCAATGCGTCCAGATCACCCTTGAGATCGTGAAAATCCACCACCCGCGACGGTTCACCCCACTGCTCGGAACGCGCATTGCCGCAAGCCACCATGGCCAGAGTCGGGGTTTCCAGCGGCGGATCGCCGGCAGCAAATACCCGACCAAGCTCGAATAAACGCACCCGCGGTTGCTGGCGCGCGCGGTTGTGCGCGAGCGCATCGACCAGTCCGGGCAACAGTGATGGGCGCATGATCGCCAAGTCGGCCGACAGCGGATTGGCCAAGGGCACCAGAGCGTCGGTAAAACCCCATTGCGCCAACCGCCCGCCAGGCAGGAAGGCAAGGCTCACCGCCTCGTGATAGCCACGTACCGCCAGCTGTTCGCGCACGCCCAGTTCGGATAGCCGGCCCTCCGGCTCGATTGCCAGGCGCAACGCCCCGGACGGCGAGTGCGTGGGAATGTTGTCGTAGCCAAAAATCCGCGCGACTTCCTCGATCAGGTCTTCCTCGCGCTCGATGTCAAACCGGCGGCTCGGCGCGGTAACCTGCCAACCGTCAGCAGTGGTCACCACGTGCATGCCCAGTGCCATGAAAGTGCGCAGCACTTCCTCGTCGGGCACGTCGACCCCAAGTACGCGCGCCAGACGTGCGCGGCGCAGGACAACTGGCTCCGGCGGCGGCAAGTCGGCAACATTTTCGGCGACCACTACCGGGCCGGCCCGGCCGCCCACGATCGACAGCAACAATTCGCTGGCGCGTTCCAGTGCGCGCTGTGGCAGCTGCGGATCCACTCCACGTTCAAAGCGATGCGATGCCTCCGTGTGCAGGCCGAGATTGCGCGCGCGTCCCATGATCGCCGGCGGGGCAAAATGGGCGGACTCCAGGAAGATGTCGTGCGTTTGTGCGGTGACGCGCGAGCCAAACCCACCCATGATGCCGGCCACGGCCAAGGCCGCATCCTGATCGGCAATCAACAGGTAGGTTGCATCCAGCGTCGCGACATTGCCATCGAGCAACCGCAACGTTTCACCCGCACGGGCATGGCGCACAACCACGTCGCCATGCAACGTGTCGTTGTCAAACGCATGCATCGGCTGGCCCAGTTCCAGCATCACATAGTTGGTGACATCGACCACCGGGTTGACCGGTCGCACACCGCCGCGGCGCAAGCGCTCGGCCATCCATAGTGGCGTGTGCGCCGCCATGTCGATGCCCTGCAGGACGCGTCCGAGATAGCGCGGCGCCGCACTGCCCGCCTGCAGTTGCACGTTGCGTTGCGCGTCGCTGGTCACGGCGACAGCAGCTTGCGCGGGTACCTTTACCGCTCCGGCAAACAGCGCCGCCACGTCGTAAGCCACGCCGTACACGCTCAGGCAGTCGGCGCGGTTCGGCGTGAGGCTCAACTCGATACTGGCGTCGGGCAAACCAAGATACTCAGCCAGTGGCTGGCCGACCGGCGCCGCGTCCGGCAGCTCCAGCAAGCCGGATGCGTCGGCATCGACGCCCAATTCCCTGGCCGAACACAGCATGCCGGCTGACTCCACCCCACGCAGCTTCGCCTTCTTGATGACAACCCCACCGGGCAGACTCGCACCCACCGTGGCCAGCGGCACCTTGATGCCTGCACGAGCATTCGGTGCGCCACAGACAATCTGCAGCGGTGCACCGGTTCCGGCATCGACACTGCACACGTGCAGGCGGTCGGCATCAGGGTGCGGCCCGGCGCTGATGATCTGCGCGACCACGACCCCGGCCAGACCTGCGCCGAGCACGCTCACGCCTTCCACTTCCAGCCCGGCCATTGTCAGCGCACGCGTCAACGTCGTGCGGTCAGCATCGATCCTGACCAGCTCGCGTAACCAGTTTTCAGAGAATTTCATGAAGGGGAACCGGCCATGAGTAACGGGAAATGACCCGGATAATCGCAAGCTGCATGGGCAGCAACCGTGCCCACCGTGCAGTGCGCATTCCCTGCCTGGCGTGCCAGCCGCAGGCGCATCATGCAAATTGCCGCAAGAAGCGCAGATCGTTCTCGAAGAACGCCCGCAGATCGGTGACGCCATAGCGCAGCATGGCAAAACGTTCCACCCCAAGGCCAAACGCAAAGCCGGTATAGCGCTCCGGATCAATCCCGCAGTTGCGCAACACATTCGGATGCACCATGCCGCAACCGAGCACTTCCAACCAGCGCGTGCCGCCGTCGGCGCTGCCCTGGTCGGTGTCACTCCAGCGGATATCCACTTCGGCCGACGGTTCGGTGAAGGGAAAATAGCTGGGGCGGAAACGCATCTCGAAATCACGCTCAAAAAACGCGCGGACGAACTCGGTCAACGTGCCCTTGAGATCGGCGAAACTGGACGTCTCATCAACGAGCAGGCCCTCGACCTGATGAAACATCGGCGAATGTGTCTGATCCGAGTCGCTGCGGTATACCTTGCCCGGCGCAATGATGCGGATGGGTGGCTGGCGGCCTTGCATGCTGCGAATCTGCACTGGCGAGGTATGCGTGCGCAGCATGCGCCCGTCGCCAAAGTAAAACGTGTCGTGCATCGCGCGCGCCGGGTGCAGCGGCGGAAAGTTCAGCGCCTCGAAATTGTGCCAGTCATCCTCGATTTCCGGCCCGTCCACCCGCTGGTAGCCGAGTCGCGCAAAAATCGAGGCAATACGCTCCAGTGCGCGGGTTATGGGGTGCAGGCCGCCGCGCTCGCCATCGCGTCCCGGCAAGCTGATGTCCAGCGCCTCGGACGCCAGTCGGCGGTCCAGTGCCAGCTGTTCAAGCGTCTGTTTGCGCGCCCCAAGTGCGTCGGCGAGGCGCTGCTTGATCTGGTTGACCGCGGCGCCACGCGCCTTGCGCTCATCCGCCGGCAGCGCGCCAAGCGACTTCAGCGCGGCGGTGACAACCCCGCTTTTGCCCAGCAGGCTGACGCGCAACGCATCAAGCGTGTCCAGAGTTGCGGCGTTGTCGATATCCGCCGACGCCTGTACGACACGGGTTTCCAGATCGTCCATCAGTGCACCCCGGTGACAGCCCCAACAAAAACGGGGAGAAGGCGTTGGCCTTCTCCCCGCGAACGTTCACTCGTCCTGAAAGTGCGGCCACGCATGGCCGCTCCCGATCTTCACGATCCAGGATGAGCGCACAAACTACGCAGCCAGACTGGCCTTGGCTTTCTCGGCAATCACCTCGAACGCCTTGATGTCGTTGACGGCAATGTCGGCCAGCACCTTGCGATCCACCGTGATCCCAGCCTTGCTCAGGCCATTGATCAGGCGGCTGTAGGTCAGCCCGAACATGCGCGCGGCGGCATTGATGCGCACGATCCACAACGCACGGAACTGACGCTTGCGCTGCTTGCGGCCGATATACGCGTACTGACCAGCCTTGATGACGGCCTGATTGGCTACGCGGAAGACCTTGCGCCGGGCGTTGTAATAGCCCTTGGCACGGCCGATGACTTTCTTGTGACGACGACGGGCGGTAACACCGCGCTTTACACGAGCCATGATTTAATCTCCTCGCCTGTCAATACGGCAACATGCGCGCAACACCCGGGGTGTCACACGCCTTGAGATGATTCTTGGCACGCAGGCCACGCTTCAGCTTCGTCGTCTTCTTGGTCAGGATATGTGACCTGAAGGCGTGTCCACACTTGATTTTGCCCGATGCGGTCTTGCGAAAACGTTTCGCCGCCGCCCGGTTGGTCTTGATCTTGGGCATGAGATGCTCCTTGTCCGGTTTCTGACTGATCTGGCGGTGGCTTCGCTCAGCCGAGCTGACCACGCTTTCCGTCCTGCCACGATCGGTGCACGGCCCATTCCTCGCAGGCCGAACTGCGGATTATAGGGAGTTGGCGGCGCCAGCGCCAGCGCAATCCACTTCCGGACAACGCATGGGTGACGACAAGACACCATGCCCCACGAGCCAGCTGCCGGACACGTTGCGTTACACGCCAGGAATGGTGAGCACTGTCCCCGCGCGCACCATGTCGTTACTCATGCGATTGGCGCTTTTAAGCACGCCGACGCTGACCCCATATTGCTGCGCAATGCTGCCCAGGCTCTCGCCGCGCTCAACCCGGTGCACGTCCGGCGCGGCGCCATCCGCGCGGGATACGGTCCGGGTGGCCGCCACGACCTTGCGTGATGCCTGCCCGCCGACTGCAACCGCAGCGGAGGCATCGATGTCGGCCGCGCGGGGAGTATCGGCCACCGTCTCGCCCTGGCGCGCCGCTGCCTGCGCCGCGAACCAGGTACCCGGCGGCGGGGTGGATTCGAAATAATTCTTCACACCACTCATTACCGCCCTGGCCAGCAACTGTTGATGCGCAGGATCGCGCAATCTGCGCTCTTCCCGCGGATTGCTGATGAACGCGGTCTCGACCAGGATCGATGGCACATCCGGCGAGCGCAACACGACAAAATTGGCCCGCTCGACATAGCCGCGATGCGTCGGCCCGAGCGCGCCCAAGGCCTTGAGCACATTGCCCGCCACCGCATCACTGGCCTGCATCGCATAGCCCTGCTGCAGATCCAGCAACACCTTGGCCAACCCGTCATCCTTGTCGTCCAGCGAGACACCGCCAATCAAGTCGGCCCGGTTTTGCCCATCGGCCAGCCAGCGCGCCGCCGTATTGGTCTTGCCGCGCGGTGACAGCACCCAGACCGACGAACCCCGGGCATCGCTGCTGGTGAACGAATCGGCGTGGATCGAGACAAACAAGTCGGCGCTGTTGTCGCGCGCAATCTGATAACGCCGCTTGAGCGGAATGAACGCATCACTATTGCGGGTCAATACCGCGCTCATGCCCGGCTGGCGATTGATTTGTGCGGCCAGATCCCGCGCCACCGCCAACGTGATGTCTTTTTCCCGGGTGCCGCCGGCGCCATGCGCGCCGGAATCCTTGCCGCCATGTCCGGCGTCAATGGCGATCACCACCTTGCGTTGGCCATTCAACAATGCCGCGGCCTGACGTGAAGCCACCAGCCGGCTGCGTGGGTGCGCCGAGTCCATGGACACGGTGTCAGCTGCCGGACTTGTCGGTGTGCGCGCCAGCGTCGGCGCAGGTGTCGACGCTGACCCCACGCCAGGCGGGGAGCCGCCAGCAGTTGTGTCCGAACCGGCCAACGCGGACGCCGACGCCGCGACTCCACTGCCGGGGTAAAGATCAATCACCAGGCGGTAATCGCCACCCGCCGCCGGCTTGAGCACAAAGCTTTTCAGGCGGCTGGTCGGCGCAATGCCTGCGGTCAGTTGCAGGCGGTTATCCCGGCGCAGCGAAGTCATGCCGTGATACAGGCCTTGCGCGCCCGGGCTGACAAAGCCCTCGGCAAGGCGGCTGTCCCCCAGATCCACCAGCATGCGGTCACCGGCTTGAGTGATCTTGTATTCCAGCGGGCCGGAGGCAACCAGCACCACGCGCGTATGCGTCGCGTCCGCCCACACGCGTGCGGCACTCACATCGGCCGCCTGCACCAAGGTCAACGGCGCAAAGCAAAGGGCCAGTGCGAGGACGGCAACGCTGCGCATGTTCAGGTAGTTCCACATGGGCCGCATTGAAACGCAGGCGTTTGACAAATGCAAGGATATTTCTCCTTTAATATCCGCTACCTGCAGACCCTTCATCAACCAATATCAAGATGATCGACGCTCGCCATCCCGCTCCTGCACGCAGTGCGAGTGCATGATTTTCATGAAACATATTGGAAAACAGCAACTTGGCGTCAGGCGTCAAACTTGCGCAGACGCGCGAGAACCTGCTCGCCGCGCGTGCTGCAACTGCGTAGCGACGCGCGGCGCCCGTTGCCCGCGTAGTCCAGATACAGCGCCACGTCCGCCGCGGGTAGCGCCCCCAGCCCACGTTCGGCCCACTCCACCAGAATCAACGCCGCCGGATCGACCAGCGCGTCCAGCCCCAGCCATTCCAGTTCGTCCGGATCGGCAATGCGATACAGATCCAGATGCCATGCCGGTCGACCCGCTGCCGTGTAGCTCTCCAGCAGCGTGTAGGTTGGACTCTTGACGCGCTCGCCGACGCCAAGGGCAGTCAACAAGGCGCGCGCAAAGCTGGTCTTGCCGGCCCCCAGCGGACCATGCAGATACAGCACCAGACCAGTGTCCAGCACCGCGGCCAGCGCACCGGCCAGTGCCGTGGTGGCTGTCTCATCGGGCAAGGCCCATTCGCGGGTTGAAATCACTTCACTGGCCATCGTTTCAATATCGTCCTTCGCCCGGAAGCTCATTCACCAGCACACGCAACGGTGGCAACAAATCCATGGCAAGCAAACCACGCTCGCCCGACTGCGCCGCCACGTCACCCGCCCGCGCGTGCAGACCAACGCCAAGACATGCAGCCTGCCACGCAGTGCAACCTTGTGCGAGCAACGCCGCAATGATCCCGGCGAGCAGGTCGCCCATGCCGCCGGAGGCCATCCCCGGATTACCCCACGGGCAGACGTCCAGACGGCCATCTTGCCGTGCCACCAGACTGCCTGCGCCCTTCAATACCACCACCGCCGCATGGCGGCGCGACAACTCGCGCGCCGCCGCAAAGCGGTCGCCCTCGATCTCGCTCGTCGATCTACCAAGCAGGCGCGCCGCCTCACCCGGATGCGGCGTCAATACAACGGGCGTGCTGAATTCGCGCGGCTCCTCCGCCAGCAAATTCAAGCCATCGGCGTCCAGCACCAACGGCTTGCGCGTCGCCAGTACCGCTTGCCACAGCGCCCGTCCCCACGCCTCGCGGCCGAGGCCTGAGCCGAGCGCGATGACGCTGGCGCGATCCAGCAACGGCTGCAGCGTTGGTGCATCGCTGACCGCGTGCACCATCAACTCCGGGCGCGTGAGGTTCAACACTGTCGCATGCGCGGGGTGCGTCGCGACACTCACCAACCCGGCCCCACTGCGCAACGCGCCGGCGCCGGCCAGATATACCGCGCCACTCATGCCCACGTCGCCACCAACCACCAGCACATGCCCGTTGTCACCCTTGTTGGCATAGCGTGCGCGCCGTGGCAAGCCACCGGCGCGCAAGGTGCGGGCGTCGACCAGCGCAGATGCTGGCAAGGTGTCCGGCACGCCCAGCGCCGCCAACTCCAACGCGCCGGTGCAATCGGCGGCCTGCCCGGTGTACAGGCCACGCTTGTGCGCCACAAATGTCACGGTGACGTCGGCACGGATCGCAATTCCCGGACAATGCCCGGTGTCGGCGTCCAGCCCGGAGGGGACATCCAGCGCCAGCACGGAGGTGTGACTGGCGTTGATGCGGTCGATCAGCTGCGCGACTTCCGGCGCAGGTGCACGATTCAGCCCGATGCCATACAACGCATCGACGTACACGTCGGCGTCGGGCAAAACGTCCAGCGCATCCCACACTGGCGCCGGGCCGGCAACGCTCTCCCACGCAGCGCGCGCCAGTGCGGCATCGCCCCGGGCATCCCGGGCCAACGCCAGCAGCTCGACCTGCAACCCACTCTCGCGTGCCAGCGTGCCAAGCAAAAAGCCATCGCCGCCGTTGTTGCCGGGCCCGCAAAAGATGGCAATGCGTCGCGCCTGCGGCCAGTGTCGACGCAAACTCGCCAGCGCCGCCGTCACCGCCCGACGCATCAGTGCAAAGCCGGTGATCTGCAGCGTGGCCAGGGCCTCGCGCTCCAGCACGCGAACCTGCGCCACGGTATACAGGTCACGGCTGGACGAGGACGTCGACATGCGCGAATTATAGACTTGGCACATCGTTACAATGGCCGGGTGACCAGCAGCAACCCGCATTCCGCCATCGATTTTGTCGCCCTCGCCAGCGACATCAAGCTGTGGGCGCGTGAGCTCGGCTTCGCCGCCGCCGGTATCACCGGCACGCACTTGGGTGAAGACGAGCAGCACCTCAACCGCTGGCTCGAGCATGGTTACCACGGGCAAATGGAATACATGGCGCGGCACGGCACCAAGCGCACGCGCCCGGCCGAACTGCAGCCAGGCACACAACGGGTGATCTCGGTACGCATGGATTACATCGCGCCCGGCACGCAGGACGCATGGAATGCGCTGAACGATGGTGACGCCGGCTATGTCTCGCGCTACGCACTGGGACGCGATTACCACAAGCTGATGCGCAGCCGGTTGCAGAAACTGGCCGAGCACATCCACGCCGCGGTCGGCGATTTTGGCTACCGGGCGTTTGTGGATTCGGCACCAGTGATGGAAAAGGCGCTGGCACGCAACGCCGGATTGGGCTGGGTCGGCAAGCACACAGTGTTGATCAACCGCGACGCCGGCTCGTACTTTTTCCTTGGCGAGCTGTACACCGACCTGCCGCTGCCGGTGGACGCACCCGAAACCGACCACTGCGGCACCTGCACGCGCTGCATCACCGCCTGTCCCACCGGCGCGATCATCGGGCCGTATCAGCTCAACGCCAAGCGCTGCATTTCATACCTCACCATTGAACTCAAGGGCAGCATCCCCGAAGAACTGCGCGCACCGATGGGCAACCGCATTTTCGGGTGCGACGACTGCCAGCTGGTCTGCCCCTGGAACAAGTTCGCGCAGGTCGCCACCGAGGCGGATTTCGCCCCGCGGCACAGTCTCGACGGCGCCAAATTGGTGGAGCTGTTTGCGTGGAGCGAAGCCGAATTTCTCAAGCGCACCGAAGGCATGGCGATCCGCCGCGCCGGATACGAGGGCTGGCTGCGCAACATCGCCGTGGCGTTGGGCAATGCGCCAACTTCAGCGGTGGTGTGTGCTGCATTGCGCACGCGCGCCGCGCACCCATCCGCAGTCGTCCGCGAGCATGTGGCATGGGCGCTGGCGCGGCACGCCAAGGCAACCACCGCTGTCTCGTGACAACCACGGCAACTGGCCGGCAACAGTACACAGGAAGGTGCTTCAGCGCGGTGCCGGCACGACCGCCACGACTGGTTTCAGACCGCCGCCATCTGCGTCGGGATGGTGTGGTTGGTGCGTTTGACACGGTTCGCACTGTCGACGTACACGCAGGTCGGCTGGAATTTCTCCACCTCCGCCTCGCTCACCTGGGCAAACGCGGCAATGATGATGATGTCGCCGGCCTGCGCGCTGCGCGCCGCGCTGCCGTTGACCGAAATGATGCCAGAGCCATCCTGCGCCCGCAGCGCATAGGTGACAAAGCGCTGCCCGGTGTTGACGTTCCACGCGTGGATCTGTTCGTACTCGCGGATACCGGACGCCTTGAGCAGCAAGCCGTCGATCGCGATCGAGCCCTCATAATGCAACTCGGCATGAGTCACGGTGACGCGGTGGAGTTTGGCCTTGAGCATGTTCAGGTGCATGACGTCGTTCCGGCAGGGACAGCCTGCAAAGTCGGACATTATCGAACCGCCGGCGTTGCGCTGCAACAAGCGCGCAATCGGTGCCCGGCTTCAGTCCAGCGCCAGATTGTCGATCAACCGCGTGGTGCCCAGACGCGCCGCGATCAAGGCTATCAGACCAGCACGCTCATGCGCGGCAGGCGCCGACAAATCGTCGAGGTGACGAATCGCCGCGTAATCCGGTACGAAGCCGGCGCGGGCGAGACGCGCGGTGGCGACGCGTTCGATCGCCTCCGGGGCATGACCGGCGGTGAGCAACTCGCGCATCTTCAGCAAAGTGGCATGGAGCAGCGGCGCGCGCTTACGCTCGGTTGCCGACAAATACTGGTTGCGCGAACTCAGTGCCAGGCCATCGTCAGCGCGAAAGATCGGCGCCGCCAGCACACGCACGGGCAGCGACAGATCGCGTACCAGGCGCTCGACGACCTTCAACTGCTGATAGTCCTTCTGCCCGAACACGGCGACATCCGGCTGCACCAGATTGAACAGTTTGCACACCACCGTGGCGACGCCGTCAAAATGTCCCGGCCGGTGCGCGCCCTCGAGGACCTCGGTGATCTCCGGCACGCGCAGACTCACGCTGTGCTGCGCGCCGTACGGATAAATGGTGTCCACCGCGGGCGCAAACAGCAGATCGCAACCTTCATCGGCCAATGCGGCCTGATCGGCCGACAGCGTGCGCGGATAGCGGTCAAAGTCCTCGTTCGGGCCAAACTGGGTCGGGTTCACGAACACGCTGGCGACCACCCGATCGGTGCGCACACGCGCAAGCTTGATCAACGATTGATGACCCGCATGCAGGTTGCCCATGGTCGGCACAAAACCCACGGTCTCGCCCTTGGCTCGCCAGTTGCGAATGACCGCGCGCAACGCCGGGACATCGTGAACGGTCTGCATGATCGATGCTTCGCGGTCAGTTGAAACAATGCTCCGGCGCGGGGAACGCACCGCTGCGCACATCCTGGGCGTACGCGGCCAGCGCCGCCGCCACCGAGTCATGCCCGGCGAGAAAATCCTTGCTGAACTTCGGTCGCTTGCCCGGCGTGACGCCAAGCATGTCATGGATCACCAGCACCTGACCATCGCAATGCGGGCCGGCCCCAATGCCGATCACGGGAATCGCCACCGACGCGGTCAGCCGCTGGCCCAGCGCAGTGGGCACGCCTTCGATCACCAGCAACGCGGCGCCAGCAGCCTGCACGGCCTGCGCTTGCGCGAGGATGTGCCCGGCAGCGGCGTCCTCGCGACCCTGAATGCGAAAACCACCGAATTTGTGCACCGACTGCGGCGTCAGACCCAGATGTGCGCACACCGGAATGGCGCGCGCGGTGAGGGCCGCAATCGCTTCCAGTATGTGTGGCGCGGCGCCCTCGACCTTGACCATCGCCGCGCCGGCTTCACCCACCAGACGCGCACCCGCTTCCAGCACGTGTGCGACATCACGGTCAGCCATGAACGGCACATCCGCCACGAGCAAGGTCGCGCTCAGGCCGCGGGCGACGGCGGCCGTGTGATAAACCATGTGCTCGAGCGTCACCGGCAAAGTGCTGCGATGGCCTTGAATCACCATGCCCAGCGAATCACCGACGAGTGCCACGTCAATGCCCGCCGCTTCCAGTTGCCAGGCAAAGCTGGCGTCGTAGGCGGTCAACATCACGATGCGCTGGCCTGCGGCCTTCATGGCCTGCAAACCCGGCACGGTGACCGGCTTGCGCTCGGGGACACTGCTGCTTTGCACGTACACGACATACCTCACGGATGGAAATTGCGCCGCTGACCACGCGGTGCGGAATTACCCGATGCGTTCGCATCCGGCAAGCTCAAGCCGCGCCAGCTGTTGCGCCACCGTCAGCGTATTGGCCAACAGCAACGACGGCGCAATATCGTTGAGCGGCAACAACACGAACACCCGCTCGCACATGCGTGGATGCGGCAACGTCAGGTGTCCATCATGACACTGCACGCCAGCAACATGCAGCAAGTCCAGATCCAGGGTACGCGGACCATTGGCGACGCCCCGTACGCGGCCAGCACGCTGCTCGATGGCGAGCAATGCGTCGAGCAATGCATGTGGCGGCAACGATGTGTCCAGCTCCACTGCGGCGTTGACGAATGGCGGTTGTTCGAGCACACCCCACGGCGGCGTGCGATACAAAAACGAGCGTTGCAACACTTGCGTTCCCGGCAAGCGGGCCAGCGCCTCCAGCGCATCCAGCACCTGCCGTCGGGGATCGTCCAGGTTGCTGCCCAGCGCAACGTAGGCGATGGTCACGCTGGCCCTGACTTGCCTGGTCGACGGCGCCGATGGCGCGGACGCGGTGGCTTGGCCGGGGTCGGCAGTGCCGCGTTGTCGACCGCCCGGTTGCCGGTCGCCACCGGCAACGCTGCGGACAACAGTTCGGGCGGCAACTGCTGGGCGTGCGCCCACCATTGGCCCAACTCGGCTACTGCGGGGGATTCGCAACTGCGCAGCAACAGGAAATCAAACGCCGCACGAAAGCGCGGATGGGCCATCAGGCGGAACACCCGCTTGCGCTGGATTTGCTCGAAGCGCGGCTGCAGGGCCCAGATTTCTTCCATGGTGAACGTGAAGCGGCGCGGGATGGCCACGCGCTGGCATTGCTCGGCAATCGTCTGCGCGGCGGCGCGGGCCCACGCATCGGCAGCCGGCACGTCCTGGGTCATCGAGCGCAACGCGACATCCCGCACCTCGCCCCACAACAGCACCGCAAACAGAAACGCCGGCGTGACCGACTTGTCCGCATTGACCCGCTCGTCGGTATTGGCCAGACCCTGCTCAACCAGCGCGCGCAGCGCCTTGTCGCCGTGATCGAGGGCCCGTGCAGTAGCCGGAAACATGAACTTCAACAACCCGCAATGCTCCAGCATGCGGAAGCTCTTGAGTCCGTGGCCACTCAGGAACATTTTCAGGGATTCGTCGAACAGGCGCGCCGGGGCGGCGTCACCCAGCAGCGGGCCCAGCGTTTCGAATGGCGCCATGGCAGCGGCATCGATATGCATGTCCAGCTTCGCCGCCAGCCGCGCGGCACGCAGCATGCGCACGGGATCTTCGTGATAACGGGTTTCCGGATCGCCGATCAGGCGCAGCACACCATCTTGCAGATCCTGCATGCCGCCGACGTAATCGCGCACGGAGAAATCGCTGATGTCGTAATACATCGCGTTGACCCGAAAGTCGCGACGCACGGCATCTTCCTCGATCGTGCCCCAGATGTTGTCGCGCACGATGAGTCCGTCCACCAGGCGGCGATCGCCGTCGCCGCCTTCCTCGCCAACGCCACGAAACGTGGCCACCTCGATGATCTCCGGACCGAACACCACGTGGGCCAGGCGAAAGCGGCGGCCAATCAGCCGACAGTTGCGAAACAGGCGCTTCACCTCCTCCGGTGTCGCGTTGGTGGCGACATCAAAGTCCTTCGGCCGACGATCCAGCAACAGATCCCGCACCGCACCGCCCACCAGATATGCGGCGTAACCCGCCTCGTTCAGATGGTAAAGAACGCGCAGCGCACCTTTGCTGATGTTCTTGCGCGAGATGTTGTGCTGCGCGCGCGGAATGATCCGCAACGCTGGCGTGGTGGCGGTCCCTGATTGGAGGTTCAAGCGTTTGGAATCCTTGCGAGCTGGGATGCCCGGGCATGCCGGCAGACACCATGCCGCAATACAGCTGCAGACGTCTGTGCGAAACGTCACCAGACGAAGATGGCATGGTGCCGACGCAGTTTCAGCATTGTCGGGCTGGTCAATTCCGCTATACTAGCGCGCCCTGCAGCATAACGCTCCCTTCGTCTAGTGGCCCAGGACACCGCCCTCTCACGGCGGGAACACGAGTTCGAGTCTCGTAGGGAGCACCAGTTTACGCAGGCGGTCCTCCATGCTCGCCGCGGCCAGTGGCGCTCAGCCATGCGGAGCCGGGACTTGCGACCGGAGCGGTCAGCCACGGCTGCATTGCCCGCAAGAGCCCTGCGCAACGATGCCTGAAGGTATTACGGACCAAGAGAAGGATCGCACTCCATGACCTTTGTGGTCGTCGACAATTGCATCAAGTGCAAGTACACGGACTGTGTCGAGGTGTGTCCGGTGGATGCATTTCACGAAGGCCCGAACTTTCTGGCCATCGATCCCGACGAATGCATTGATTGCACCCTGTGCGAGCCGGAGTGCCCGGCCAATGCAATCTATCCGGAAGACGACGTACCGGCCGGGCAGGAAGGCTTTACCGCCCTCAACGCGGCACTGGCCAAGGACTGGCCGGTCATCACCGCACGCATTGATCCACCCGCGGACGCCGCTGAGTGGGACGGCAAGCCGGACAAATTGCCGCTGCTGGAGCGCTGAACGTCCTTCGCGCCGGCTACAACGTCCCCCGTATGAAAAACGCCACCCGAAGGTGGCGTTTTTCGTGGTCCGGTCACTGTCCGGGAAATGCCTCAACCACCCAGACGCGACTTCAAGCCGTCGATGACCTTGCCCACTGCCGCCGCGTTGCCCTGCGCACGCACTTCGCTGCCGCTGGTGCCACTGCTGCCGATATCCACGCGCACCTGGTGCGCCGCACCGCCGGGTGCGTCACCGGCAGCCGACTTGTCACGACCGAACAGGCGTCCGAAAAAGCCGGACTTCGCCTGCGTCGCGGTAACCCCGGTGACGTTCAGGACGTAGCTGTGCGCGCTGTCGTCATGACTGACCACCTGCCCGAAACTGCCGCCCTCCAGTGCCTGGCCCACGCGCTGGTAGGCGCTGTCCACTGAATCGCCCAGTACGAAACCATCCGTCACTTGCCCGCTGGTGGCACTGGTATCGTTTGCAGTCGATGCATTGGCACCCGGTGGCGGGATCACCAGTGCAGCCGAGGTGGACGGCCGGTCCAGGCCTGGCGGGATCTCCAGCGGCGCTTCCTGTTGCGCGGTCTTCCACGCCTTGTGCGAGCGGAACATGCCGCAGCCGGATACCAGCAACGCGCTGAGCACCACCGCCGGGACAACCACGAGGAGCGAAGTTTTCTTCATGTAATAAGGTTCCGTGAGATAGGTCGAGCAACCATTACCCTGCCGCCACCGACGCCAAGGATGCCAGAGTGGACAGCGCCGCGTGCAACCGGTCGCGCTCCGGACCGTCGTTCAATTCCACCAATGGCAGGCGTAACTGCGCCAGCCCCAGACCGAGCATGGCCAACCCCGCCTTCACCGGAATCGGGTTGGGGGCACAGGCCAGCGCTTGCAGCAATGGCTCCAATGCGTCGTGACTGGCATTGGCCGCGGCCACATCACCGCCAGTTGCCGCATCACACCACGCCCGAAACGCCTGCGGCACCAGATTGGCCACTACCGAGACCGTGCCGGCGGCGCCAGCCAGCATCGCCGTACCGGCACTGCCGTCATCGCCGGACAGATAGACGAAATCATCGCGCACAAGTTCCACCAATGCGTGAATTCGCTCGCTGTCACCGCGCGCTTCCTTGATGCCGATGATGGCCGGGTGCTCGCGCAGCAGCGCCACGGTGTCCGGCTGCAGATCGCAGCCGGTACGACCGGGCACGTTGTACAGGATGATGGGCACGCCGGCATGCTCGGCCACCTCGAGAAAGTGCCGGCGCAAGCCCTCCTGCGTGGGCCGCACGTAATAGGGGGCCACCACCAGCGCGGCATTGGCGCCCAGACCTGCCGCGCGCCGCGTCGCGGCGACAGTCTTCGCGGTAGCAGCATCTCCAGTGCCGGCAATCACCGGCACCCGGCCGTCGACATGCGCCAGCGCAAACGTCAGCAGGCGATCAAATTCGCCCGGCTCCAGCATGTGCGCCTCGCCGGTGGAACCGGCCACGACCAGGGCTTGCGTACCGCCGCCCAGCTGATAGTCGAGCAGCCGGCCGAACGCTGCCAGATCGAGCGCACCGTCGGCCATGAACGGCGTGGCCAGGGCACAGATACTTCCACGAATACTCAACACGGGTTTGGCCTCGGACAAGC
>DAITPL010000048.1:0-20271 GCA_036833615.1 Rhodanobacter sp.
GCCGGACTTGCCCAACCGCCAGGTGGCCAGCGCCCGGGACAGCGTGCGCTGCAACTTGCTCATCGCCTCCAGGCCACCCACGTTGCCGCCGTAATACGCCAGCTCGCCGCTGGCCAGGGTCGCGTCCGTGAGCACCAGCACCCCGGTCCACTGGTCGGCCTGGTGTCCGCGGCCAAACCCGGTCTTTGCCACCAGGCCATCACGCACGGCAGCCAACTGGCCTTCCGCGGCGGGGAACACCTGCACGCTGTAACGCGGTTCGGCGGCAGGTTTGTCACCCAGCCTTTCCCGCTGCAACATCCCGGCAATCTGAGGGCCGACCGCGGCGGATGAACCGTCCACGATCGCCACCCGACTCGTGCGGCTGGTGCCACTCATCAGGACCGGCAGCAGGAACACCGCCACCATGAACACCGGCAGCAGCAAGGTGGAGATCAGGAATGCCCGGGTACGCACGCGCTCGACAAACTCGCGGCGCACGACGGAGAAGATCTTTTTCATGCGGACACCTCGGCGTGCGCCACGGCCGCATCGGCGCCGACCTTGGCGATGAAGATGGATTGCAGCGACGGCTCGACCAGTTCGAAGTGGCGCAAGCCGACGCGCTCGTGCACCAGCGCGGCCAGCAGTGCCTGCGGATCAGCGCCCTCGGCCAGCTGCAATTCGGCGCTGGCGCCATAGTCGTCAACGCTGGCCACCAGCGTGCGATCGGCCAGGATCGCCGTCGCGCGTTCCTTGTCATGCGTGAAGCCCAGCGCCACATGGCGTCCACCGAAATCCGCCTTGACCTGCGCCACCGCGCCGCTGACCACCGTGGCGCCGCGCGCGATGATCGCGATGTGATCGCACATGCGCTCGGCCTGCTCCATCACGTGGGTGGAAAACAGCACGGTACGGCCCTCGGCCGCGATCGCCACCACGATGTCCTTCATCACCTGTGCATTGACCGGATCCAGCCCGGAGAATGGCTCGTCCAGGATCACCAGTTCCGGCTCATGCAACAGTGCGCCGGCAAACTGCACCTTCTGCTGCATGCCCTTGGACAGGTCTTCGACTTTCTTCTGCGCCCAATCGGCAATGCCCAGCCGCTCCAGCCATGCCCGTGCACGGATCCGGGCGTCGTGCCGCGAAATGCCCTTGGTTTCACCCAGAAAAACCAGGTGATCGAGTACCTGCATGCGCTTGTACAGCCCGCGCTCTTCCGGCAGATAGCCGATGCGGGCCGACAACTTGCGACTGCCATCGGGCAAGCCAAACAACGAAATCGAACCTTCGTCGGGTTCGAGAATGCCCATGATCAGCCGGATGGTGGTGGACTTGCCCGCACCATTTGGCCCAAGCAGGCCGAAGATGCCGCCGGCAAACACATCCAGTGAAAGTCGATTGACCGCAACATGTCCGGAAAATCGTTTGGTGACCGTGGTGATACGCACACTGGGTGATGTCATGGATCCCTCCGGCTGAAGGCGCACTCAAGTGGTACATCGCACCGGAAAATAGCATGCACCCCGCCAGCAGCGAAGCGGACCAATGGCACGACCTGCCCGGCAGTCAACGGCAAGCCAACGCGGCGTGACCGGCACGGACCGCGGCCGACTCCATACTCAAGAGCTCGCGCCGCGTCCGAAGCGCGGCAGGTTCCAGTGATAGTGCAACGACAAAAAGCGCAAGCCGAAGGCCACCAGAATCGGCAGCCACATCGCCCACACCGCCGGCCAATGCAGATACTCGCCAACTACCGCCAGCGCGGCACCAACCAGTGCGGCACTGGCATAGATTTCCTCCTGCAATACGACCGACACCCGCGCCAGCAACACATCGCGCGCCATGCCACCACCAATGGCCGTGACCACGCCAAGCAAAATCGCCACCTCGGCATTGTTGCCAAACGCCAGCGCCTTGTGCGCGCCATATACCGCAAACAGGCCCAGGCCCATCGCGTCAAACAACCGCACCGGATAGGTCAGCCGCTCCACCCATGGATAGGCCAGCATGGTCAGCAGCGCGGCGACCATCGCGGTGAACAGATAGCGCCAATCGGTCAGCCCGGCCGGCGGAATCGCACCAATGCACAGATCGCGCACAATGCCACCGCCGCAAGCGGTGATGAACGCAATGGCGAGGATGCCGAACAAATCCAGGTGGCGACGCCGCGCCGCCGTCGCGCCGCTGATCGCAAACGCAAACGTGCCGGCCAGATCAACCAGGTCGAACAACCATCGCTCGTGCATGCCGTCGGCCCACTCCGCGTGCGCCGATCAGCCGGCGGACTCCCGCTGCTGAATCTAGCCGATCCGCCGCGAGATCGCGAAGAAACGCGCCGCCGCTCCCTTGCGCGTCGCGACCCGTCGCGCCATCTTTGCGCCAACGGACCGCTGCTGGCCCGGTTGCGGAGTCAACATGCCAGAGTTGCAACCCGGACCCGGCCACGCCATGTTTGCCCGCGCGCTTGACGAACATGGCGAATTGCCGCTTGAACGCGTCGTGGCGCTGATGCAGAAGTTGATGGCGCATCTCGATCTGGATTCCGTCCTGGCCGAGATCGTCAACACGACGCAGACCTTGTTTGGCGCGGAACTGGTCAGCCTGTGGACGCTCGAGGCCGACGGCGCGCAGCTGACGTGCGTCATCCCACGCGCGGACGCGCCGCTGACAACCACCGCGGGCGTCGGGCTGGTCGGCGCCTGTGCAGCGAACCGCGCTGCGGTCAACGTACCGGATGTCACCGTTGATGCACGTTTCATGCAGACCCTGGACGGCGGCGCACTGATCGATCATGGTTCCATGCTGAGCGTGCCGGTGATCGACTCCACTGATCGCCTGATTGGCGTCCTGCAACTGCTGGATGAAGACGGCTTGCCGTTCGCTGCCCAGGCCGAGGCGATGGCTCGCTTGCTGGCCGCGTTGATCGCCGTGGCGCTGCAGGCGGTACGCGTTTATCTGGAACAGATGAGCTACCAGCGCCTGCAGCAGGAAGTGGAACTGGCGCGCGCGATCCAGCTTGCCACCTTGCCGGAAACCATGCCGCAGGTGCCGGGTTATGAAGTGCACGGTCATTTCCAGCCGGCCGAAGCGGCCGGCGGCGATCTGTTTGATCTGGTGGTGCTGGATGGCCAGCTGTTCATCCTGCTGGGCGACGCCACCGGCCACGGCTTCGGCCCTGCGCTGTCGGCAACACAGATGCAGGCCATGTTGCGCGTCGCCTTTCGCTGCGGCGCCGACCTGGACCAGGCTTATGTGCACATCAACAATCAACTCAGCGAGGATCTGCCCAACGACCGTTTCATCACCGCGTTCATGGGCTTTCTCGACCCGCGCAGTCACCAGGTGCGCTTTCACTCCGGCGGGCAAGGCCCCATCCTGCACTGGCAGGCGGCGGGCAACCTGGCGCACTGGCAGGCGCCGACCACGTTTCCGTTCGGGGCCATGCAGGTGGACCGCGCCGGCACGGCAGGCGAGCTGTCGCTGGCCCGCGGCGACTTGCTGGCGCTGATTTCCGATGGTGTCTATGAATATGCGAACGCGCAGGGCGAGTTGTTTGGCAACGAGCGGGTGGCGCAGGTGTTTGCGCGTTGCCACGCCCTGCCTCTGGCAGAATTGACGGCCGAACTGTTGCATGCTGTGCGTGCCTTCGCCGGTGACGCCGTGCAGACCGACGACGTCACCATGGTCCTGGTGAGACGAGAGACGTGAACGCGCTGCCCGGCGCAAGCCGCCACGGCGCGGGCACCCACGTGCCGCTTGCCACCGCCGGGCGACCACAGCTTTGGGTCACCACGATGACTGGGCAGTCGGGTCCCAACGCTGCTGATGACACGGCCCAGCATGGCGGGAGCGCCGCGACTTCGCGCGCAGTTTTTTCGCACTCGAGGATGTCTACGCCTTTGTGGAGCCGATTCTCGTCGAGTGGCGCATCGGCGAAGCGGCGAATTTCACGATTATCATGACCATCGAGGAGTTGTTTACCAACATGGTCAAATTACAACCCGGCAGGCCGGGCACTGCCTACCGGGCCTCCCCTGTGGCGACGGTACGGCCTCGACAGAGCCGGCGGGCAGTGCCCGCCCTACCCCGGCCGAACCCATCCCCACGCGTCACACCCAGGCTGCTCGTTCAGGCCACCGACTATTTTTTCTTCGGCAGGTACAGATCGGTAATTGTGCCTTCGTAGACTTCCGCCGCCATGCCGACCGACTCGCCCAGCGTCGGATGCGGATGCACGGTGAGCGCGATGTCAGCCGCTTCGCTGCCCATCTCGATGGCCAGCGCGAGCTCGGAAATCAGGTCGCCAGCATGCACGCCGACGATGCCGGCGCCAACGATGCGGTGGGTTGCGCCATCAAAGATCAACTTGGTGAAACCCTCGGTGCGATCCATGCCAATGGCGCGACCGCTGGCCACCCAGGGGAATTTGCCGACGCCGACTTCCAGTCCTTTCTCCTTTGCCTCGCGCTCGGTCACGCCAACCCAGGCAATCTCCGGGTCAGTGAACGCGACTGAGGGAATGACGCGTGCGTCAAAGTGACTTTTCAGGCCGGCCACCGCTTCGGCGGCCACGTGGGCCTCGTGCGTCGCCTTGTGCGCCAGCATCGGCTGGCCGACCAGATCGCCGATGGCAAAGATGTGCGCCACATTGGTGCGCATCTGGGTGTCGACGTTGATGAAGCCGCGCTCGGTCACGGCCACGCCGGCCCGGTCCGCGCCAATCTGGTTGCCGTTGGGCGAACGGCCGACGCTGACCAGCACGCGGTCGAACACCGTGGTCTCGGGGATGCTGGCACCTGCGTAAGCCACCTCGATACCTTGCTTGGTGGCCTTGGCGGTAGTCACTTTCGTCTGCAGATGAACGCCCTTGAGGCGCTTGCCGAGACGCTGCGCCAATGGCTTGATCAGGTCGGCATCGGCGGCGGGAATGAGTTGATCCATGAACTCGACCACGGTCACGGCGCTGCCCAGCGCAGCGTAGACCGTCGCCATTTCCAGGCCGATGATGCCGCCGCCGACGACCAACAGGTTCTTCGGCACATCCGGCAGCTCCAGCGCGCCGGTGGAATCGACCACCCGTGGATCGTCCCAAGGAAACGCGGGCAACTTCACCGACTGTGAACCGGCGGCGATGATCGCGTGGTCAAAGCGAAGCAACTTCGTGCCGTCTTTGGTCCGGACTTCCATTTCATGTGGCGAGACAAATTTGCCATCGCCTTCGAGCGTGCGCACCTTGCGCTGCTTGGCCATCGCCGCCAGGCCACCGGTAAGCTTGCCAACCACGCCGCTCTTGAACTCGCGCAGCTTGTCCAGCGCGATCTTCGGCTTGCCGAAGCTGACCCCGTGCGCAGCCATCGCCGCCGCCTCGTCAATCACCGCTGCGGCATGCAACAGCGCCTTGGACGGAATGCAGCCCACGTTGAGGCACACGCCGCCAAGCGTGCCGTAGCGCTCGACCAGCACGGTATCGACCCCCAGGTCTGCCGCACGGAATGCGGCGCTGTAACCACCGGGGCCGGAGCCCAGCACGACGAGCTGGCACTCGATGTCAGGCTGGCGACCGGAGGCTGTAGCCGCTTGCGGTACGGGCGTATTCCCGCCCTTGTCCGAGGCAGCGGGCTGGGCGGATGTGGACGATGCCGGAGCGTCCGGCGCCGGTGCCGAGGCAGTGGCGGGCCCAGCCACCGGCGACGATGCGGCCTTGGTTGGTGCCTCAGCCGCGCCGGACACTTCCAGCACCGCAATCACCGCACCTTCATCCACTTCGTCACCAACCTTGACGCGCACTTCCCTGATTACGCCGGCAGCGCTGGCGGGAATCTCCATGGTGGCCTTGTCCGACTCCAGCGTCGCCAGGCCCTGCTCCTTCTCGACCTTGTCGCCGGCCTGCACCAACACCTCGATGACCGGCACCTTGCCGTGACCGCCAATGTCCGGAACCTTGATTTCGATCGTGTTGGCCATGGTTGTTCCTTGGGTTGCGAGCCAGCGCCGCGGGCGGCGGCTGGCCATGAATCAGGAGGCCGCAGCTGCCGCGGCCGGTGGCGCAGCGACAGTGGGCGACGCCCGGGTGCGCCACCCGCACGCCCGCCAGCGACGCCGCCGGCACGCCGGCGCTACAGCAGCAGACGACGGATATCGCCGAGCGCCTTGGCCAGGAATACGGCAAAGCGTGCGGCCAGTGCGCCATCGATGACGCGGTGGTCGTATGACAGCGAGAGCGGCAGGAGCAAGCGCGGCGCAAATTCCCTGCCGTTCCACACCGGTTTCATCGCCGCCTTGGAGACACCGAGAATCGCCACCTCCGGCGCATTGACGATGGGCGTGAAATACGTCCCGCCGATACCGCCCAGCGAGCTGATCGAGAAACACCCGCCGGACATTTCCGCCGGGCCGAGTTTCTTGTCACGCGCCTTCCCGGATATTTCACCAAGCTCGCGCGCCAGGTCGAGCAGGCCTTTCTGGTCCGCATCGCGGATCACCGGAACCACCAGTCCGTCCGGCGTATCCACCGCAATGCCAATATGGAAATACTTTTTCAGGATCAGCTTTTCGCCGCTGCCGTCCAGTGAGGCATTGAATTGGGGAAATGCCTGCAGCGCCGCCACGACAGCCTTGATCTGAAACACCAGCGGGCTGATTTTCAGCTCCTTGTGCTCGGCGCCAAGCTGCTTGCGGAACGCCTCGAGCTCGGTAATGTCGGCATCTTCGTGCTGCGTGACATGCGGGATCATCGCCCAGTTGCGTGCCAGGTTCGCCCCGGAAATCTTCTGGATGCGCGACAGCGGCTTTTCCTCCACCGCGCCGAATTTCGCAAAGTCGATCTTCGGCCATGGCAGCAAACTCAGCCCGCCGACGCCGGCCACAGCTCCGCCCTGCGGTCGTGCGCCGGATGCCAGCGCGTGCTTGACGTAGGCGCTGACGTCGTCGCGCTGGATGCGACCGCCACGGCCCGAGCCCCTGACCTGCGCCACATCCACGCCAAGCTCGCGCGCAAACGCACGGATCGCCGGGCTGGCATACGGCACGTCACCGGGCATCACGATGGCCGCATCGAACGGTGGTCGGGCGCCGGGGTGCACGTCACCCTCGGGAATATCGTCGGGCACCTCGCTGCGGGCACGTTCCGGCGCATGTTCCTCGACCGCAGGTGCCGGGGCGGCGGGTGCCGGGGCAACGGGTGCGGCAGCCGGAGCGGGTGTCGCTGCGGGCGCGGGGGCGGCGGTGCGGGCGGGGGCAGCGGCTCCGGCCTCCACCTCGATCACCGCGATGACGGCACCTTCGGACACGGTGTCGCCCACTTTCAATTTCACTTCCTTCACCGTGCCGGCGAACGGCGCGGGGACTTCCATGGTCGCCTTGTCCGACTCCAGCGTGACCAGCCCCTGTTCCCGGTCAACGTGATCGCCGACCTTGACCATCACTTCAATCACGGGCACATCGGCGTGGCCGACATCGGGAACCAGCACTTGTTTGAGTTCGGCCATGGGGACTCCTGCAATGGCATGGGCACACTGACCGGTGGAAGGCAGCGGCGGAATCGGAACCTGTCGGACAAGCAGCCGCGCACGAACTGCCGCGCGCATGTCACCACACTTGTCGACATCCCGACTGCGGCCAGCTCGCCACGACACTCGCGTCATCGCAGCACCGGCGCCGTCCCGACCATCCTGACCGGCAGACTCCTGAACGGTAATCATAGCGAAGCCGCCTTCGCTGCGCCTGCCCGCGATCACGCGGACCGGCGTGCAGCGCTCGACCATACGCGAGCGTATCCATGACCTTGAGCGCACGCGTGGGCCTGGTGCATGCCGTAATCTGGCGGCAATACCGCCGCACGGCGATCCGGGAACGATCCATGCTGACGATACGCAATCTCTCGAAAACCTACGCAAACGGAGTGCGGGCATTGCGCGACGTGTCGCTGGATATTCCCAACGGCATGTTTGGCCTGCTCGGGCCGAATGGGGCCGGCAAGTCATCGCTGATGCGCACCATCGGCACGCTGCAGGATCCGGACACCGGCACCATCACGCTCGACGGCACCGACCTGCTGGTCGACAAGCAGGCCACACGACGCCTGCTGGGTTATCTGCCGCAGGAATTTGGCGTGTACCCGAAGGTATCGGCCGAGGCCATGCTGAATCACTTTGCCGTGCTGAAAGGCGTCACCGTCAAGAGTGAGCGGCGCGAGCTGGTCGAAGCGCTGCTGCGCCAGGTGAACTTGTGGGACGTGCGGCAACGCAAGCTGGGCACCTATTCCGGCGGCATGCGCCAGCGCTTCGGCATCGCCCAGGCACTGATCGGTGACCCGCGGCTGGTGATCGTGGACGAGCCCACCGCCGGGCTGGATCCGGAAGAGCGCAACCGCTTTCTGAACCTGCTGGCGGAAATTGGCGAACGCGTGGTGGTGATCCTGTCCACACACATCGTGGAAGACGTGACCGACCTGTGCTCGCGCATGGCGATCATCGGCCAGGGCCAGGTGCTGCTGGCCGGCGAGCCGACCGAAGCGCTTCGCGCGCTGGATGGCCGGGTCTGGCGACGCAGCATCGACAAGGCCGAACTGGACGGTTACCGCGCGCGCATGAACATCTTGTCCACGCGTCTCGCCGCCGGCCGCACGTTGCTGCATGTGCTGGCCGATACGCAGCCAGAAGCCGGGTTCGAAGCGGTGGCACCGGATCTCGAAGACGTCTACTTTGGCCAGTTGCGTGCGCAAGCGACGACCAAGGCCGCCTGAGGAGCTGCCAGCAAGTTCGCGCGGAAGCGCACTGCGTGCGCAATGACTCCTGGGCACAAGGTTTCGCGCACGATCGAGGCGCTCGCGCACAGGATGCGTTCCGACAACCAGGACAGGATCACCAATGCTCCCCGAGTCCAGTTTTTTCGAGATACTGCGATTTGAACTGCGCCAACAGCTGAAGGCACCGCTGTTCTGGATCATCGCCGTGGTCTTCGGCGCGCTCGCGTTCACCCTGGCCAGCACGGACGCCGTGATGGTCGGCGGCGCCAGCGGCAACGTGCTGCGCAATGCACCGCTGGTGATCGTGCGCCTGCTCAGTGTGCTGACCGTGCTCAGCATGTTTCTGGTCACGGTGTTCGTGGCCGGTGCGGCGTTGCGCGATTTCGACCACCGCACGTCGGAGTTGTTCTTCACCACGCCCATGTCCCGCGGCGCGTATCTGGGCGGCCGCTTTGCCGCCGGCTACCTGGCCTCGCTGGCGATCATGCTGGCCTGTGCGCTCGGCCTGGCGCTGGGCGGCCTGATGCCGTGGATCGACGCGGCGCGCCTCGGCCCGAACGATTGGCACGGCTATGCGTGGGCGTTCGGGGTGATGGTGGTGCCGGACATGCTGTTCATTGCCGCGCTGCTGTATCTGCTGGCGACCACCACGCGCTCGCTGCTGGCCACGTACATCGGCGTGATCGTGTACTTCGTGTTGCAAGGCATTGTCGGCCAGCTGACCAAGGACGTGAACAACCATTTCGTCGCGGCCATGCTTGATCCGTTCGGTGCCCGTACCGTGGGCGTGGTCACGCGTTACTGGTCGGCGTACCAGGCCAATCACCAGTTGCCGGCGCTGGCTGGGGTGCTGTTGTTCAATCGCGTGCTGTGGGTCGGGGTCAGCCTGGGCATGCTCGGGGCCACGTTCGCGTTGTTCCGGCCCACCAGCGAAGGACTGCGCCTGCCGCGGCGCAAAAAACGCGCCGAACCGCCGATCCTGCTGCCATCGGCCAGCGCGGCGGCGTTGCGCCTGCCACCAGTGCAGGTCGGCGCCACGTGGCGCACGCATCTGCGGCAACTGCGCGCGCTGTTTGCCTTCGATACGCTCGGCGTACTGCGCGGCGTGCCGTTCGTGATCATGCTGGCGCTTGGCCTGGCCAACCTGATCGGCAGCCTGCTGCTGTCTGGCCAGATCTACGGCACGGCGACGTGGCCAGTGACGCACCAGGTGCTGGAAATCATCCGCGGCAGCTCGCAATGGCTGCTGTACATCATCCTCACGTTTTATGCCGGCGAACTGGTGTGGCGCGAGCGCAGCCTGCGCACGGCGGAAGTCAGCGATGCGTTTCCACTGCCCGACTGGGTACCGCTGCTCGCCAAGCTTGGCGCGCTGTTGGCGGTGACCGTGGTGTATCTGGCGATCAGTTCGCTGGTTGGTGTCATCTGGCAGCTCAGTCACGGCTACACCCACCTGGAACCGGGCCTGTATCTGGCGACGCTGGCACTCAATGCCATCCCGTTTGCCCTGCTGGCGGCGCTGGCGTTGTTCCTGCAGGTGCTGGCCAACAACAAGTTTCTCGGCTACCTGCTGACCATCCTCTGGTTCGTGGCCCAGATCGGCTTCGAGCTGCTGCACTGGGAACAAAATCTGTACAACTACGGCAATGCGCCAGGCACGCCGTATTCGGACATGAACGGCTTCGGACATTTCCTGCCCGCCACGCTCTGGTTCGATTTCTATTGGGCGAGCTGCGCCGTGGTGCTGCTGGTGCTGGCGGCGTTGCTCTGGGCGCGCGGTACCGAGCACACCTGGGCTGAGCGGGTGCGCGAAGCGCGCGCCCGCCTGCACGTGCCGACCACGCTCATGCTCGGACTCGGCCTGTGCGCATTCGTCGCCAGTGGCGCATGGATCTACTACAACACCAACGTGCTCAACACATTCCGCAACAGCACGGCGAAGACCATCCAGCACGCGGACTACGAGAAGAAATACGCAAAGTACAAAGACCTGCCGCAACCGCGCATCACTGCGGTGCAAGCGGACGTGGACATCTATCCGTACCGGCGTCGGCTGGACATCCGCGCGCACTACACCCTGGTGAACAAGACCGCTGCGCCCATCAGCCAGCTGCACGTGAACTTCGACACCGACTTCACCGTGCAGTCGGTCAGCTTCGCGCCGCACGACCTCATCAGCGCCGACCAGGATCTGGGCTACACCATCTACCGGCTGCAGACGCCATTGGCACCGGGCGCGTCGATGGATTTCGCCTTCGAGCTGGTCTACGCCCCCAAGGGCTTTACCAACCGTCCGGATGGCCAATTCCTTGCGCATAACGGCACATTCTTCAACAACGGCGTGCTGCCGCAATTTGGCTACCAGACCCAGGCGCAGCTGACTGATCGCAACGACCGGCGCAAGTACGGGCTGAAGCTGGACGTGCCACGCATGCCCAAGCTTGGCGACGAAAAGGCGCGCGCGAATACCTACATCAGCAACGACGCGGACTGGATCAGCTTCGACACGACGGTATCCACCGCCGCGGACCAGATTGCCCTGGCGCCCGGCACGCTGCAAAAGGAGTGGACCGCCAACGGTCGGCGCTATTTCCACTACCGGATGCAGCAGCCGATGCTGAACTTCTTCTCGTACCTGTCCGCGCGCTACGCAGTCAAAAGCGCGACCTGGAAGGGCGTGAACATCTCGGTGTTTTACAACCCGGCGCATGCGTGGAACATCGACCGCATGATCCAGGGCACGAAGGACTCGCTGGATTACTACAACGCCAACTTCACGCCGTACCAGTTCAAGCAACTGCGCATCCTGGAATTTCCGAACTACGCGGGCTTTGCGCAGTCGTTCGCCAACACCATTCCGTACTCCGAAGCGCTCGGCTTCATTGCCGATCTGCGCGACAAGAGCAAGATCGACTACGTCTACTACGTCACCGCGCACGAAGTGGCGCACCAGTGGTGGGCGCATCGCGTCATTGGCGCCAACATGCAGGGCTCCACCATGCTCAGCGAATCGCTGGCGCAATACTCGGCGCTGATGGTGATGAAGCACAAGTATGGCGCCAGCCAGATGCGGAAGTTCCTGAAGTACGAACTGGACGGCTATCTGACCGGTCGGGCCACCGAGAAACTGGCCGAGGAACCGCTGGCGAAAGTCGAGAACCAGCAATACATCCATTACAGGAAAGGCTCGCTGATCTTCTACGCGCTGCAGGATTATGTCGGTGAGAGCAAGCTCGACGCCATGCTCAAGCAGTTCCTCATCGACAAGGGTTTCCAGCAACCGCCGTACACCACCTCGCAGGAATTCATGGACGCGTTGGACAAGGCACTCGGGCCGCAGTGGCAGCCACTGCTGAATGATTTCTTCTGGAAGATCACGCTGTTCGACAACCGCATTACCGACGCCACGGCAAAAAAACTGCCCGACGGCAAATACGCAGTAACCATGGAGGTCCACGCCGGCAAAGTCTACGTGGATGGTACCGGCAAGGAAACTGCGGCGAACCCGGACATCCCCATCGATATCGGCGTGTTCGCCGCGGCCAGCGACGGCCAGGATGGCAAGCCGCTGTATCTGCAAAAACGCTTGCTGAAGAGCGGTGACAACACGATCACGGTGACGGTCGATGGCCAGCCAGCGCAAGCTGGCATCGATCCGTACAACGAACTGATCGACAAGGTCTCCAGCGACAACCGGCGCGCGGTGACGTTGCAGTAGCGTGCCTGCCAATGGCGGTCGCGGGCAAGGTGCGACAACGACGCCGGTACTTGCCGCATGTCGTTGCGGCGGCCAGCGCAGTCGAACCCCGACGCGCGCCACTGGCAGGCAAGTCGCACGATCAGATCCGGCGGTCCTCGATCTCGAGGACGCGACCCTCGACGATGGTCACCACGGTCACATGATCGCCACGTCGGTAGCGCCACTGCTCGCCGCCGTCGTGGTTGTCCACTACCCGCACACCACCGCGGCCCGCGGTGCGCGCACGCCTGCTGCGCCGGTGTGATTTCGATGCTGGCCGACCCAGCAAGGCGGTGACCCGTTCGCTGCTGTCACCGGCAACCAGTACCTGATTGCCGACGCGCAAGGTACTGGAAGCGTGCGTCGCCATCGACAGCACCAGCAGCACCAGCAAGCCCAACCCCAATGACGTTCTGCGCATCGCATCCTCCATGACCGCCGTGGCCGGGCGCGAAGACACCCCGCCGACGCCCAGCATGCGATGTACCGATACGTCCGCCAAGGACGGCAGCGCTGTTTTCGTGCAGGCGTCTTCCCGTTGGCGCGTCAGTCAAAACCCCGCGCCGGGTGTGGCCAGATAGGCCAGCTCGGCGCTGGTGCTGGCCCGTCCAAGCAGCGCGTTGCGATGCGGGAAGCGCCCGAAGCGCTCGATCACCTGTTGATGCCGGCGTGCGTAATCGAGAAAGCTCTCCAGCAGGATGCGTTGTCCGGGGTCGAGTCCGGCTACCGCGCACAGCGCCGCGAACAATGCGACACATTGGTCCTGCAGCGCGAGGTCTTCGGCATGTTCCAGCGGCAGGTAGGCAAACGCGCGCTGCAATGGTGGCGGCTGCTGGTCGTCACCGCGCGCAATGCCGGCCACCGCCAGCGCCAACGCGCGCCCATCGCACGCCCACGCACGCGCATCGTCCCGATACAAGTTGCGCCGGAACTGGTCCAGCACGATCAGCAGCGCGAGCCACCCCTCGGGGGTGTGCGCCCACTCATCCAGCTGCCCGGCGCTGGCTGCATCCACGGTCGCGGCGAAACGCACACGGATCTGTGCATCAAACCCGGCGTTGCCCGCGAACCAGTGTGCCGCATGCCCGTCCGCAAACCAGAAAGCCAGCACCTCACGAGCCCGTGCGGGTACTTCCATGACGTCAGCCTCCGGTCGTCGTCGTCAAACAGTGCATATCCCGATACAACGCGCGCAAGCGCTGCAACTGGCAGCCTAGCAAGTACGCCGTGGCGGGAGGCGCGCTCTGTGCGGCGCGCTCAAACGCGCGCAGCAACGCTGCTTCGCGACGCGCCAGAAGTGCAAGCCATGCGCCATCGCGATCCCCCGACACATGCAGCAGGCCGATTATTGCCTGCCGGCGCACGATGCCACCCAGGATCGCCGGTACCTGTTTCCAGTTAGACCCCGACGCTGGCCATGCCGCGCGCAAATCCGCAATCAACGCCGCGAGCGTCTGCGCGTTTTCTTCCAGCACCAGCCGCAATCCAGGCTCGCACTTGGCCGCAGCGCGCCGATACAACCACAGCAATTCCACACTGCACCGCAGTAGGGGTCCACCGGAAAACGGGAAGACGCGCGGCGACATGACCGCCTCCAGCCGAATCGGCACCAGCCAGCCACGCCATGGTGAGCTGCGCACACTTAGCTGGGCATTAACCTGTCGACCGAGCACAGCGGTCAAGGTACCCGGTGCAGCTCAGGTACAGCTCAGGGGTCCATCTGCAGCAAGTGCAGCGGCCGGCCATGCGCGTCTTGCACGCCCTGCTGCAACTCGGCCAGGCGCTCGATGGCCGGGCACAGCGCGGCAATCTGCGGACGCAAGGCCTGCATGCGCTGCTGCATCCGCGGCTGCAATTGGGTCGCCAATGTCGTGGCGCGCTCACGCAGATCCGCAGCCGCCTGCAGATCACCGCTCAATGCTGCATCCACCGCCCGTTGACCAAGGTCGCCGGCCACGAGTGGTGCGAGGTCCGCAACGAGCTCATTCTCATAGCGGCTGGCAAAGTCGCCCTGAAAATCACGCGTGCTGCGGGTGGCCGCGATGCGCTGCTTCAGATCGCTGGCATGCCGCGCCAGGCGTTGCGCAAACTCGCTGCGCGTGGCCGGGCTCAAGCCCAGACTGGAGGTCTCGGCGAGCATGCCCTGTACCGCCAGGTCCACGCCATTTTGCGCCACCGTGCGCACCCGCGGCGCCAGCGCCCGCAGCTCGCGCTCGAACAAGGTCAGGCGGTCCTGGTTTTCCGCGCCAAGCGACACCGGCGCGCCGTCGACGCGTAGCGCACCGTGCTGCAGCTCCACGCGCAGCGGCGCCGGCGACGGGCGGTCAAACAGCAGATCGTCAGGATTTATCGTCACGTCGTAACTGCTGCTGGCATGGCAGGTACCGGCCAAATCCTGTGCTGACACCGGCGTTGCCGCCAGCGAGGCGGCGACGAGCAAAACTGCGAACCAGGCGCGCATCGGCAAGCTTCCTGAAACAATAACCGTCATCGATACCCGCTCCCCTGCCAACCCGGGCTGAACACCCTACAGCCTGGCGATTGATGGTTGTGGCCCATGCGGACACGCAGTCTGGCGCTACCTGCCCGGACGCGCGCGATGCCGTCGCTGGTCAACCGCGGCGCTTGAACTGGGTCTGTACCGCCGGACGGCCAAGCTCCCACGTCAGCCACAACAACAACGGGATCGCGAGCGCCTTCAGGCCCAAGGCAACCTGCCAGGTACGTCGCGCCCGGGCTATGAGCCACAGCGCGAGATCGGCCAGTTGCGGTTGCGCCAGCGCGTGCTGCCGGGCGAGCTCGAAACGCTCCCATTGGCTCAGCATCAACCCGCCACTCACCAGCGTCCACAACACCAGCGCCACACATAATGTGCGCATGGCCGGGCGCGCCCAACCCTGCCGAAGTATGCAACCGGCGCACACCACGAGGATGCCCACGGCTGCGGCCAGATACACGAAATCGCCCCGCCGCAGATACTGGATAGCGCCGAACATGGCCAGCAGCAACACCACCCACACGCCCAGTGCCCACGGCGCGAACCTGCGTGAACGCGCGTCGCCACCAGGCTGCAACGCACTCAAGGCGTGGCTTTCAGCGTGGCCAGATCGCGCAACACCTGCGCGGAGTTTTTCTCCGGATCGACATCCGGGTATACCTTGGCGATCGTGCCCTGCGGGTTGACGAGAAACGTCGTGCGCTTGGCGTAATGCGTGCCGGCATGTGACGTGAGCACGCCATAGCGTGTGGCGACGTCCCGCTCCGTATCCGCCAGCAACGGAAACGGCACGTGGTATTTCGCAGCGAATTCGGCATGGGATTTCACATCATCCAGACTCACACCCACCACCTCGGCGCCCGCCTGGCGCAGCTTGGCAATGTCGTCGCGGAATGTGCATACCTCGGTAGTGCAGCCGGGCGTGAAATCCTTCGGATAGAAATACAGCACCAACCAGCGCCCCTGAAACTCGGCTGGCGTGTGCCAGTGACCGTCCTGATCCTGCAGACGGAAGGTGGGCGCGGTGTCACCCGCCTGCGGCGCGGCGGCGAATGCGGGGGCGACGAGCGCGCACGACGCCAGCAAGGCAAGCAACCAGGACAGACGACGCATGCGGGTTCTCCGGCGAGTGGCGATCAGTCGAGTTTACCCGCGGTACCGGGGCCACTGCACTCGCGGCCGGCGGTGCGCAGGCAAGGCAGTACGTCTTCGGTCCCGGTAGCGCGGACGCACAGCACAAAGGCGCCGGGCGACGGCGCCTTTGGGTTGTCACTAAAACCGCGACCGTTAGCGCGTGCTGATGGTGAACTTGCCGACCGAGACACCCAGATTCACGCCTTCGCCGGTGCCGGCCAGCGCCAGCGACGTCGTGCCCTTGGTCAGCACCTGCGCCTGCGAACTCTTCACCACGCCAGCCTCGGCGCCGGCCTGCACGTAATCGCCGAATACTTCGTTGATGTCGTGCACCTTGCTGATCTCACCCTTGCCATTGTTGATACGGTACTTGCCGGCCGTCAGCCCGCCACCAACCACCGCGATCTTCACATTCGCACGCTGGCCATTGCTGCAGGTGACGGTGCCACTGCCCTCCGCGTGCTTGTAGAGCAGCGACCAGCCAGCGAGGCTGTACGTCAGATCACACTTCACGCTGGCGTCAACCGCATGTGCGCTGCTGGTCGGCAAGGCGGTCACGGCGGCCGCACATGCCAGCACCAGTGCAGCCATCCCAAAGGTTTGCTTGATCATGGTTATCTCTCCCGGAAGGTTGTGCGCGGCCACGGCAATGGCGCCCGTGACCCGTCGCGTGGTTTCACAGTGGGCAACAGATCGTGACGGCCATGTGCAGATTCGCGGTATGCATTCAGCTTCGCGCGGCACGCGATGACGCCACGCCGAAGCCGCGTCGTGCGCGCGTCAGCCGGATGGCGCCGGCGATCAACGCGCCGGCAAATGGCCTGCACTAGACTCGGATCGGGATTGGCACTGCCACGTCGAGGGAAGCATGGTCAAGTATTCGCTGGTTGGCTACGACGGTTCCGACGCCGCGCGCCGCGCGTTCCGGTTCGCGGTGGACACGGCGCGCAGCAATGGTGGTCGCGTGCGCGTGGTGTCGGTGCTGCAAGTCGCCGAGGCCGGTGCCGATGCCTGCGCGTTGATGATGGCGGACTCCGGCGCCGAACGCCTGCAGGAGCTGCTGGACGAGTTGACCGCGATCGTGCCCGACGCCGCCACCCTGATCGACGTGGAGTTGACGCACGGCAGCCCTGGCGACGTATTGTTGAGCCAGATCGCGCAACACCATGTCGATCATCTGGTGATTGGCCATACGGCGCGGGGCGCCCTGGCCCGCTGGCTGCTCGGCTCGGTGTCGACCAATGTGCTGGCGCGCTCGCCGGTGCCGGTCACGATCGTACCCTGAGCCGACGCCGCGTCGTATGCTGTCGGCGTATTGCCTGCCCGTCTGCAGAGGCCGCCGCATGGGTAACCCAACCGATTTGCCCTGGACCCTGGAAAGTCTGGACCTGGGTCGTATCGACCATACGCGTATTCGCGACGACGAAGATTTGTTTTTTCTGCTGTGCAGCGCGTCGTTTGTGGAGAGTGGCTCCGATCTGTACTCGCAAAACCTGATCGCGCACTTCGCCGGCGACGCGGAGCTGCAGCACTGGCTGGATGCCCACTGGCAGCACGAGGAGCTGCAACACGGCCGCGCGCTGGGTGCCTATGTGCGTGCCGTCTGGCCGGAATTTGACTGGGAGCGCGGCTTCAACGCGTTCTGGAAAGAATACGGCGCGGTGTGCACCGCCGAGCAACTGGAGCCGCAACGCGGGCTGGAACTGGCCGCGCGCTGCGTGGTGGAAACCGGCACGGCGAGCCTGTATCGCGCGCTCAACGAGATCACCCGCGAGCCGGTGTTGCAGCAGTTGACGACGAATATCAAGAGTGACGAAGTACGCCACTTCAAATATTTCTACCAGCACTACCGACGCTATCGCGAGCATGAACACCTGCCTAGGCGTCAGGTACTGGGTGCGATCGTGCGGCGGGTGCGCGAGGTCAAGAGCGAGGACAGCGACATCGCGCTACGCCATGTGTTCAACGTGCGCTATCCGCAGCAACGGGGTGATGAGGTCGTCTTTCGCCGCGTGAGCAACCATGCCCAGGGTTTGCTGCGTCGACACATTCCCGCGCAGATGACGGTGAAGATGCTGCTCAAGCCACTGGAACTGCCGGCACGGCTGCAGGACACCCTGGCCCGGCCGCTCGCGTTCATCACCGAGCACCTGTTCCTGCACTGACGCACCACCCTCCGCTCTCAACCGGCTGACGGTGGCTCCAGGGTACGCGGCTGCGCCTTGATCTGCCGCTGCACCTTTTCGGTCGCGCGCAGTTGCCTGACATCCAGCGGCCGAATATGCGTGATCGTGCAAGGAAAGTTGCCGCGCCCGGTCAACACCCTGTCGAAACCCACCCACACCTGGTTGAGGTTGGAAGTGAGCCCGATCGCCTGGGTAAAGGTCAGATCGTGGCATCCGCCGTCCACGTTCAGCAACCACGCCTCGTTCGGCCGCGTATAGACGGCCAACTCGGTGTCACTCAATGGTTCCCACGAATACAGGGTGAAAAACCGGAAGTTGGATACCGGCGCACCCGCAGCGGCAGTGTACGCCGCCAGACGCTCGGCCTGCCGCTGTGCAGACGGTACGCTGCTGCATGCACCTAGGGCGCACGCGCCGACAACCATGAGAAACCGCATGACGGTCATGCTCTGCTCCCGGGTCGCCAGCCACGGCCGGCCCTTCATGCTGTTGAACGCAGTATGCGGCGAGCCGTTTACCGCGCTTTCCGTTTGCCCGGTTCGACCCACTTGGCCGGGTCGAAGCCACCCACTTCATACACCAGCGTCTGCTTTTTTTCGCCGTCCACCAGCGTCACGTCAATGCTGATCTTGTGCGCCTTGCGCAACATGGCGATGAAGCCCTTGTCATCGCGAAACATCAGTGCCGGTTCGCCCGTGGGCGGGGCAAATGCCTTGAGGTGCCTGCTTTTGCCATCCACCGTCAGCGCCAGCGTGCAATTGCCACGGCACACAAAACCGTGGCCGCTGCCGTACAGGAACACGCTTTGGCCCCATTGGGTATGGCGGCGCAACACCAGCTTCACCGGCTCGGCGGCGCCCGGCTGACTGTTGCGAATGGTCGCCGTGGACTGCGTGCCGCCGGCCATGGGTGCCACCTGATACCACCACAAGGCCGCCAAGCGCACCTTTTCGCTGTTCTCCTTGTAGCGCTGCTCGATCTCCGGCAGGGTCTGCTGCACCTCCCTGGCTGCGGCGCTGTCGGGAAAGCGGCTGACGATATCCTTGCCCATCGTCACCGCCATCTCGTCGTTGTGAATCCGCAACAACTGTCGATAGGTGTCGAGATTGGTGTTGGCCCTGGCCGCATCCGCCTGTGCCTGCGCTGCCGCCGGAGCCGGCGCGGAATCTTGCTGCGAGCAGCCGCCTGTGATGAAGGCCACACCCAAAGCCACAGCTACCAGACCATCGCGCAGGAAAATCATGAGCGGTCACCAGCGGGAATACAGGAGCGCCAGCTTGCCGCGAGCACCCATCGCAGCGCAACAGCTGCGAAATCCAGGTTGTGGACGACGGTACGTGGCAAGCGACCCCGTGAGTCAGTTCTCGCTGCCCAGTGTTGAATCCAGATGCTCGACACGCGCGACCTGATCAAGCCACACGCGCTGAATCCGGCTTGGCGCATCCCGATACGCCAGGCTCACCTTGACATTGATGCCTTCGGTTTGCTTCGGATCGCGAAACACCTGCACATTCGGTCGGGTACGCACCACGCCCTCGCACACTCCGCCATCGCGCATGTGCAACTTGACATGCCCGTGCGCCGGCAATTGGGCGATCAACGCCACCAGCCGCTGCACATCGCGTGCATCGACACACACCTGCGGGGCCTGTGCACCCATATGCTTCTCCTGCATGGAAGTGCTTACTCTCGGCGCTAATCCCGGCGAAGGCAAGCATGCCGGCCCGCCGCGCGCCGTGCCACGGCGTTGGTCGCCAGGTGCACGCAGCAGATATGCTCGGCGGCGTCACCCCCCCGGACCGCGGCAATGAGCGCGTACACCACACGGCAGACACCGATCGCCCCATGATTACCCGGTCGCCAACGGAGTTTCTCGACGCCTTTGGTGCTTTACCCGCGCCGTGCGCAACAGCCACGGCGCGCGCGGTGTTCATGGTCGCCCCGGCGGATTTTTCGCTGGCCACGGAATCGGCCCACGACAACG
>DAITPL010000049.1:0-19750 GCA_036833615.1 Rhodanobacter sp.
TCGGATATCGGCTGGGGCAGCCAGATCCGCAACTATGTGCTGGACCAGAGTCGCATCAAGGATTTGCGAACCGGCATCGAGCGCACCGACACGCAGAAAGTCCTCGATGGCGATCTGGACGAGTTCATCGAAGCCAGTTTGAAATCGGGTCTCGAAGCCGGCTCCAAACGCGTCGACGCCTGACCTTGTTCCTCAGTTGCAGCAACCTTCGGAAACCGCATGACCAGTGACCACGTGACGTCCCCCAGCGCGAGCGCCGAACCGGCGCCAGACGAGAACAAGCTCATCGCGGAACGGCGCGAGAAACTCAAGGCGCTGCGGGCTGAGGGCGTGGCATTTCCCAACGACTTTCGCGTGGGCAATTTTGCGGGTGACCTGCAGGCCGGGTTTGCGGACAAGGACCTCCACACCACGGAAGCACTGGAGGCAGCCGCGCAGCGGGTGAAGGTTGCCGGGCGCATGGTACTGAAACGTGTGCAGGGCAAGGTGAGCTTCGTGCAGCTGCAGGATTTTTCCGGCCGCATTCAGCTGTTCATCCGCCTGGGCACGGTGGCCGAAGATGTCTACGCGGCATTCAAGGGCTGGGACGTCGGTGACATCGTCGGCGCCGAAGGCACGCTGATGCGTACCCACACCGGAGAATTGACGGTACGCGTGGACGGTTTGCGCCTGCTGACCAAGAGTTTGCGTCCGCTGCCGGACAAGTTTCACGGCCTGGCCGACGTGGAGCAGCGCTATCGCCAACGCTATATCGATTTGATTGTCACCGAGCAGTCGCGTCGCACCTTCGCGCAACGCTCGAAAATCATCGGCTTTATCCGCCAGTGGCTGGAGCGGCCGGCGCGACGTTTCATGGAAGTGGAAACGCCGATGATGCACATGATTCCCGGCGGTGCCACGGCGCGGCCGTTTGTCACCCATCACAACGCGCTGGATCTCGACTTGTACCTGCGCGTGGCGCCGGAGTTGTACCTGAAGCGGCTGGTGGTGGGTGGTTTCGACCGCGTGTACGAGATCAACCGCAACTTCCGCAACGAAGGCGTGTCGACCCGGCACAATCCCGAGTTCACCATGCTCGAGTTGTATCAGGCCTACGCGACCTATCACGACATCATGGATCTCACCGAGGCGTTGATCCGCGACACCGCGCAGTCGGTGCTGGGTACCACGGCACTGCACTGGGATGGCGCCGACATTGATGTCGGCCCGGCGTTCCGCCGCTGGCGCATGGAGGACGCAGTGCTGGAACTCAACCCGGAGATCCGCCGCGAAGATCTGCGCAACCGCGACGCCATGGCCGCCCACGCCAGGCGCCTCGGTGTGGCGCAAATCAAGCCCGGCTACGGCTGGGGCAAGCTGCTGCTGGAGATCTTCGAAAAGACCGTGGAGCACACCCTGGTGCAGCCGACGTTCATCATCGATCACCCGGTCGAGGTGTCGCCGCTGGCGCGCGAAAGCGATACCGACAAGGGCTTTACCGATCGTTTCGAGTTGTTTGTCGGCGGCAACGAAATCGCCAACGGCTTTTCCGAGTTGAACGATCCGGAAGACCAGGCCGCACGCTTCCAGAGCCAGGTGGACGCGATGAATTCGGGCGATGACGAGGCCATGCATTTCGATGCCGACTACATCCGTGCGCTGGAAATCGGCTTGCCGCCGACCGGTGGCCTCGGCGTCGGTATCGACCGCCTGGTGATGTTGCTGACCGGTTCGGCTTCCATTCGTGACGTCTTGTTGTTCCCGTACATGCGTCCGGAGGCCTGAACCATGTGGTACGCCATCATCGGTACTGACAACCCTGATTCACTCGCTGCGCGCCAGGCCGCGCGGCCGGCGCATCTGGCACGCTTGCAACAGCTGCAGGAGGCGGGGCGGATGTTGCTGGCCGGGCCGTTTCCGGCGATCGACAGCGCCACACCGGGCCCCGCCGGCTGCACCGGCAGCCTGATCGTGGCGGAGTTTGCTTCGCTCGCGGAAGCCCAGGCCTGGGCCGGTGCCGACCCCTATCTGGCCGCGGGCGTCTATGCCCGCACTGAAGTCAAGCCATTCATCAAGGTGTTGCCCGCCGCATGAGTACGCCGTCCATCCCGAACCCGATGGTGGCGACGATCCGCAAACGGCTGGAGGCGGCGTTTGCCCCGACTGCACTGGAGATTCTCGACGAGGGTCACCGGCATATCGGCCACACCGGCGAGGGCAAGGGTCACTTCCACGTACACATCGTCAGTGCGGCGTTTGTCGGCATGACCACCGTGCAGTGCCATCGCGTGATCTACGCGGCGGTGGCCGACCTGATGGAGCACGGCATCCACGCCTTGGCCATAGATGCCCAGGCGGCGCCGTGAGCATCCGCTTCTTCGACTGCCACCCGGGCATGGTGCGAGTTGCGCCCGTACATGGCGTTTGGCACAGTGCTGCACTGTCCAGGCCGCCAAGCTCGCCCACCATTCAATGAAGTGCGTATGCGCCTGACCACGATCAAACTTGCCGGCTTCAAGTCATTTGTCGACCCGACCACGTTGCAGTTGTCCAGCAACATGATCGGCGTGGTCGGCCCCAACGGCTGCGGCAAATCCAACATCATCGATGCCATCCGCTGGGTCATGGGCGAAAGTGCGGCCAGCCGGCTGCGCGGTGATTCGCTGACCGACGTGATCTTTTCCGGGTCGAGCGCGCGCAAGCCGGTGGGTCAAGCCACGGTCGAGCTGATCTTCGACAACAGCGATGGCACGGTGCCGGGCGAGTACGGCCAGTACGCTGAAATTTCGGTCAAACGCCAGGTCAGCCGCGATGGTCAATCCGCATACCTGCTCAACGGTACGCGCTGCCGGCGGCGTGACATCACGGATTTGTTCCTTGGTACCGGCCTGGGTCCGCGCAGCTACTCGATCATCGAGCAGGGCATGATCAGCCAGATCATCGAGGCGCACCCGGACGAGTTGCGCAATCATCTGGAAGAAGCTGCCGGCATCTCCAAATACAAGGAACGGCGCAAGGAAACCGAGAGCCGCATCAAGGCCACGCGCGAAAACCTCGACCGTGTGCGCGATGTGCGTGACGAGGTGGACAAGCAACTGGAACATCTGCATCGCCAGGCGCGTGCGGCGGAACGCTGGAAGGCGCTGAAGGCCGAGCAGACGCACAAGGAAGCCGCATTGCAGGCGCTGGAGTATCGCGCATTGCAAGCGCAGCACGCCGGTGCCGGTGCCGGTCTGTCGGCGGCGGAAATCGAGATTGAAAAGCAGCTCGCCAGCCAACGCCAGATCGAGGCGCAGATCGAGGCCTTGCGCGAACGGCATGTGGGCGCCAACGAGCACCTCAATGCCGTGCAGGCGCAGGTATACCGCGTCGGTGCCGAGATCGCGCGCGTCGAGCAGCAGGTGCAGCACAACCGGGAGACCGGTGAACGCCTGCAGCGCGCTCTGGGCAGTGCGGAGCAGGAACATGCCGGGTTGGCGGCACAGATCAGCACGGATCGCGAGCAGCAGACCACGCTGAGCGAGGCGCTGGCCGAAGGTACGCCCCGATTGCAGGCGTTGCAGGAACTGCAGGAGGTTACTGCCGAGGCACAACGCGCTGCCGAGGCGAAATTGGCCGACTGGCAGCAGCGTTGGGATACCCACACCCGCAATGCCGGCGAGTCCAATCGCGCCGCGGAAGTGGAGCGGACCAAGCTCAATTATCTGGATCGCCAGGGGCTTGATCTGTCGCGCCGGCGCGAGGCGCTGGAGACGGAGCGGCAGGCGGTCGATGTGGCTGCGCTCGAAGCCGCCGGCGCCCAGCTGCGCAGCGCCCACGCCGAGCAGCACGAGCGGGTGGAAACCCTCGGCGAGTTGCTGGATCAGCACAAGGCCAGCCACGAAAAAGCGTTGGAGGAAGAGCGGCAGTTGCAGTCAGTGCTCAACGAGGCGCGTCAGCAATTGCAGGCCGCACGCGGTCGGCAGGCATCGCTGGAAGCCTTGCAGCACGCGGCGCTCGGTCAGGAAGAGAGTGCGGCCAGTGGCTGGCTGACGCGCTTCGGGCTGGATGCCGCGCGCCGCCTTGGCGCCGTACTGCAGGTGGACGATGGCTGGGAATCCGCCGTGGAAACCGTGCTGGCGGGATGGCTGGACGGCCTGCTGGTCGATGATCTGGACAGCCTGGCCGCTGAGCTGGGCAACCTGGGCGCGGCAGATCTGGCGTTGCTGTCCGCCGGAGGCGGCGGGCAGGGTGCCGAGGGCACGCTGGCGGCGTGTGTCCACGGGCCGGCGGCGGTATTGCCGTTGCTCGCCAACGTGCAGATCGCGGAAACCCTGGACGAGGCACGCCGTCGGCTCGGCGAACTCGGCGCGCAGCAATCCATCATTACCCGCGGCGGCGAGTGGCTGGCTCCGCAATGGGCACGCGTGCGGCGCGCGCAAGGCAATCATGTCGGCGTACTGGCGCGTGAGCGCGAGCTGCGCTTGCTGACCGAACAGATCGCCACCCTGGAAGCCCAGCTGGAAACAGCCGGCGGCCAACTTGAACAATTGCGCCTGCGCAAATTCGCGACCGAGCGGGCACGCGACGACACGCAGCGCGAGTTGTACGCGGCCCATCGCCTGCAGTCCGAACTTGCGGGCCAGTTGCAAGGCCATCGCGGCAAGCTGGAGACCACGCGTGCGCGTGCCGAGAAAGTCGCGGGTGAACTGGTCGACCTGGCCGGACAACTGGAAGAAATGCAGAGCCAGGCGCGTGACGCGCGGACTCGCCTGGACGAATCCGTCGGGGTGATGGGCGACATGGAAGACCAGCGCCGCGAACTGGAAAACGAGCGGCGTGGGTTGCTCGAAGCGCGCGAGGAAGCACGCATGAATGCACGCGAGGCGGCGGATCAGTCGCACTCGCTGGCGCTGGCGCTGGAATCCCGCCGTTCGTCACTGGCGTCGCTGGAACAGTCGCTGGCGCGCATGACTGCCCAGCTGGAACAAATTGCAGTACGGCGCAACGAGCTCAGCGCCCAACTCGCCGCTGGCTCCGATCCCACGGCTGAACTCGAAGGTGAGCGGCAGACTTATCTGGAGCAGCGTTTGCTGGTGGACAAGCAGTTGGTCGAAGCGCGCCGCGCGCTGGAAGATTGTGACCAGGCCATCCGCCAGCTGGAACAGAACCGGCAAGTGCTGGAACAGACCCTGACGACGTTGCGCGCGGGTGTGTCCGACCAGCGCCTGGCGGCACAGGCGCTGCAATTGCGCGCCGAGCAACTGGCCGCCGCCATCGCGGCCGCCGGCCTTGATCTGGAACCATTGCTGGCCGAGCTGGCTGCGGATATTGACGCCGACGAGTGGCGCACCCAGCTGGCCGACCTCGGGCAGAAGATTGCGCGCCTGGAACCGGTGAATCTCGCCGCGATCCAGGAGCACACCGAGCAGAGCGAGCGCAAGATCTATCTGGATAACCAGCTGGCCGATCTGGTCAGTGCGCTGGAGACGCTGGAAGGTGCGATCAAGAAGATCGACCGCGAAACCCGCCAGCGCTTCAAGGAAACCTTCGACAAGGTCAACGCCGGTGTGCAGGAATTGTTTCCCCGATTGTTTGGCGGCGGTCACGCCTATCTCGAGTTGACCGGCGACGATCTGCTCAACACTGGCGTGTCGATCATGGCGCGTCCGCCGGGCAAGCGCGTGTCCAACATCAGCTTGCTCTCCGGTGGCGAGAAGGCGCTGACTGCGGTCACCCTGGTGTTCTCCATCTTCGGCCTCAACCCGGCGCCATTCTGCCTGCTGGATGAAGTGGACGCCCCGCTTGACGAGGCCAACGTCGGGCGCTTCTCCAACCTGGTCGCCGAAATGAGCGAGAAAGTGCAGTTCATCTTCATCAGCCACAACAAGGCCACGATGGAAGCGGCTACCCAACTGTGTGGCGTGACCATGCGTGAGCCGGGCGTGTCGCGGCTGGTGCAGGTGGACCTGGCTGAAGCAGCTAAACTGGCGGGGGCTGCCTGAGGAACCCCATGATGCCGTCATCGCTCTTGCTCGCATTCGCCTGGAATCCGACTATCGGCGTGCCGATGGCGATCGTCGGGGTCATCGCGCTGGCGTTGATCTGGTTGTTCGGCCAGCCGAAGCAGGAGCAGGGGAAACGCCGCCCAGCACCGGGGGCGCACAAGGGCGAGCGGGTGGAGCCGGTGCTTGGCGATCGCCCCGCTGACGGCGACGAGCTTTCCTTCAGCGCACTGGATACGCCGCCAACGCGTTCTGGCGCGACTCCGGAGCTGCACCAGGGCGAGCTGGATGTGAGTCTGCGGGCCGAGCTGGAACGCCTGGGTGCCACGCTGTCCGGCGAGCATGCGCCGGCCGCTGCGCCGGTAGCCAAGGCGCAGTCCGGGCTGGCCGACCATGTGGCCTCGATCATCGATGCATTGCGTGCACCACCAGAGCGTGCGTCGGCGGCGCCATCACCGCAGCCGGTGCCAACCGTTGCCGCGGCATCCGGCGACGCACCGACAGCGTCAGTGTCGGCGACCACGCCGCTGCACTCCGACGTCGGTCGGCGTCCGGCACACTTGCCGGTGGAGCGCATCGTCTCGTTGTTCGTGGTGGCACGCGAGGGAACGCTCTTCAACGGACCGGACTTGATTGTCGCTGCGGAAAAGGCGGGACTGGAGTTTGGTGACATGGGCATCTATCACCGGCTGGTGGATGGCAAGCGTGAACTGGGGCCGATCTTCAGTGTCGCCAACATGCTCAAGCCGGGCAATTTCGACCTGGCCCGTCTGGATCTGTTGCACACGCCGGGCGTGAGCTTTTTCATGACCTTGCCCGCGCCACTGCCGGCGCTGGACGCATGGGATGCCATGCTGCCGACTGCGCAGCGCATGGCCGAGCTGCTGGATGGGCTGGTGCTGGACGAAGAGCGCAACGCACTGGGTCGCCAGTGTGTCGCCCACATTCGCGACCAGCTGCGCAGCTGGGATCGCGACCACGAAGGCGACGAGATCATCTTCGGACGCTGAGTGGTTGGTCATCGGTGGATGAGATTTTGGCGCGCCGGTATTGCCGGCACTGTGCCGCCATCTCCGCGCGCAAGCCGCGTGCTTCACGTGAGCCGGCGGTCGCGTCCGGTAGAGGCCGGCAGATGCGGCTCCGGGCCGCATGCGACATCTTGCCGCATGCCCGCGAATGGCGGCGGGTGGGGCTTGGCGTGATGTAAGCGTCGATTTGGCGGTTCGCGCTGACCTCGGTCAAGGTTTGTGCGGCGAGACGCGCATTAACATGCGCCGCGATCGACGCCCGGGTGGACGCCGCACCCCACGCAAGCAAGGGCGTAACGATGCAGACGAGAGTCTCGGCGCAGCATTCTGTTGTCAGTGATCAGGATGACCGCGCACTGGTCTCGGTATTTGCCGCTTATGTAGCAACTGCCACCTTCTGGTTGCTGTTTGCCACCGGCATCGGTCTGCTGCTCGCTTTCAAGTTTGGTGCACCGGATTTTGGCCCGGGTGCATGGTTGACGTTTGGGCGGCTGCGTCCCATCCACATCAACGACACGTTCTACGGTTTCGCCAGCATTGCGCTGGTCGGCGTCAGCTATTACGTGGCTGCGCGCAGCAGCGGCGCCAAGTTGTACAGCGCCAAGCTGGCGTGGATTGGCCTGGTGTTGTTCAACCTGGCCGCCGTGCTCGGCACGATAGCGCTTGACCTGGGCTACAACGACGGCAACCTGGAATATCGCGAGTGGCCGTGGCCGGTGCGCCTGATTTTCCTGGCTGCGCTGGCGGTCACGGCCTGGAATTTGATTGGTACGGTCGCGCGGCGCAACAGCGAAGACATCTACCTGTCCAACTGGTACATCATCGGTGGCGTGCTGTGGACGTGCATCATCGCCACCGTTGGCGTTTTGCCGTGGTACCAGCATGGACTGGGGCAGGTTGCGGTATCCGGTTTCTACATGCACAACGCCGTGGGCCTGTGGTTCACGCCGCTCGCGCTGGGCATCTTCTATTACGCGTTGCCGAAGCTGCTAAGCCGGCCAATTTATTCGTACGCGCTGGGCGTGTTCGCGTTCTGGACCAACCTGGTTTTCTACCCGATCATCGGTTCGCATCACTTCCTGTTCAGCCCGCTGCCGTGGTGGCTGCAGACGACCGCCATCGTGTTCAGCGTGGCCATGCTGGTGCCAGTGTGGGGCGGTAGCGCGAACTACCTGCTGACCATGCGTGGTCGTACCCGGGACATGGTGCATTCGTACCCGCTGATGTTCATCTTTGTCGGCGTGATGGGTTACCTGATCGGGTCGACTCAAGGCACGCTGGAAGCATTTCGGTCACTGCAGGAAATCTGGCATCTGACCAACTTCACGGTCGGCCATTCGCATCTGACGATGTATGGCTTTGTGACATTTGCCGTGTGGGGTGGCATCTACGCGTGCCTGCCGTTGGCCACCGGCAAGCACCCCGGCACGTTGGGTCTGGCCATGCATTTCTGGATGGCGCTGGTGGGCAGTTCGATCTACGTCATCGCGCTGTCGATCGGCGGCACCATCCAGGGCCTGGACTGGATCCATGGCCTGCCGTTCATCCAGTCCGTGATTGACATGCAGAGTTACTACGTCTGGCGCGGGGTGGGCGGCACCTTGATGTTCCTCAGCCATGTCGTGTTTGCCTGGAACGTGTGGCGCATGTGTTATGGCCGCAGCGCGGAGGTGCCACCAGTGGAAGCCCTGCGTGCCGAGGAGGCGGTGGCATGAACAAGCTGGTGCTGATTGTCGGCGGCTCGACCCTGGTCTACGCCTGTCTCGCGGTGCTGATGGCGATCCTGCCGGGTATCGAATTGTCGAAGATTCCCGCCGGCCCCAACGTCGTTCCGTTGACCCCGTTGCAGGCCGAGGGCCGCGACGTGTACGTGGCGAATGGCTGCAGCTATTGCCATACGCAGCAGGTACGCCCGCTGCAGCAGGACAAGGTATTTGGCCGTCCCTCCATGGCCGGCGATTTCAAGTACCAGACGCCGGAGTTGCTTGGTTCCGAGCGTACTGGGCCGGACCTGACCAATATCGGCGTGCGCCAGCCCAGCGCCGTGTGGCAGTACCTGCATTTGTACAATCCGCGTGCGGTCGTGCCGGCGTCGATCATGCCCGCCTTCAGCTGGCTGTTTGACGTGGTGCCGGCAGCGCCGGCGGGCGCAACCGTCGTGGCATTGCCGAAGGCCTATGCCCCGACGCAAGGCGTGGTGGTGCCGACGCATGCGGCGGAAGCGTTGATCGCTTATCTCGCCTCCTTGAAGCAGCCGGCGTTGTCCGCAGCCGATGTGGCCCGCAGCGAGGGGTCGATGGCGTCGATGTCCGGACCGGCGACAGCGTCAGCCGCGGCGGCCGCGACGGGTGGCGCAAGTGCGCCAACGCCGGCAGCGGGGGCGGCTTACGATCCAGCCAAAGGCGCGGCATTGTTCACTGCGAACTGTGCGTCCTGCCACCAGGCAACCGGCGAAGGCCTGCCGGGCGCATTCCCGCCACTGAAGGGCAACGCGGCGGTGAACGACGACGATGCGACCCAGCACATGCATGTCGTGTTGCGCGGCGCGCATGACCTGGTGATCGACGGCGTGAAGTACGGCAGCCCGATGCCGCCGTTTGCCGACATGCTGAGCGATGCCGACATCGCCAACATCATCGATTACGAACGTGGTGCATGGGGCAACCATGGCAAGCCGGTCACCGCAGCCGACGTGGCTGCCGAGCGGGCGAAGACGCCATGATCGACGCGTCGCGTGCGAAGGTTGAGCAGGAACGGAGGTTGCCGTGCATCATCATTTGATTGGTCCATTCTGGGGCAACGTGGCGATCATTGGCGTCGCTGGCACGATTACCGTGGCCTGTTTCGTCCTCATGTTCTGGTTGTTGCTGCGCCCGGGTGAAAAGGATCCGCACCATCCCAAGTACACAGTGTTGCGTGATGACCGTTGAGCGAGGAAAAGTAGCGTGAAGGAAGCCACAGCAGATCCATCCGGTTGGGCCAAACCGCATGTGCGGGTGTATCTGGATGGCGACCCGCAGCCGATCATCGACCGCGAGTTGCCCACGGATATCACGCTGGATACGCGCACGCTGGAAGATGGCCCCCATCGGCTGGTAATTCGCGCGGAAGGCCAGAACGGCCACGAGGGCGTGGAAGAAGTACCTTTCGTGGTGCACAACGGCCCGGGTATCACGGTCTCCGGGCTGCGTCCGAATTCTGTCCGCCGCGGCAATGTGCGCTTCACCGTGGACGCATTCAGCGCCGACGACCCGTTTGATCCGCGCCGTGCCGAAGCACGTTCGCAAATCCCGGTGTGGGTATGGGTGTTGTGCCTGTTTGTCGTCGCCTGGGCCGTGTGGTACGCCGCGCGCATGTGGGACGTGCCGGCACCGTATGCGAACACGCCCACCTACATGCACGAGGCGGCAGGCGAATCACCAGCTGTGCCATAACCTCGCCGGCGAGTGCTGGCGACGAACGAGAAACAGCGGCCGATGGTCGCTGTTTCTGTTTGTGCCGCGCGGATGGCATGGCGATCGGCAGCACGCGCATGGTCTACTGCGTGCGCCACCCGCCATTGGCAGTGGTGTGAGCTGTTTTGCGCCCTGCCGATGGGTATGTCGCCGGGCCTGCGGGGACCAAACTGGCCGTTCGTAATCCAATTTCGTGCGGATAGACGGCTCGCGGGTTATGGTGCGCGGGAAAGCTGGCGTGTGGGGATCATGCATAGTGCGATGGCTGGCACCGGCAGTGGTGGCGGAAAACAGGTGCAAGCGGAGCTCATGGGGGATTTTGCGCGTTGTGGGTGGCGGTGGCCGGCGTCGACTGCGCGGGGACGCCATGACCGCGCCGTTACCAGGCATGGTTTGGCAGTTTCCAGGCCCGGGGCATGGCACAGTCTTGGACCAGGAGGCTGTCGAGGACAGGGGGTGGCGTCGCGTGCGACGTCCATGCAAGGCCGACCGCAGTGACCCTGCGGCGGGAAGGTGAGTACTGCAATTGAACGTATCCAACCCTAAGGAGAAAGACGTGAATACTCGTTTCGAACGTACCGGCCCGTTGACTGAGTTAAGCAGCTATCCGCAGTGGGCGCAGGACATGGTGATCGACTGTGAGAGCACCAGGCAGAGCCTGGCGACACATGAATTGCGTGAAATGATGACGGAGGGGACGCTCGGCTATGCTGGGACCGCAACCTTCATGAAGGGTATCTGGCCGGTGATCGAACGTTTCCCCGGTTACATGGCATTGAGTTTGCTCAAGACGCGTTATGGTCGCAGCCCTGGCGACAACCTTGCGCGTCGGTGGCTGGTTCGCAATATCCGGGTCGAACAAAACCATGCGGAGTATTGGCTGGATTGGGCCGAGGGCGCTGGTGTCGCGCGAGATGAACTGCTTGGTGGCGTGCCGGTACGCGGCACGGAGGCACTGGCCAACTGGTGTGAAGATGTGTGCACCAATGGCACGTTGGCTGCGGGCATTGCGGCCGCCAATTATGCAGTGGAAGGAGCGACTGGTGAGTGTGCCCAGTTCATCTATTCGAGCAAGAAGTACACTGGTAGCTTCCCCGCGAAAACGCGGGTGCGTACGCTGCGCTGGCTTCAGTTACATGCGGAGTATGACGATACGCATCCATGGGAGGCGTTGGAGATCGTCTGTACCTTGATGGGAATGGCACCGGCGGTCGATGAAGTCGAGCATGTTGCCGGATGTATCAAACGCAGCTATACCAGCATGCGCCTGTTGCTGGACCGGTGTGTCCAACCCGATCGTTCGTGGGGGAAACTCAGCGAGGCTGTGGCTTGAACCTTGTTGCGGTCTCGCCGAGTGCGCCAACCAGAGCATTGACGAGCCAATTGTGAGACAAAGAGGATCATGCCTGCGCCAATTTCCAGTTTGAACCGGCCTCTATCGCGACGTCTGATGCCTTTGGCCTACGCGTTGCTGGCGATGGTGGGGCTCGTTCTGGCTTTGACTTGGGGGGCTTTGCAGCTTCAGGTTGCTCTCGCTGGTTTTTTGAACAGCGAGAGCGTCTGGTCCAAGGCACAGAAGCAGGCAGTGGTTGATCTGAGCACCTATGCTGCGGACGGCAACCGGACGGATCTTGACCGGTTCAAGCGCAATTACGACCTCCTGGCCTCGAGCCGGTGGGCGCGCGATGCCGTCGAGTCTGGTCACTACGATTACCACGATGTAGCGAGTGCATTACGCCGCAGCGGCGCCATACCTTCCGCCATACCGGGCGTGGTGTTCATGGTTCGCCATTTTTCCACTGCGCCGTACATGCGTGACGCATTGCACGCTTGGCGTTCCGTCGATGCACCGATTGAAGAGCTGCGAAAAATTTCGCTTGAGCTGCAGCATGCGTATGCCAGTGGGACATTGACGGTTGAGCAAATCGCAGGTCAGCGCGTACGCATCGATGCGATCAATGACTTCATAGAGCCCCGAAGCAAGTCGTTCTCGATACAAATCGCGGCCGGTTCCGTCTGGATGGGCCGGGTCCTGTTTGCGGGGGTACTTGGAGCGGCGTGCATTGGTGCCCTGCTGTGGCTGCTGATGGCCCGCCGCATCCTGGCCAGCGTGCGCGGCAGTGAAGAACGCTATCGGCTGCTGTTTGACAGCGCGGCAGATGCGATCGTGATGGTCGACGAAGGCAATGGCCGCATTCTCGATGCCAATCGCACTGCCTTGGCCTGGACCGGGCGCAGCGCGCACGAGTTGCTGGGCGACCGCTTTCTGCATTTGTTCCAACACCCGGTGCCGCGCAAGGTCGGGGTGGCCACGGTCAATGGCCTGCTGGGCGCGGCAGGCGAGAAGCGGCCAGTGGAAACCCAGAGCAGCGTGGTGATTTGGGGGGATCGTCCGGTCCGGCAGGCCATCATTCGCGACATTTCCGACCGTGTGGCCATGGAAAGCGAGCGCCGAATCGCCGCCGAGGCATTGGCGAGCATCGTCGAAGGCGTGCTTATCGCTGATGCCGACCGTCGAGTGATATCTGCCAATGCGGCACAGTTTCGCATCACCGGGATTCCCGTCGAGGCGCTCCAGGGCCGGCTGCTGGACGAACACCGCACGCTGCCCGACGGCCGACCGTTGCCGTGTTCGATCTGGGTGGATGTTGCGGCTGGCCAAAACTGGATTGGTGAAGTGCGCAGCAGCCGCAGCGATGGCAGTACCTACCCCGAACAGCTGAGCATCAGTGCGATCCGTGACGAGGAAAAGGCGGTCCAGTATTTCGTCGCGGTGTTCACCAACATTTACGCCAGCAAGGCCAATCAGCAGCATCTGGAACACCTGGCACGACATGATCCATTGACCGGGCTGGTCAACCGCGCGGAGTTTGAACGCTGCAGCGCCGACGCCATCGAAGTGGCTGCTGCCGAACGTGGCGCTGCGGCGGTGCTGTTCATCGACCTTGATGCGTTCAAGATCGTCAATGACAGTTACAGCCACGCGGTTGGCGATCGGTTGTTGATCAAGGTAGCCGAGCGCATCAACCGGCAACTGTCCGCGGATGACATTGCCGGCCGCATCGGCGGCGACGAGTTCACGGTATTGATGCGCCGAATCGGGGTACGCGAGGATGCACGCTCGCTGGCCAATCGGCTGTTGGCCACGCTGTCCGAGCCGCTGCATGTGGACGATTGCGAGGTGGTGCTCAGTGCCAGTATCGGCATTGCCGGCTACCCGCTGGATGGTGCAGACCCCGCCACCCTGATTGCCAATGCCGACGCCGCGATGTATGCGGCCAAGACCGAGGAGCGCAACGCGCTGCGTTTCTATACCCCGATGATGCACGCGCAGACACGCAAGCGTTTGCAGTTGGCTACCGAGTTGCGACAGGCGCTGGCACGGGAAGAATTCCATCTGGTGTATCAGCCAAGCGTCGAGATGAGTACTGGTCGCATCGTGGCGGTTGAAGCACTGCTGCGCTGGCAACACCCGGAACGTGGGGAGGTGATGCCGGCGGACTTCATTCCGGTGGCCGAAAGCCTCGGCTTGATCCGTCGCATCGATGAATGGGTGATGCATGCGGCGTGCGCGCAAATCCAGGCATGGGATCGTGCGGGCGTGCCGCCGATTCGTGTCGCCATCAACATCTCCGCACGCTGGTTTGGCCACCCCGCATTTGTCGAGCGCGTTACCCGTGCGCTGCAGAGCATGCACGTGTCCTCTTCCCGCCTGTTGCTGGAGATCACCGAGAGCGCAATGTTGCACCTGGGTGATGAGGTGGTGCGCACCATGCAGACGCTGGCGGGATTGGGTATCGGCGTTGCCGTAGACGATTTCGGCACGGGCTACAGCTCCATGTCCTATCTCAAGCTGCCTGCGGTTGCCCACCTGAAGATCGATCGCTCGTTTGTCATCGGCTTGCCGGACAACACGAACGATGTGGCCATTGCCCGGGCCATGCTGGCGATGGCGCAAAGCCTGGGCCTCAGTACCATCGCCGAAGGTATCGAGACCGAGGCGCAGCACGACTTCCTGTTGCAGGCCGGGTGCGTGGAAGGGCAGGGCTATCTGTATGCTTACCCGCTGGCGCCTGCGGAGATCGAGCGTATGCTGTGCCGCAATTATGCGCATGCGCCGATGAAACTCCGGCTGGTCCCACCCAAGCGCCGTTGAACCCCACCGTGGTCGATGTCGATTGGTGGCGTCGCGATGCGGGTTCCGGGACCTTTGATATACGTCATTGCAGCCGTGCAGAGCGCGCACGAGACTGCCAACATCCGCGGAATATGACCTTATGGCGAGCAGCGAAACCAGTGTCAGCGAAACTCCCGCACGCGTTCCTGATGGAACCAAGTTCACCAGTCCACAAGGCACGCGGGCGATCAAGGGCGGGATCAAGCCAAACGCCCTGAGTGCGGTGCCGGATGTCAGCCGCAAGCCACCGTGGTTGCGGGTGAAGCTGCCCAGCGGCGCGCAGTACGAAGAGGTGAAACACATTGTGCACAGCCATCGACTGAGCACCGTGTGCGCCGAGTCGAAGTGCCCGAACATCGCCGAATGCTGGGGCCGCGGTACGGCCACGTTGATGTTGATGGGTTCGGTGTGCACGCGCGCATGCAAGTTTTGTGCGGTCAGCACGGGCAATCCAAACGGCTGGCTTGATCCGCTGGAGCCGATGGAGGTTGCCGATGCGGTGGCGCTGATGGGCTTGAAATATGTCGTGCTGACTTCAGTCGATCGCGACGACTTGCCCGACGGTGGCGCAGCGCATTACGCGGCATGCGTTTCGGCGATCCACGCGCGCTCGCCGAAAACGGCGGTGGAAGCGTTGACGCCGGACTTTGCCGGCAACCTGGAGTCGGTGGCGACGGTGCTGGATGCGGGGCTGGTTACCTATGCGCAGAACGTGGAGACGGTGGAACGCCTGACCCATCCGGTGCGCGATGCGCGCGCCGGATATGCGCAGACATTGGGCGTGCTCAAGTTCGCCAAGCAACATGCGCCGAAAACGCTGACCAAGACCAGTCTGATGCTGGGTCTGGGCGAAACCGACGAGGAACTTGAGCAGACGCTGCGTGATATACGCGCGGCAAACGTGGATGTGGTCACCATGGGCCAGTACATGCGGCCCAGCCCGAACCACTTGCCGGTAGCGCGGTTCGTCACGCCCGACCAGTTCAACGCTTACCGCGAGCTTGCACTGGGCATGGGCTTCCTGGAGGCGGTGGCGGGCCCGCTGGTACGCTCAAGCTATCGTGCCGAGCGCGTACTCGAACACAACAACCTGGGTCTGTAGCGGCATGGTTGCCACGCGTGCACGGATCGAGCGCGGTGACGCAGCAATGCGTCGCGGCGTGTTCCCCCACAGCGGGACGTCGGGTACGCGGCTGGTGGCGTCGGTGGCATCATCAGGCGAATGTCGGCACGAATCGCATAATCGGTTGCCGGCGGCGGAATTTGCGGCTCGGCCGCGCTGATCAACAAGGAGACAGCTATGGATGCACCCATGTACCCGCAGGCCACTATCGACATCGCGCGCAAGCGCCGCGAACTGGCGCCGGAGCCGCTGAAGGCGTTCAAGGCGTTCAGTGCCGCGGTGTTTGCCGACGGCGCGTTGCCCAATGTCACCAAGCAGTTGATCGCCGTTGCCGTTGCGCACACCACACAATGCCCGTATTGCATCAAGGGCCACACGGCCGAGGCGTTGAAGCAAGGCGCCACCGAGCAGCAAATCATGGAGGCGATCTGGGTGGCGGCCGAGATGCGTGCTGGCGCCGCGTATGCGCATTCGGCATTGGCGCTGGACACCATGCAGCATGTGCACCCTGCCACGCCAGCGAGCTAGGCTTGGCGAAGAATTCTGCTGCCGTTCAACCTGTAATACACCAGCGGGCGCACAGGTTCTGTACGCCCGTTTGACTTGTATCCGTCCGGATCAAGGAGCATTGCAACATGGCTACCCGCTTCACCACTGTTTCGCCGAACATTCTCGATGCCGTGGGCGACACGCCGTTGCTCGATATCGAAGGGGTGTACGCCAAGGTCGAGTTTCTCAACCCGTCCGGCTCGATCAAGGCGCGCATTGCCAAGTACATGATCGAAAAGGCCGAACAGGAAGGCTTGCTCAAGCCCGGTGACACGATTGTCGAGGCGACCAGCGGCAACACTGGCAACGCGTTGTCGATGGTTGCCGCGGTAAAGGGTTATCGCATGCTGGTGGTGATGCCCGAGGGCATGTCCAGCGAACGCGTGGCAATCTCGCGCGCTTATGGTGCCGAGGTGTTGTTCTGCGGCAACTTCCATGTCAATGAGGCACTGAAACGTGCACGCGAGCTTGGCCAGCAGCCGGGGTATTTTGCGCCGGGCCAGTTCGAGTCAGAGTGGAACGTGGAGGAAAACCGCCTGGTGTTCGGACCGGAAATCCTGTCGCAGTTGCCCGCCGGCCAGTTGCCTGATGCGCTGGTGCTGGGGGTTGGCACGGGTGGCACCCTGATCGGCACCGGCCAGGCATTCCGCGCGGTCAATCCGAACGTGCGCTTGTTTGCGATGGAGCCATCGGAATCGTGCACGATCCTGTGTGGCGAAATTGCCATGCACAACATCGAAGGCATTTCCGACGGCTTTGTCCCCGGCATCTTTCAGCGTCATTCCGCGCTGATCAACGAGGTGCTGAGCGTATCCAGCACCGACGCGGTCGGCGAAATGAAGCGATTGGCGCGTACCTATGGCTTGTTCTGCGGTCCAAGCTCGGGCGCGCACCTGATCGCGGCCAAGCGCATTCGCGAGAATTTCCCCGAGCTGAAGACGGTGGTCACCGCATTCTGCGACGAGGGCGAAAAGTATCTGCATGAGTACTTCATGCATCCGGATGTCGTCGAGGTCGGCGCCAAGCATTTTCGCTGAGGATGCGGCCCGGCTCCTCGGCTCAAGGCTGCTCCTGTGGCTTCTCGCGACCGGGCACCGACAGCGGTGCGCAGTGTCGTTCCAGCCACGCCAGGTCCACGCCTTCCAGCAGCGGACTGAGCGCGGCGCGCACCAGCGCGTGATAGTCATCCAGCCACGCACGGTCATCCGGGCCGAGCAGCCCGAGCTCCAGCGTGCGCCGGTCGAACGGACACAGCGTGAGGGTCTCGAAGGCGAGAAACTCGCCAAACTCGGTGTTTTCCGCAGCCACCACGACCGCCAGGTTTTCGTGCCGGATGCCGTGCCGTCCCGCTTTGTACACACCCGGCTCAATCGACGTGATCATGCCGATCTGCAGCGGCACCAGCGCGCCACCGGGTAGCGGCGGACGGATCCCGTGCGGACCTTCGTGCACGTTGAGGAAGTAACCCACACCGTGGCCGGTGCCGTGGCCATAATCCAGCCCGCAGGCCCATAGCGGTGCGCGCGCCAGTGCATCCAGTTGCGGGCCGCTCGCCCCTTGCGGAAAGCGCGCGCGCGACAACGCGATCATGCCCTTGAGTACCAGCGTGCAATCACGCCGCTGCTCGGACGTGGTTTCTCCCAGTGCCAGCACGCGCGTGATATCGGTGGTGCCACCGAGATATTGGCCGCCCGAGTCGATCAGCAGCAAGCCGCTAGCCTGCAACGTGCGATGGTGTTCGGGTGTGGCCCGGTAATGCGGCAGTGCGGCGTTGGCCTGATAACCGGCGATCGTGGCAAAACTCTCACCGACCCAGCCGGGTTGCGCCGAGCGCTCCTCGTGCAGCAACGTATCGACGTCCACTTCGGTGGTGACTACCCCGGCGGCCAGGCGCTGTTCCAGGCGACGAAACGCCCGCACCAGCGCGGCGCCATCGCGACGCATCACATCGCGGATATGATCGAGCTCCGCAGTGCTTTTCACGGCCTTGAAGGCGGTACTGGGATTGGCCGCGTCGATGCGTTTGACGCCGACCGGGATCGCCGCGGCGATGGCGCTGGCCACGTGGGCGCCATCCAGCAGGAGGGTTTCGCCGGGTGGCAACGCGGCCAGGGCAGCAGCAACGGCTGCGTATTGCGCGACGTCCACCCCGTCGATGGCCAACGCGGCGACTAGTGCGTCGCTGAGTTTGCCGTAATCGACAAACAGCGTGGCGTGCTGGTTGGCACTGACCAGCAGGTGCGCGAGGAATACCGGATTGCATTCCACGTCGCTGCCGCGCAGGTTCAGCAGCCACGCAATATCGTCCAGGCTCGACAGCAGGTGCTGTCCGGCGCCATGGCCATGCATGGCGCGGCGCAGTCGGGCGAGCTTGTCCACGCGCGACGCGTCGACATAGGCCGGGGCGTGGGCGGTCACCGGCGCGGTCGGCAGCGGCGGTCGGTCGGTCCAGACCAGGCCGGGCAGGTCCAGATCAATGCGCAATGCGGCACCGCATGCGTACAGCTCCTGCTGCAGGCGTTGCTGTGTAGCCAGTGACAGACTGTCGCCAGCCACGGCGAGTGTGTCACCGACGTGCAGGTGTTGTTGCAGCCAGGCCAGGTGCTCGGGTGCGTGTGGCACGCGCAGTTTCATCAACGTGACGCCGCTGTCGGCCAGTTGCCGTTCGGCCTGGGCGAAATAACGTGAGTCAGTCCACAGGCGGGCTTCGGTCGGGGTGACCACGAGCGTCCCGGCCGAGCCGTCGAAACCCGAAAACCATGCGCGCGCCTGCCAGTGCGCCGGCAAATATTCGGAAAGATGTGGGTCTGCAGTGGGAATCAGCACGGCGCTCACGCCATGTTGGTGCATGGCGGCGCGCAAAGCGGTGAGGCGGGCAGGGATGGTTGAGGTCATGCGGAAATGCTAACAGAGCGACATGTTTGCGCCGCGGGAATGACCCTGCCGAAATGCGGTGAACGCCCGGCGCGTCGGCCATGTTCCGCGTGTGCGAGGCGCTGCCGCACCGGCGAAATGAAATGAATTGTCGGCGACAACGCGCAGTGAACGGAATCTGTCGCTAAAATACATATTTCCAGCATGGCTGATTTTCATGACACCCCTGATTTTCGTCACTGGCGGCGTAGTGTCCTCGCTTGGCAAGGGCATCGCGTCGGCATCGCTCGCGTCTATCCTTGAAGCGCGCGGGCTTTCCGTCACCATGATGAAGCTCGACCCGTACATCAACGTTGATCCGGGCACGATGAGTCCGTTTCAGCACGGTGAGGTATACGTCACCGACGATGGCGCCGAGACCGACCTCGACCTGGGTCATTACGAGCGCTTCGTGCGCACGCGCCTGAGTGGCAAGAACTCCATTACCACCGGCAAGATTTACGAAAGTGTGATCCGCAAGGAGCGTCGCGGCGACTATCTGGGCGCCACCGTGCAGGTGATTCCGCACATCACCGACGAGA
>DAITPL010000050.1:0-8906 GCA_036833615.1 Rhodanobacter sp.
GTGGACAGCTGGTAAATCCGGTCTGCGATTTCTGTGACGATGGTGTTCACGGCGATACCTCGGTTCCAGCAAATTGGAACCGTAGGCCAGAGTCGGGCGGCAGGCAATGCTTTGACATCGTGCGCGAGGTCGTTTTGCACAATGCCGGGTTGCCTCGTCACGGTGATACTCGGCCGAAGGTTCGCTCCCCGCCCGTATCGATGCAGCAAGGTAGAATTGGCTTTTACCATTTCGCCGGGCAGGCAGGGAGGCGGCTTGGATACCGCACTACTCGTCATTGACATGCAGCGTGGACTGCTTGACGAAGGGCCGTGGAACGGTGCCGCGGTGCTCGCACGCATCCAGCAACTCGTTGCCCGGGCCCGGGCCAGCGGCGCGCCCGTCGTTTTCATGCAGGATCGGCGGGTGGAGCTTGATCCGAGCCTGGACAGCAGCCTGGTGCCGGTACCAGCCGATGGCGTGATCGGCAAGGATTTCTGCGACTCGTTTCTCGGCACGTCGCTTGAGGCCTGGCTCAGGGAGCGGGCAGTACGACGGTTGGTCGTGGTCGGCATGCAAAGTGACTACTGCGTGGATACATCCTGCCGGCGTGCCGCTTCGCTTGGCTATGCGGTCGAACTGGTCAAGGACGCACACACCACCTTTGACAACGGCGCGCTGACCGCCGAGCAGATCGTCAATCACCACAATCAGATACTGCGCAGCTTCCGCGCCGGCAGTGGGTCAGTCTGTACCGTCGAGAGTACTGAAGTCCGCTTTGCCTAGGCCTTGCACCTTCGGTGGTTGCGGCTTGGCGTTCAGGGTATTGCGATGGACGTGCGCGATGTTTGCCAAATCTCGCATTTGCAAGGAGAGCGTGCGCGCCATCTTGAGGGCTATCGCCTGTTCCATGGGCTGGACAACGCGACCGGCATGGTGTGGGTGCTCGCCCTGGTGCACATAGCCCCAGTGGCCAAATGAGAATGACACGGGTCAGCTGGTCAAGTGTAGCATCGGTACCAACCTACAGAAGTTCAGGCAATGAGTGACACGTGCGATATCGACCACTGCGTCGACTTGCTCGCCAGCGGCGCCGTGGTGGCGATTCCGACCGAAACTGTCTACGGCCTCGCAGCCGATGCTGCGAATGCGCAGGCTGTGGCGAGGATTTTCGCCATCAAGAAGCGACCGACAAGCCATCCCCTGATCGTTCATTTGGGGAAGGCGGACTGGCTCGACGATTGGGCCACGGACATACCCGAGTCCGCCCGGGTGTTGGCACGGGCATTCTGGCCTGGCCCGCTGACTTTGGTGCTCAATCGCCATCCAAACGTGCTTCCGGCCGTTACCGGCGGACAGGACAGCGTCGCCGTGCGTGTTCCAGCGCATCCGTTGACGTTGCGGCTTATCCGCGCATTCGGGCGACCCGTGGTCGCACCCTCGGCCAACCGCTTCACCCACCTGAGCCCGACCAGTGCCGAAGATGTGCGCACGGAGCTCGGCGCGGCTGTGGATTTCATCCTTGATGGCGGACCTTGCCGCGTAGGCGTTGAATCAACGATCGTCGATCTACGCAACGGTGCCGCCAGGTTGTTGCGCCCTGGCGGCATTCCACCAGAGCACATCGAAGACACCATCCATGTGGCGCTGACCACGGGCGATGCTGCCGTACGCGTGCCCGGCCAGCATCCCTTGCATTACTCACCCGACGCCCGGGTTGTGCTGGTCACCCCGGAAGAGCTTCCTGCACGAGCAATTGCGTTGGCGCATGGGGGCTCGCGGGTCGGCGTGCTGGTACCGCCGGGCCTCCCCCAGGACCTGTCTGCCGAAGCGGGTGTCGTGCCGATCATGGTGCCGGCTTCGCTGGAGGAATTCGCATCGTGCCTGTACCGGTTCTTGCGTTCGTTCGACCAGCAAGGCTGTGACGTGATCGTGGCCAGCCTTCCCGCTCAAGGAGGACTTGGGGCCGCATTGCGCGACCGGCTGCGTCGGGCCGCCGGGCCAAGAACCTGACGCCGCATTGGTTGCCCTGTTACGGCGACTTCTCGATCAAGCCAAGGGCTGCGCTGGCGCGCGGGTGGCAGGCAACGCACTGCAGCTTCCGCTACCGGATGCTGGTGGAAAACCCTAATTGACGGTCCGCCGGTCAAGCCCAACCATCACCTGGACAATGGCATCGGTTCGCGCCCGGATGAGATGCAGCAACAGTTCGGCGTCATTCAAAGCCGAGACCGGATCACACTCAAGTGCTGCAAGCAGGCTGTCCTTCACCCATGGGTGGATGTTTTCGTGCTCGAGCACCCATTTGATGCGGCGCTCCGCTTCCTCGATCTCAGTATCGTCAACGTCGGGCATAACCTTCTCCTCCGCCTCATTATGCACCGCTCGGAACGGCGTCCTCGAAGGCGGTAGCCGTCGTGGTGTGTGTCAGCAATTCAGCAAGCGGGCGTACGGCGTGCTCGCGCGGGTCCGTGATGGCGTAGAACTGTTCGGTCAACTGTGACGATTCACCGACACTGACCAGGACTCCGGAACGCAGTTCGTCCTGTACGACCACTTCGGGCAACACGGTGATCCAGCCGCTGTCGCGCGCGACAAGTCGCAACATGGTCATGTCGTCAATCTCGGCGCGCACGTTTGGCGCGACAGCGGCTGCGATGCACAACGCGTCAAATTGGGTGCGCACGCTGTGCCGGGAACTGGGCAGGGCGATATCAATGCCTGCCAGACCGTCTGGGACTGCCAGCGTGGTACCCGACCAACGGTCGGCACGGCCAACGAGCGAGATGACCTGGCTGCCAAGAAAACGTGAGGACACCGGGTGCGCCGGATCCGCTGGAACCGCATCATTGGCCAGCACCACGTCCAGCTGATGACGCAGCAGTCGCGCAACCAGCTCGTCGAGTGAGCCGGAATCCACGGAGAGCACAACGCCTGGGTTCGCAAAAAGCGGGCGCAGCCAGTTGACCTGGAAGTTTCGTGACATGGTGGCGACGCTGCCAACGCGCACACGCACGCTGCCCTCGTCGCGACCATCCAGCCAGCCCAGCATCTGTTCGCCCAACTCGAACATGCCGTCGGCGTAGGCAAACACCCGATGACCCGTGGCCGTAAGTTCCAAATGCCGCCCACGGCGATCGAACAGCCGCGTGCCGATCCGCGTCTCCAGTTGCCTGATCTGCGTGGATAGCGCCGACTGTGAAGTGTGGATTTGTTGGCTGGTGCGGGTCAGCGAGCCTTCCTTGGCTACTCGCCAAAAGTAAAACAAATGCTTGAAATTCAACTGATCGATATCCATTGGTTCTACTTTTTAGAACGGACACAAATTATAAATATAATTTACAGAACACACAAAACCGAGAATGATGCCGCCCGGGTTTGACGAGGTGCGGGATGATCGGTTTGTTCGAGGGGAATTTCGCGCTGGGTATGGTGCCGGCGGCGTTGATGGTCATGGTCGCCGTACGGGCGCATTGGGATGGTTCGGATATTGTCCGGATGTGGCGCCGGTTCAATCGCGTGGCCTTCGCAGCGCTGGTCTTTGCCCTGGCCGCCCTGGTGGTCGAACTGCTCACGGCCGTAACCGGTCATGGCGTGACGACAGGCACCGACGGCTGGCTTGCGCCCAATCAGTTCGGCACATGGGTCAGCCTCCTGGTCCAGCTGCTGGGCACGGCCATCGGCGTCTATTCATCCAGGCACCTCCAGGGCGAGCCGCGCCAGCGAAGGTATATCGCGGCGCTGGCGGCCGTACTGGCCTCCGTGCATGTGCTGTTGCTCGCCAACCACTGGATCGTACTCATCGCCGCGTGGGCGGCCATCCAGTGGGCCATGCACGATCTTTTGTGCTTTTACCCGGATCGCCCGTTTGCGTTGCTGGCGGCGCACAAAAAGATGGTGACCGATCGCGCGGCCGACGTACTGCTGCTGGTCGCAGCCGGGCTGGCGTGGTCGCAGGTGGGCAGCGGGTCGTTGTCGGCCTTGTGGACGTACATCGCAGCCGGCCACACGTCTTTGCAGCTGGCCTGGAGCGCTGTATGCCTCGCCCTGGCGGTGATTGCGCGCACGGCCCTGATGCCCGTCCACGGGTGGCTGGTACAAGTGATGGAAGCGCCGACACCGGTCTCGGCTTTGCTGCATGCGGGGGTGGTCAATCTCGGCGGCTACGTGCTGGTGCTGTTCGCACCACTCCTGGGCGTTGCGTTGCCGGCGCGCTGGCTGCTCGTGGTGTTCGGGCTGGTGTCGGCAGCGGTCGCCGGGCTGGTCCTGCTGACGCGCGTCAGCCAGAAGGTACATCTTGCGTGGTCGACCATCGCGCAGATGGGCTTCATGGTGCTGGAGTGCGGGTTGGGCTTGTATCTGTTTGCCGCGCTGCACCTGCTCGGTCATTCCCTGTACAAGGCTCACAACTTCCTGAATGCCTCGAGCGCGGTCAAGGACGCCGGCCGCAAACTCATCACCGGCGAGGTGGAGAATTCGTGGGTCAGCATGCTGTGGGCCATGCCGGTGGCGCTGGTCATCGTGTTCGGCCTGCAGTGGTTGGCCGGCTACCACGCGTGGCCGTGGTGGTGGAGCTGTGTGCTGGCGCTCGCATGGGCGCCGCTGTTGTGGGTACCGAAGCCGTCACCGCAACGCACGGGCGTCGTCACCGCGCGTCTGCTCGCCGCGTTGGGCACCACGATTTTCCTGACCGTGGCGACGTACATCGTCGACCACGCGCCGATGGGTATCGGTGAAGCGCCGCTGGCAGCGGCAGGCATCTTCGCCCTGGCCGGCATGACGGTGATGTACTTCGAGATGGCCGCGTTCCAGCTGTGGCCGCATGCGCTGGTGACGCTGCGACGCTGGGTGTATGCGGGTTTCTACATGGACGAGGGCTACACCCATTGGGTGCTGCGACTGTGGCCAACGCGATGGGCCGATGCCGGAACAACCCGTGACGCCGCGCTGACCACCCGCGCGTCCTCGCCCACGCACTCGGAGGCATGATGACGCTGCAAGCCCAGGTTGCCGCCAAACCCGCCGCGCCAGCCAACGCCGTCCGCGATGCTGCATTGGCTGCCGCCATCACGCGTGCGTGTGCCACCATCATGCCAACGTGGCCACTCGACCAGGCGGTGGCAGTCAATCCGCACTGGCGGCGCGTTGGCATGCCCATTCGCCACGTGGCCGCGCGGCTTGCGGTGCTGGGCGATTTCCGCGTGTTTCCTGACCGCGCGTACATCCGTCGCGAATGGGATGCAGGCCGCATCGCGCGTGCGGACCTGGAAGTCGCGCTCAAGATGAATGCGATGCACGCACCCCGCACCGTGACCGCGGAAACATGCATCGCAGAGTTGGCGCGCCCTCCATGTGTCACACGCGTACCACTGTTGGTCGATCTGCTCGACGACGCGATGCAGAAGAACAGGCGCTGGCCATGGCGCGCTGCCATCGTGTTCCAATTGAGCCAGACGTGCGCAACGTACTTCGATCGACAACAGGCCGACTGGCGTGCTGCGGGCGCGCCCGGCCTGTACGAGTTCTGGCGTGAAAGCGCGCAGCACGACCATGGACTGCCATCAATGCTTGGCGTGCCCGGGCTCGCGCGGCACCTGCACGGGTTGCCGCGGCACGCCGAAGAAGCCGTGCCGTGGGCGATGGATGAACTGGGAGTGCCCGAAGCTGCGTGGGAAAACTACTTCGAGGCGCTGCTGCTGTCGATCAACGGCTGGGCCTCGTGGTGCGCGTACATCCAGTGGCAGAAGGCACCGGGCGGCGAAACCGATCGGCGGCTGTCGGATCTCCTGGTAGCGCGCCTCATGTGGGAGGCCATCCTGGTCCGTTGCGCAACGCCTGATCGGCGGCGTGTCGCCCGTGCGACGCTGGCCGCGAACTGGAACGACTGCGTCGCACGCATCGATGCGGCTGACACAACGCTGGTGGTAGACGAGGTGTGGCAACAAGCGCTGGAAGCCAGCTACCAACGTGAACTTGCCACCAAGTTGCGCACGGCGGTTGCACCCGTCGCGAAACAGGCGCCTGAAGCACAGGCCGTGTTCTGTATCGACACTCGCAGCGAAGCCATGCGGCGTACGCTCGAAGCGGTCGCGCCCGGCGTCGAGACCCGCGCGTTCGCCGGCTTCTTCGGCCTGCCGATGCATTACAACCTGTTGGGCACCGACATTCACCGTCCACAGTTGCCGGGTCTGGCTTACCCCAGCATCGCCGTGCAGGATGTCGTGACCGCGCCGGGCGACGCCACCGTTGACGATGCACGCTCGACTGCGGCACGGGTCGCCCGCTGGAAGCGCCTCGCACAACTCGACCAGTGGCTCGGCACCGTGCGTTGGTCCAGCGCGACGTTTTCCTTCGTCGAAGCGTTCGGTGTCGGCTACCTCGGCAAGATCGCGCGCTGGATCCGGCCATCCACGAAACCGCGCGTCAGTGCCGATCGCCTCGGCTTGCCAGTCGCCGCGCAGGAACAGTGCCGTCCCGTGATCACTGGACTCGACGTCGCGCAACGCGCGGAACTGGCCGCAGGCGTGCTGCACACACTGGGGCTGGACGACCGCCTCGCGCCACTCGTGGTGTTGTGCGGCCACGCGGGGCACTGCACCAACAACGCGCATGCATCGACCCTCGATTGCGGCGCATGCCATGGCCGTCCGGGTGAAGCCAACGCGCGCGCGCTGGCGGCGTTGCTCAACGATGTCGAGGTGCGAGCGGGTTTGCGCCAGCACGGCCTCGACATTCCGCCGGAAACCGTATTCGTGGGTGCGCTGCACGACACCACGACCGACGAGGTAACGGGTTTCGATCTTGATCTGTTGTCACCGGTGGCGCTGACTCGCTGGAAAAAAATGGAGCAGGCGTTTGCCGCGGCCGGTGAACGCATCCGGCGCGAACGTGCGCCTGCGCTGTGCATGGGTGCCGACCTGCCGCCGGCAGACTTGTTGACCGAATTCCGCCGTCGTGCAAACGATGGCGCGCAGACGCGCCCTGAGTGGGGCCTCACCCGAAACGCCGCATTCCTGATCGGCCCGCGCGGACGCAGTCGGGGCCGTGTACTCAACCGGACCTACCTGCACGACTACGACGCACGGCTCGATGCGGACGGCAGCGTGCTGGAAAAACTGCTGATGGGTCCCATGCTGGTGACGCACTGGCTGTCGTGGCAATACCACGCGTCCACCTGCGACCCTTTGCACTACGGCAGCGGCAACAAGGTGCTGCATAACGTCGTGGGTGGCCATATTGGCGTGTTTGAAGGCAATGGCGGTGACCTGCGCATCGGCCTGCCCAAGCAATCGCTGCACGACGGCGAAGGCTGGTACCACGAACCCGTGCGCTTGACGGTCGTGATCGATGCTCATGCCTCGTCAATCGAGCAGACGATTGCGCGCAACGAGGTATTGGGCCGGTTGCTGGACAACGGCTGGTTACTGCTGTGGCGCTACGAAGGAGATGTCCTGCAGAGGTATGAGCGCGGGCACTGGCTTGCCCTGGAAGTCTGAAGATGGCGGCGAGCTGATACACCGTTACCCACCTGAAATCGACAACCTGAGGCCTCTATAGGGCTGATCGAGGGACCGGGAAAGCCTGCCGCGAAGAAGGGTCACGAGCCCCGCCGTTTGCACGCTTCGGGCGCATTGTCCATCATGGTGCAATGAACACCGACGCATGGCGCGCATGGGCGGAGCAGTTGGCAACCGGACTGGCGTGGGTCGGTGCCGATCTGCGCGTGCAGTGGATCAACGTGGCTCTGGCCGAACTGCTGGGGGTGGGTACCCGCGGCGTGGTCGGGCAATCGTTGGCGCTGTTGCTGCGCGAGCCGGAAGGGATGGATGCCGCCCGGCGCGCGTTGGCCGGTCGGCGCACCATGCAATTGCGCAGCGTGCCGCTGGGTGTGGCCGATGGCAGCGAGGTTGATGTCGACCTCACGTTGCAGCCGTTTGGCGCCGAGTTGCTGCTCGAAGTGCATGCGCTCGCGCCGGCACCGGTTGATGCGTCACCTTTGTCCGGCACGTTGCGCGGGTTCGCCCACGAAATCAGGAATCCGCTGGCCGGCATGCGCGGCGCGGCGCAACTGCTGCAGCGGCGGGTCGAAGATGGCGAACTGCGCGCACTGGCAGGAGTAGTCATCGACGAGGCGGATCGCCTCACCGCGCTGGCCGACCGGTTGTTGCATCACACCGGGCCGGCGCAACCCGGCCTGGTGAATATCCACCAGCTGCTGGAGCGCGTGGTCGATTTGCTGCGCGCCGCGCCGGCGCCGCCGGTGCTGCATTTTGACTACGACCCGAGCACGCCTGAGGTCTGGGCTGACGCCGATCGCCTGCAGCAAGTGTTGCTGAATCTCGCCCGCAACGCGGTGCAGGCGGGCGCACACCTGCTGACCTTGCGCACGCGCGTGGAGCACGCCGTGCGTTTGGGGGAACACGTGCTGCGCAGTGCGTTGCGCGTGGACGTGCTGGACGACGGTCCGGGTGTGCCCGAAGCCGTGCGCGATACGTTGTTTCAGCCGCTGGTTTCCGGTCATGCCAATGGCGTGGGCCTGGGCCTGGCCTTGTCGCGCGAGCTGGCGCGCGAGCACGGTGGCGATCTGCGTTGCACGAGCCGCCCCGGCGCCACCGTGTTTTCGTTGTATCTGCCCCTGGATGCCACCCATGCGTAATCTCGGTGCACGCCCGGTCCGACACGCGATCCCGGCTGCTGACCGTAGGGCGGGCACCGCCCGCCGCTCGGCCGGGGTTGGCCGCCGTATCGTCGACTCAACAGCCGGCGGGCAGTGCCCGCCCTACCAAAGCGAGGTCGGCGTGGGCGTAGGCATGCGCTGCGATGGGAGACGTCTCGGGGAAACCCCGCCCGCCCAGCTGCACTCGCCCGGGCGTACATTGCTCCGTAGGGCGGGCACTGCCCGCCGCTTTGCCAGGATTTGCCACCGT
>DAITPL010000050.1:9006-10709 GCA_036833615.1 Rhodanobacter sp.
TCCGTAGGGCGGGCACTGCCCGCCGCTCGGCCAAGGTTTGCCACCGTTTCGCCAAGTCAATAGCCGGCGGGCAGTGCCCGCTCTACCAAAGCGAGGCCGGCGTCGGCGTAAGTGTGCGCTGCGATGGGAAACGTATCGGGAAAACCAGCCCACACAGCTGCATCGGTGGAGGACATTTCTGTGACTGACACCGTCTGGCTGGTGGACGACGATCGCAGCGTGCGTTTCGTCCTGGCTTCGGCGTTGCGCGAGGCCGGACTGGCGGTGCGCGAGTTTGCCGACGTCGCCCAGGTGCACGCGGCGCTGCTGGATGCGCGGCCGACACTGCTGGTCACCGATGTACGTTTGCCCGGTGCAGACGGTCTGGACTTGCTTAATGACTGGCAGGCGCGCGCGCTCGGCCCGGTGGTCGTGATGAGCGCATACACGGACGTGGCTACCACTGCTGCCGCCTATCGGGCAGGCGCGGTGGATTACCTGGCCAAGCCGTTCGATCTTGACCACGCATTGGCCGCCGTGCAGCGGGCGTTGGCCAGCACCGTTGCCACCTCGGCGACGCCCGCGGTGGCGGCCGCGCGCAATCCCGCCCTGCTCGGCGAAAGCGCGCCGATGCGCGAGGTGTTTCGGCTGATCGGCCGCGTCGCCGCGAGCGATTTGAATGTCCTGATCACCGGCGAAACCGGCACCGGCAAGGAGTTGGTGGCGCGTGCACTGCATGAGGAAAGCGCGCGCCGTCACGCGCCGTTCGTGGCCTTGAACACCGCCGCGATTCCGGCCGAATTGCTGGAGAGCGAGTTGTTCGGCCACGAAGCTGGCGCGTTCACCGGCGCCGTGCGCCGCCATGCCGGGCGCTTCGAGCAGGCCGAAGGCGGCACCTTGTTCCTGGATGAAATCGGCGACATGCCGCAGGCGTTGCAGACGCGGCTGCTGCGCGTACTTTCCGGCGGCGAGTTTTATCGCGTCGGTGGTCGCGAGTTGATCCACGGTCACGTGCGCGTGCTGGCAGCGACGCATCAGGATCTGACCGCACGCGTCGCCAGCGGCGTGTTTCGTGCCGATCTGCTGCATCGTCTTGACGTCGTGCGCATCGCGTTGCCGGCATTGCGCACGCGACGCAGTGATATCCCGTTGCTGGCGCGACACTTTCTTGCCAGCGCAGCGCAGACCTTGCAGCTGCCAGCCAAGCATTTCTCGCGCGCGGCGTTGAAGTTGATTACGCAGCGTGACTTCCCCGGCAACGTGCGCGAGCTGGAAAACCTGTGCCGGCGCCTTGCCGTCATTGCACCCGGCAACGAGATCCTGCCGTCCGATCTGGACGCTGGCGGTACGTCGCCCAGCGGTAGCGAGTGGACCGACGCATTGCGCGAATGGGCATTGACCGCGTTGACCGATGGCGAAGCTGACATCCATGCGCGCGCCCGTGCAGCACTCGATGAAACGTTGATGCGCGTTGCACTGGAGCGCTGTGGCGGTCATCGGCAAAAGGCGGCGGCTGCCCTCGGGGTCGGGCGCAACACCCTCACGCGCAAACTCGGTGCTTCGCGCACGCGGCGCCGCTGAGGCTGGCGGGTTGCGCAGGGGATCGCGGCAGCGGCCGGGTCGGTTCGGCAAGCGGCTCCGTAGGGCGGGCCAAGTGATCGAGTTCTGCAAGCGCTGTGAAAGTCACGTCCCCATAGCTTCGTAGGGCGGGCACTGCCCGCCGT
>DAITPL010000050.1:10809-18479 GCA_036833615.1 Rhodanobacter sp.
GGGATTCGCCGTCGCATCGCAAATCAAAAGCCGGCGGGCAGTGCCCGTCCTACAACAGCCTGGCCGGTGGGTGCATGCCCTGCCAGTCCGGATCTGCTGTCAGTGGTACTCGACGCGCGGGCGGGTTGGCGGAAATTGCGTATCCAGCTGGTCGAGTTCGGCCATTTCCGCCGGGTCCAGCGTCAACGTCAGCGCACCAAACAAGTCGTGCAGTTGCGCGACGCTGGTGGCGCTGACGATCGGTGCGGTGACACCCGGCCGCGCCAGCACCCACGCCAGGGCAACCTGCGCCACCGTGGCCTGGTGCGCGGCTGCCACGCGATCCAGTGCCGCGAGCAGGTGCAGTCCGCGTGCGTCCAGATAGCGCCTGACGCTGCTGCCACGCGCGGTGCTCTTGGCCAGATCGGCAATGCTGCGGTATTTGCCACTGAGGAAACCGCTCGCCAGCGAGTAGTAAGTGAGCACGCCAAGATTCTCGCTGCGCGCCAGCGGCTCCAGCGTGCTTTCGTATGCGGCGCGCTCGGCGAGGTTGTACAGCGGCTGCAGCGTTTCGTAGCGCGGCAGGTGGTGCTTTCGGGATACCGCCAGCGCATCGGCCAAACGCGTCGCGCTGAAGTTGGAGGCGCCGATCACGCGCACCTTGCCTTGCTCGATCAGGCGGGCAAAGCCGCCCAGCGTGTCGGCGAGCAACACACTGGCGTCGTCCTGATGGGCCTGGTACAGATCGATGTGATCGGTGTGCAGACGACGCAGCGAACCTTCCACGGCCTGTTGCAGATTCAGCGGCGACAGGCCTTGCTGACGTGACCACTTGCCGACCTTGGTGGCAAGCAATACCTGCGCGCGCTTGCCACTGCGCTGCAACCACTTGCCGATGATCGTTTCCGATTCACCACCGCGGTTGCCCGGCACCCACGCCGAGTAACTGTCGGCGGTGTCGATCAGGTTGCCGCCAGCGGCGACGAACGCGTCGAGCACGGCAAACGAACGCTGCTCGTCGGCACTCCAGCCGAACACGTTGCCGCCCAATACCACGGGCGCGATGGAAAGTGGTGAGTTGCCGAGCGGACGCAGCTGCATGGGGTACCTCGGACGGAACGGGACGATCTGTCCGAGGTGGTTACGCTCCGCCCTCGAATCAAGCGCAGGCCGCGCTCTTGCCGCTGCATCGCTCGACGGAAGGCGTGGCAGACGGAGTGGTGGACGCGGATTTGACCGTCGCATCGCTGCTGGGTCGTTGCGCTTCGGTGTCATGGCGCCACGCCAGGTCGTCGCGACGGATGAGGTAGCCATGCAGATACAGCAAGTCGGTCCAGAGTGAAGTCATGAGACACCTCTTGTTGATGGTTTGACTTTCGGTAAATTCAAGATACACAAGCGGTACATCGCCAAAAAGCGATATATTTGCAAGCCAGGCTTGAGGAATATTCAAGATGGGAAAAGTCCCGTTGGGATTGCTGCAGCAGTTTGTGCTGGCCGCCCGGCTGGGCAATTTCTCGCGCGCGGCGGCGCAGGCAAACCTCACCGTCAGTGCGTTCAGTCACCAGATGCGGCAATTGGAGGAGCGGCTGGAGCGCCGCTTGTTCGAACGCGGATCGCGCGGCGTGACGCTGACCGTCGAAGGTTGCACCTTGCTGGAGACAGTCGGCGAGCATTTCGACGGCATCGAACATGCGCTGTCGCGTTATCGCGTGCGGCACCACGATGCACTCACGCTCAGCGCCAGTCCCGGCATCATGTCCAGCTGGCTGGTACCGCGGTTGCCGCGGCTGGTTGCCGCGCATCCGGAGCTGGAACTCAATCTGCAGTCGGGCTCGGCTCTGGTGAACTTTGCGCGCGAGCCGGTGGATGCAGGCTTGCGTTATGGCCTGGGCGAGTGGGCCGGTGTGCGCAGCGAACGACTGTTCGGGGAATGGATCGCGCCCGTCGCCGCGCCGGCACTGGTGGCACGGATGGGGCGTGCCGCCGTGCGTGATTTGTCCGGCTGGCCGCTGCTGGGTGACCCATCGCCCGACGACCGCTGGCACGACTGGTTCGTGCGTTTTGGCGGCACGCCGCCCGAGCGTTACGTCGCGCAGTTCGACAGCCTCGACGCGCTGCGCCATGCCGCGCTGGAGGGCCTGGGCGTGGCGTTGGGGCGCATGGTGACCTCGAGGTCGCTGATCGACGCCGGTCGCCTGCAAGTGCTGGGCGATGACTACCTGCCGGTGGCGGAAGCTTACTGGCTGGTGTATCCGCCGCGCTCGCAGGAACATCGCGGGCTGCAGGTATTTCGCGACTGGTTGCTGGCCGAGGCGGCGGACTATTGTCGGCAGTTGCCGCTGCCGCCGGGACGTGGCTGACTCATTCCCGCGGCGTTAGCGTCCGGGGCTTCGGCACTAGCCGTCATGCGTCACTGACCGCAGCGCCGTCGGCGACGCGAATCAGCAATTTGCCAAAGTTGCCGCCTTTGAGCATGCCGATGAAGGCCTGGGGTGCGTGCTCCAGGCCGTCGACGATGTCTTCGCGATAATGCACTTGGCCGGTGCGCAACCAGTCGCCCATCTCCTGCAGGAACTGTGGATAGCGCGCGGCGAATTCGCGCTGGATGAAACCGCGCACGGTCAGGCTGCGGCTGAGGATGTTTGCCATCAGTGCGGGTGAGCGGTCCGGTCCGGGTGGCAGCGCCGTGTCGTTGTAGTGCGCGACCAGGCCGCACACCGGCACGCGGGCAAATTCGTTGAGCAACGGCAGTACCGCGTCCCACACCGCGCCACCGACGTTCTCGAAATACACGTCGATGCCGTTGGGGCAGGCCGCTTGCAGCTGCGCCGCAAAGTCTGGCGCGTGGTGATCGATGGCGACATCGAAATGCAGCTCGTCGCGCACATAGGCACACTTTTTCGCGCCACCGGCGATGCCGATGGTGCGTGCTCCGCGCAGGCGGGCGATCTGCCCGACGGTGCCCCCGACCGGGCCGCTGGCGGCGGCCACCACCACGGTGTCGCCCGGCTTGGGTTTGCCGATCTCGCCCAACCCCGCCCAGGCGGTGAAGCCGGGCATGCCGTACACGCCCAGTGCGGTGCTGATCGGCGCGACGGCCGGATCCAGGCGACGCAGGATCTCCTTGGCGGTCACCACCGCATGCGTCTGCCACCCGGAATGACTGAGCACGATCTCCCCAGGCTGGTAATCGACATCGTTCGACTGCACCACTTGCGCGACCGTGCCGCCGTCCATCAGTTCACCCAGCTGCAAGGGCGGCACGTAGGACTTGCGGTCAGTCATGCGCCCGCGCATGTACGGATCCAGCGACAGATACAACACGCGCAGCAGGATTTCACCGTCACCCGGGGCGGGCAGCGGTAACGATTCAAGGCGGAAGTCGCCCGGCTTCGGCTCGCCTTGCGGGCGGGCGGCCAACACGATGCGTTGCAATGTCGAGGTGGTCACGATGAACTCCTTGTGCGTTGTTGTTTTGCAGCAGGCGCTGTACGACGGTGGCGACAGCTGGCGGCGCTGCCCGCCCGGCCCGTTGTGGGCTCTGCCGTCCAGGCCCGAGTATCGCGGTCGCGGGTGGGGACTGCCAGCGATGGTCGGCACGCAGCATGCGGCAGCATGGATGCATTCGACGTTCACCCGTTACCGGTCAGCATGGAGCATATCCATGTTGATCAGGAGTACCCGACCCGAGTTCAGGTGCCGCCATGGCGCCCTCGAAGCGGTATTCGACCTGTTGCATGGCGGTGCATTGGCATGGCGGGCGATCGATTACCGGCATGCGTCGTGGGTGCTGGCGGCATGTCGGAGCAGACGGGATTGGGTAACATGCACGGACGTTCGCCGCCGCGCGGCGGCAAAAATCGCCCATGCCATCAGGTCAGGAGTACGGGACATGCGCAGCAACACTCGGGTTGGTGCCGATCGACGGCCGGTGGCCGTCACCACGATGGCGGGCATGGCGCTGGCGTTGTGCGCCGGCCTGGCGTGGTCGGTGGGCAGCGTCGCGCAACAGGCGCCGGCTGCGCGCACGGTGGGCGACATGCCGGCGGGTACGCCGGCAGCACCAACGAGCGCACGCGAGTTCACGGCCACGCAGCTGGACGACGTCCTCGCCGGCAGTTGGCGCAGCAACGAACACCGGGCGCGCGATGCGTATCGTCATCCCAAGGCCACGCTGCAATTTTTCGACGTTCGCCCGGACCAGACGGTGATTGAAATCACCCCGGGTGGTGGTTGGTACGCCGAGGTGCTGGCGCCGCTGTTGCGCGACAACGGCCACTACATTGCTGCCGTGGCGTCCGCGCCGAAAGATCGCGAATCGCAGCGCGATGAAAGTGCGCTCAAGCGCAAGTTCCAATCCGCTCCCGCGCAGTACGCCCACGCTGCCGTGCGCGAGTTTGATCCGCGGGCACCGGTACTGGGCGCGCCCGGTTCGGCCGATCGCGTGCTCACATTCCGCAATGTGCACAACTGGGTGGCGCGCGATACGGCACCCGCCATGTTCGCCGCGTTCTTTGCCGTGTTGCGGCCTGGCGGGGAGCTCGGTGTGGTCGAACACCGGGCTGGCGCGAACGTGTCGCTGGACGCAGCAAAAGGCAGTGGCTATGTGCCGACGGCTTATGTCGTGCAGTTGGCCACGACAGCGGGTTTCAAGCTGGTCGACAGCAGCGAGATCAATGCCAATCCGCGCGATACCAAGGACTATGCCAAGGGCGTCTGGACCCTGCCGCCAACCTACGCGCTCGGTGCCACGGACAAGGCGAAGTACGCAGCGATTGGCGAGTCCGATCGCATGACCCTGCGCTTCGTCAAGCCTGCGCCGTCAGCGGGGACGGCGGGCATCAAGTAGTTACTGGACACCCTCCGTCTCCATGTTGATTGCGTTGAACAAGCCGTATGGCGTGCTGTGCCAGTTCACCGACGCCCAGGGCCGGCGTACGTTGGCCGAACTGGTTGCGCAGAAAGACGTTTATGCGGCTGGACGGCTGGATCGCGACAGTGAGGGTTTGCTGTTGCTGACCGATGACGGCCGCTTGGCCCACCGCCTGACCGACCCACGCCACAAGCAGGCGAAAACCTATCTGGTCCAGGTGGAGGGCGAAATCGATGCGGCGGCGTTGCGGACGCTTGGCCAGGGCATCGTCTTGAACGACGGCCCGACCTTGCCGGCCAGCGCGCAGCGCGTCGAAGTGCCGGAGTGGCTGTGGCCACGCGAGCCGGCGGTGCGCGTGCGTAAAAATATCCCGACCAGCTGGCTCAGCCTGGTGCTGCGCGAAGGCCGCAACCGGCAGGTGCGGCGCATGACGGCCGCCGCGGGTTTCCCGACCTTGCGCCTGATTCGCGTGCGCATTGGCGAACACACACTGGATGGCCTGGCGCCCGGGGCCACGCGCATTCTCGCGTAACGGCCGGGGACGCCGCACGCTCGAGTCGTCAGGGGACAGAGATATCAAGTAGCTGCTTGATGCCCGCCGTCTCCTCATGCGGCGGCAGCCCGAAAAAGGCCTCGGCCGTGGCGGTGCTGTTGGCTGCTGTCACTGCCACTGGCTCGCCACGGTCGTGGGCCACCTGGGCGCAGACTTGTTGCAGGTACATCGGCTCGTTGCGCCGGTGTTTCGGTTGCGGGCGCACGCTGCGTGGCAGCAGGTAGGGGGCGTCGGTTTCGAGCATCAAGCGGTTGGCGGGAATTTCATGCACCAGCTCGCGTAAATGCAGTCCGCGGCGCTCATCGCAGATCCAGCCGGTGATGCCGATGTGGCAGTCCAGCGCGAGGTAGTCGCGCAGCGCGGCGCCAGTGTCGGTGAAGCAGTGCACGACCACGCCAGGCACGCGGTCACGATAGCGTTTCAGCAGCTGCAGGAAGTCCGCATGGGCGTCGCGTTGATGCAGGAACAGCGGCATGCCCAAGTCGACGGCAATCTGCAGCTGTCGCTCAAACGCAAGCAATTGCGTGGCGCGCGGTGACAGATCGCGGTAGTAATCCAGCCCGGTTTCGCCGATGGCACGCACTCGAGGGTCGCGCGCAAGCGTGCGCAGCGCCATGTCGGTCGCGTCGTCATAGTCCGTGGCGCCGTGTGGATGTACGCCCGCCGTGGCGTACAACATGCCGGCATGCATGCTGCTCAGCGCCAGCGCTGCGACGCTGCCGGCGTGTGACGCACCCGTTACCAGCATGCGGGTTACGCCATGCGCCCGCGCACGTTGCAGTACAGCATCCAGGTCTGGCTGAAATGACTCGTGGGTGAGGTTGGCGCCGATATCGAGCAGTTGCATGGTTTCCTGGCATATGTGGGGGTAAAACATTCTGGCAGACGTCGCCGGGGCTGTCCGTCTGGTTGTGAAGCCTTGCACGGCGAGGTGTCGGCTTCGGTTGGTAGAATCGCGACGCTGGCGGGGGCCAGCACGACGAGTGGCACGAACCGGCGCTTGGGGATGCCGGTTCTGTCTGACTGGCTGATGTGCTACCAATAGTCTCCCCGGCCGGTCCGCGGGGCATGGACAGTATGTGTGGTTCAGCAGCGAGGTGTGTGGATGTCTGCGGTGATCGAGTCGGCGGGGCATGACGCGGCCAGTCCGGTGGACGGCCGCGAAGCCGCCGTGTGCGCGCTGCTGGTGGCCCGGGGGCATTTGAAGGATGGCGATCTGAGCCGCGTGCGCCGGTTGCACGAGGAATCCGCCGAAGGCACGTTGACCACCCTGCTGGCACGGCTCGGGTTGGTATCCGAGCGGGATCTGGCCGAGGCGTGGGCGGAACTGCTGCAGGTGCCGCTGCTGGCTGCGCGTGATGCGCCGGAGCTGCCGCCAACGGACCTGGAATTGTCACTGCGCTTTTTGAAACAACAGCATGTGGTGCCGGTGACGCTTGGCGCACAGGGCCTGGCATTGCTCGTGGCCGATCCGGCTGACCCCTATCCCGTGCAGGCCGTGGAGTTGGCGGCAGGTCGCCCGGTGGCCTTGCGGATTGGCCTGCGTTCGGAAATCGACGGGCTGATCGAACGCTATTACGGCAGCGGTCGCTCGGCCATGGGCACGATTGTCGAGAATCTCGACGGCACCAGCACCGAGGAGGAGGACGTCGAGCACTTGCGCGATCTCGCGTCGGAGGCGCCGGTGATCCGGCTGGTCAACCTGATCGTGCAGCGTGCGGTCGAACAGCGCGCTTCGGACGTCCATATCGAACCGTTCGAGAACCGGTTGAAGGTGCGCTTCCGCATCGATGGCGTGCTGCACGAGGTGGAGGCGCCGCCAGCCTCGTCCACCGCGGCCGTGATCTCGCGCGTGAAGATCATGGCGCGCATGAACATTGCCGAGCGTCGCCTGCCGCAGGATGGCCGCATCCAGTTGCGCGTGCAGGGCAAGGAGCTGGATTTGCGCGTGTCCACCGTGCCGACCAGTTTCGGTGAGTCGGTGGTCATGCGCATCCTCGATCGCGAATCGGTGGTGTTCGACTTCGCGTCGCTGGGCTTCACCGACCATTTCCAGCAGCGTTTTGTCGAAGTGCTGAGCCGTCCGCACGGGATCCTGCTGGTGACCGGCCCCACCGGGTCGGGCAAGACCACCACGCTGTACACCGCGTTGTCGCGGATCAACACCAACGACGTGAAGATCATCACCGTCGAAGACCCGGTGGAATACCAGATCGAGGGCATCAACCAGATCCAGGTGAAGCCGCAGATCGGGCTGGATTT
>DAITPL010000051.1:0-17896 GCA_036833615.1 Rhodanobacter sp.
CCAGCTTCACCCAGTCGCGGATCGGCGCGTCGCGGGTCTGGCACATGCGCCAGATATCGCCCGCCTCCACCGTGTGCTGCAACAACACCTTGCCCGCCTCGTCAACGACCTTGACCACGCCGGCCGCGGCAATCTGGAAGGTCTTGTCGTGCGAGCCGTATTCCTCGGCTTTCTGCGCCATCAGGCCAACGTTCGGCACGCTGCCCATCGTGGCCGGATCAAACGCACCGTGCGCCTTGCAGTCCTCGATCACCGCCTGATACACGCCGGCGTAGCTGCGATCGGGAATCAGCGCCTTGACGTCCTGCAGCTCGCCTTGCGGATTCCACATCTTGCCGGAGTCGCGAATCATCGCCGGCATCGAGGCGTCGACGATGACGTCGCTCGGCACATGCAGGTTGGTGATGCCCCTGCTGGAATTGACCATTGCCAGCGCGGGGCGGCGTGCATATTCGGCTTCGATGTCGGCCTTGATCGCGTCCTGCTGCGCTGCCGGCAGGCTGGCAATGCGCGTGTACAAATCCCCCACGCCATTGTTCGGGTTGAAGCCCACCGACTGCAATTCGGCGGCGTGTTTGGCCAGCACGTCGGCATAGAAGCGGCTGACCACCTGGCCAAACATGATGGGGTCGGAGACCTTCATCATCGTGGCTTTCAGATGCACGGAAAACAGTACGCCCTGGCGCTTGGCGTCGGCAATCTGCGCATCGACAAAATCGGCCAGGGCGCGCGCACTCATGACGGCCGCGTCGATCAGTTCGCCTGCCTGCACCGGTGTTTTTTCTTTCAGCACCCGCGTGCTGCCGTCGTTGCCGGTCCACTCGATGCGCACGTTGCCGGCCTGCGCGATCAGCGCGGACTGTTCGCTGGCATAAAAATCGCCGTGCTCCATGCTTGCCACATGCGTGCGCGAATCGGCGTTCCACGCGCCCATCCGGTGCGGGTGCTTGCGCACATAATTCTTTACCGCCAGCGGCGCGCGGCGATCGGAATTGCCTTCGCGCAGCACCGGGTTCACCGCGCTGCCCTTGAGCTTGTCATAGCGCGCCTTGAGCGCCTTCTGCTGCGCGTCAACCGGCTCGTCCGGATAATCCGGCAACGCGTACCCCTGCGCCTGCAACTCCTTGATCGCGGCCTTCAACTGCGGCACCGAGGCGCTGATGTTCGGCAACTTGATGATGTTCGCGTCCGGCGTCAGCGTCAGCGCACCGAGTTCGGCCAGATCGTCGGGCAGGCGCTGGGTCTGCGTCAGCAATTCGGGGAACTGCGCAATGATGCGTCCGGCCAGGGAAATGTCGCGCGTCTCCACGCCGATGCCGACGGTGCGCGTGAACGCGGCAACGATCGGCAACAGCGACTGCGTAGCGAGAAACGGAGCTTCGTCCGTCAGGGTATAGATGATGGTGGGCGTGGACGACATGGCGCAGGGAACCTTCTGGCAGCGATGGGAATGCGATGCAGGCGGTCGCGCGGACACTGCGCGCGACAGCGGATGCGAGCTGACACGCGCACGCCGGCCGGCACGCACATGGCAATAGGCCATTGTCGCGGTTTGCCGCGGCCGGGGCAAAGGCCGGCCTGCTCCGGCAGCGGCGCCGGGTACCGGTATCCCTCCAGGCGTTTCCGGCATTCGCACTTCAGCGCATATGGTCACGGCGGGTGACGGCTGCCGGTGCCACAACCAGTGGCGACGCCTACGCGTGTTCAGGCAGAAAACTGGCGCCCCAACCAACCTGGGCCACTTGCTGACCCAGTACCGATGACCGCGTGCACGCGTTTGGCTGCCCCGCACAATGGGCGACAACGGCCTGACGGCGCGAAACGACTGCCCCGGCAAGCCATGCCATTACAATGGCCGGATGCAAGATACTTCCCGTGCCCGACCTGCCCCTCGCCAGCGCGCACCGTGGTGGTTCGATCTGTTTGGGCCATTGCTGCAACCGTGGGTGAAAATCCGTCGTGACCCGGCCGAGCCGGCCACGTTGCTGCGGAGCGACGCGCCGGTGTGTTACGTGATCGAACGCGACGGTTTCTCCGATGCACTGATCCTGCAGCGCGCCTGCCGTGAGGCGGGATTGCCCAATCCATTGCAGGCCCTGGTCGGCACGCGGCGGCGGCGCTCGGTATTCACACTGGTACAGCGCGAGGGCTGGGTGTTCGGACGCATCCGCAAGCGCTCGGCGCAGGTTGCGCTGCGCCAGTTGCTGCAGACACTGCACGAGCGGCCGCAGGCGGATATCCAGATCGTGCCCGTGGCGATCTACGTGGGGCGCGCACCGAGCCGTGACAGCGGCTGGTTTCGCGTCTTGTTTTCGGAAAACTGGGTTGTGGTGGGCCGGTTTCGCCGCCTGCTGGCACTGCTGTTGAACGGCCGCGACACCGTGGTGCATTTCTCCGCACCGATTTCCCTGCGCAGCGTGCTGGATGAATCCCCCGACCTGACTGCCGAGCGCTTCGTGCGCAAGATCGCGCGCGTGCTGCGTACGCACTTTCATCGCATCCGTGCTGCCGTGATCGGGCCGGATCTGTCGCATCGACGCACGGTGGTGGATGCGGTGCTGAATGCCGATCCGGTCCGCGCGGCGATCGCAGCCAGTGCGGCGAAGGAAAAGATCACGCCAGCCAGGGCGTGGCGCAATGCGCACAAGATCGCGCTGGAGATCGCCGCCGACTACTCGCATCCGGTGGTGCGCTCGGTGTCGTTCCTGCTGCGCAATTTCTGGAACAAGCTGTACGACGGCATCGCCATGCATCACTTCGACAAGGCGCGTGCCGTGGCGCCGGGGTTTGAAGTGGTGTACGTGCCATGCCACCGCAGCCACGCCGATTATTTGCTGCTCAGTTACCAGCTGCACATCTCCGGCGTGGTGGTGCCGCATATCGCTGCCGGCGTGAACCTCAACCTGCCCGTGCTCGGCCCAATCCTGCGCCGCGGCGGGGCGTTTTTCCTGCGCCGCAGCTTCAAGGGCAACCCGTTGTATTCGGTGGTGTTCAACGAATACCTGGCGCAACTGATCGATCGCGGCGTGCCGATTGAATATTTCATCGAAGGCGGCCGTTCGCGTACCGGTCGGCTGCTGGCGCCGCACGAAGGCATGCTGGCGATGACCATCCGGGCCTTCCTGCGCGCACCACGGCGGCCGGTGTTGTTCCAGCCGGTGTACATCGGCTACGAAAAGCTGATGGAAGGCAAGTCCTACGCCGGGGAGCTCAGCGGCAAGGCGAAACAGAAGGAATCGCTGCTCGGTCTGGCACGCGGCCTGAAGGTCCTGCGCCAGCGCTACGGTCACGTCACGCTGAACTTCGGTGAGCCCATCGAACTCACCCCGCTGCTGGATGCCACCGGCGCGGACTGGCGCAATGCGGATGGCGAAGCACAAGGCAAGCCGGAATGGCTTGGCACGGTGACCAATCGTCTGGCCACGCAAATCCAGATCAACATCAATCGTGCCGCCGATGTCAATCCGATCAACCTGCTGGCGCTGGTGCTGCTGGCCACGCCCAAACACGCGATGGCCGAAAGCGACCTGCTCGCCCAGCTTGACCTGAGCAAGGCATTGTTCGAGGAGCTGGCGTATTCGGACCGGGTCACGCTGACCGCGATGAACGGCCCCGGCATCATCGAATACGGCGAGCACATGGGCTGGATCCAGCGCGTCGCCCATCCGCTGGGTGACGTCATGTGCGTGGTGAGGGAGCGGGCCGTGCTGCTCAGCTATTTCCGCAACAACGCGTTGCACCTGGCGGCCACCGGCGCGTGGGTGGCGTGTTGTTTCCTCAACAACCGGCGCATATCGCGCGCCTCGGTGCTGCGTCTGGGACGCATCATCTACCCCTACATCCAGGGCGAACTGTATCTGCCATGGGACGAGGACGGTTTCAGCACGCAATTGCAGACAACCATTGATTTCTTCGTGCGCCGTGGTCTGCTGGAATCGAGCGGCGACGGTCGTGTGCTGGAACGCAGCCCGGGGCAGGAGGACAGCGCGTTTCAGCTCAGGATCATTGCGCGTAGTCTCATGCAGGCTTTCGAGCGGTACTACATCACGGTTGCCGCGCTGGTCAAAAGTGGCCAGCACACGATGACCGCCGGGCAACTGGAAATGGCGTGCACGCTCACCGCGCAACGCCTCAGCCTGCTCAACGAACTGTCGGGGCCGGAGTTCTTCGACAAGGCGTTGTTCCGCGGCTTCATCCACAAGCTGCGCGAGCGCCGCGTGGTGTGGACCGACGACGCCGGCAAGCTCGACTACGACCGCGCGCTGGAGAACGTCGTACGCGACGCGCGGGTCATCCTGTCGCGCGAAGTACGTCATTCCATCCTCAAGATCACGCCCGGTGGCAATGTGCCCGACGCCGGCGGTCCGACCAGCGCGCCCACCGCGGAACCGGCCACACTACCCGGTCACGGGCCAACCGATGGCGCGACCGGGGACACCCCGCCGGAGCAACCGCGGTCGCGCGATTGAGCCGACACCGACCACGGTGCGCCGCCACCCGCACGCACGACATGGATGGCTGAAGTGCCGCGCCCGGCGCCGTGCAATCGCCACCCAGTGACTTTCGGCATGGTCGCCACCCGCGTCACGTGCGCGCAAGATGGCGGGATCATTCTTGGAGCGCTGCCATGTCCACCCGTCTCGCATTCGTGATCGCCGCCGCCCTCGTGGCATTGCCATGCAGCGCGTCGACGGCCGCGGTCACACCAACACCGACACCTGCCGTCAGCGTGGTGCAATGCGGACATCTGCTCGACACCGCCGCCGGCAAGTTGCTGGGCCCCACGACGCTGGTCGTCGACGCCGGCCGGATCCGCGAGATCCACGCGGGCGCCGTGGACATCAAGCCCTATCAGGACGCCGCCACCGCCAGTGGCGGAAACCTGCGCTACGTCAAGCTGCCCGACGCCACCTGTCTGCCGGGTCTGATCGACGCGCACACGCACCTGACCTTCGAGACCAGCCCGACCGGCTACACCGACCGGTTCCGCTGGAACACCGCCGACTATGCCATCCGTTCCACCGCGTACGCACAGCGCACCTTGCTGGCCGGCTTCACCAGCGTGCGCAACCTGGGCGACGGCAACTACGAATCGATCGCCCTGCGCAATGCCATCAACGCCGGCATCGTGCCCGGCCCGCGCATCTTCACCGCCGGCAAGGCGATTGGCAGCACCGGCGGCCACGCCGATCCCACCGACGGTTACCGCATGGACCTGGCCGGCGATCCGGGGGTCAAGGATGGCGTCATCAACAGCCCGGAAGACGCCTGGAAAGCCGTGCGCCTGCATTACAAAGCGGGGGTCGACGCCATCAAGATCATGCCTTCCGGCGGCGTGCTGGATGAAAGTGCCAGCGCCGACAACCCGCAGATGACGATCGAGGAAATCAAGGCCGTGGTCAGCGCGGCCCACGATTACGGCCTGACTGTCGCCGCCCATGCGCACGGTGCGGAAGCGATCCGCCGCGCCGTCCTCGGCGGCGTGGATTCCATCGAACACGGCACGTTCATGGACGCGGCCGACATGCAGCTGATGAAGCAGCATGGCACGTGGTACGTGCCCACCATCATCGCCGGCAAATATGTGCAGGAGATGGCCGCCAAGCCCGGCTATTACCCGCCGCAGATCGCGCGCAAGGCCATGGAAGTGGGACCGATCATCCAGGCCACCGCCGGCAAGGCGTACAAGGCCGGCGTCAAGATCGCGTTCGGTACCGACGCGGCGGTATATCCGCACGGCCAGAACGCGAAGGAATTCGAATACATGGTGCAGGCCGGCATCCCGCCGCTGTACGCACTGCAGGCGGCCACGACGCACGCCGCCGAACTGCTGCACAAATCCGACCAGCTCGGCCAGATCGCCGTGGGTCGCGCCGCCGACGTGATTGCCGTACCTGGCAACCCGCTGGAGGACATCACCGCGATGCAACGCGTCAGCTTCGTGATGAAGGACGGCGTGGTCTACAAGGAAGGCGGCAAACCGACGCTTCCCTGAGCGCGAAGGGGATGTTGTAGGGCGGGCACTGCCCGCCGCTTTCCCGCCCCCGGCCACCGCGCACCACCCGCAACCAGCTGACGGGCAACGCCTGCCCCATGCGCCGCGTGTCCGTACCGGGCAGCCAGACCAATCCACCGCCGCCCATTACTCTTGACCGCGCCAACCACGCCGCTCCACACGGGCGTCGCTGGCTGCGGGCCGCATTGCTCACGGTTGCCATCCTGCTGCTGGTCGCGTTCGCCCCGGACGTCCTGTTTTTCGCTGCGCTTGCCGGTGCCGGATCCGCTAACCGAAGCAATCGCCATGGCGCGGTGCGTGGAAAGCTAAGCAGCAGCCGCGGCTACCGTGATGCGTGAGCAATTGTCATCACCGCCCGCTGGATTGCAGGCGCACGGATTGGTGCACCTGATCAGGACTACCGCCACTGGCGAGCTCGCAGTCTTTTGCTTGATCGTGCTCCTGCGCAACCGATTGCTCGACCTGCGGCGGCCAGATTCACGTGACGCCATTGCAGATTGACTTTTCTACGGCCAGAAATGTGGGATCACGCACGATTGTCGCTTGAGCTATAAGTTGGCCGGCAACCGGGAGCATAACTTGGCCACCTGCCCACCTTGCACCAGCAAATGACCCGCTTCGCCAGCGAAACTGGTCCCGGTCGCGGTCTGCTGACTTCGACCAAAAGCGCTCATTGCTCGGCGCCCTCTCGCGCAGCATAAGCAAGTGAACCAGATGCCATTGGCCAAGTGCAGGGACTCCGACTAATGGTCGTGGCGATGGTGCAAATCCGGATAGTGCGGATGGCTGTGCACCATCGGCTCGTGCACATGCGGGTGGGGGTGCGGCTCCTTGCCGTCCCACGGAAATCATGCGGGTGCTGGTGCTGCGCGTCGTGGTAATGGCGATGGTCGTGCGCCAGGCTTCGTGGCGGTGCAGGTGCTCGTGGCGTTCGCTGAGGTGCAGCCACACACCCAAACCCATCAGCCCGCCGGCGATCCAGAACGTGAGCGTCGGATGCTCGGCAAACAGCAACAGCGACAACGCGGCACCGACGAACGGTGCGGTGGAGAAATAGGCGCCGGTGCGTGCGGTGCCAAGCGCGCGTAGTGCGAGCACGACGTCGGGCGGCGATGTTGTAGCGTTGCCACGACACGCAGGCGCGCTTCGGGCGTGGCCTTCACCCACGCCGGGCCGCGGGTGAGTTTCGAAGTGCTGGCTGCCAGTTTTGGCCTCGACCACGATCCCTGCATCGCGCGGCTTGCACGGCTGGTCGGCTATATCGATATCGGCGGCGTATCCGTGCCGGACGCCGCCGGATTGCCAGTGTCATGACCGGCACGCGCGCCCGCCATGGCGAGAATGACGACGCCGTGCCCGATGACATGTCGATCGTGCTCGACAGCCTGTACGCGGCTTATTCCGAAACCCCAGGAGATTCCCCATGAACTGTCATGTTTCGCACGCCCTGGTGCGTCCGTTGTGGACGCTGTTTGCTGTCGCAGGCCTGGCCATCGCTGCCGCGCCCGCCGTCGCCGCCACGCTCGATCCAGCCGCCATCGGCCAGGCCGCCGGCGTGCCGGCCAAGCTCCAGGACGACGGCGTGGTGAAGATTGGCTGGAGCCGCAGCGATGTGCCGGTCACGGTCGATGGCATGCGCCTTGCCCCCGCCGCCGGCCTGGGATCCTGGGCGGCGTTCGCGCCGATGGGCGACCAGGCCATGGTGATGGGCGACACGGTGGTGTTCCAGGACGAGGTGGACGCCGCGATGGACGCGGCCTTCGCGCATGGCCTCAAGGTGACCGCGCTGCACAACCATTTCTTCTTCGACCAGCCGAAGGTGTACTTCATGCACATCGCCGGCGAAGGCCAGCCGCAAGCACTGGCCACCGACGTCAAGGCGGTGTGGGACGCGATCAAGGCGGTGCGTGCCGCACGGTCCCAACCTGCTGAAGGCTTCGGCGGCGCCGCGCCCACAGCAGGCAAGCTCGACGCCGATGCGCTGGCGCAGATCGTCGGCCACCAGGCCGAGACGAGCGGCGGCGTGGCCAAGATCACCGTCGGCCGCGACGGACGCATGCACGGGCAGAAGGTGGGCGCCTCCATGGGGCTCACCACCTGGGCGGCCTTCAGCGGCAACGACGCGCTGGCCGCGATGGATGGCGACTTCATCATGACCGCGGCGGAGGTGCAGCCGGTGCTGCGCGCGCTGCGCCGGGCCGGTATCCACGTGGTGGCGCTGCACAACCACATGATGGGCGACGCGCCGGCCTTCTATTTCACCCACTTCTGGGGCAAGGGCCCGGCGGCAACGCTGGCCCGCGGCTTCCGCGCGGCACTGGATGCGCAGGCTGGTGTGGCGGCGCATTGAGCCAAGGCCCGGCGTTGTCCCGGAGCGCTGCCGATGAGCGACCAAGTCGAACCCGTGGTCACCGATCCCTTGCCGGTTTCGCTGCGCGAAGCCACCAGGGTATGGGCCAAGATCGGCCTGCTGAGTTTCGGCGGGCCGGCCGGGCAGATCGCGCTGATGCATCGCGAACTGGTGGATACGCGGCGCTGGATCAGCGACGCGCGATTCCTGCACGCGCTCAATTACTGCATGTTGCTACCCGGGCCGGAAGCGACCCAATTGGCGATTTACATCGCCTGGCTACTGCATCGCACCGTCGGCGGCTTGATTGCCGGCGTGCTGTTCGTGCTGCCCGGTTTCGTCACCATCCTCGTCCTGAGCATCATCTATGTGCTCTACGGCCAGCTTCCGCTGGTGCTTGCCGTCTTCGTCGGGTTGAAGGCCGCGATCCTGGCGGTGGTGGTGGAAGCGGTCATCCGTATCGGCCGCAAGGCGCTGAAGAATCGCACGATGATTCTCATCGCCGCGACGGCCTTCGTCGCGATCTTCGTGTTCCGCGTGCCATTCCCGCTGATCGTGCTGGGCGCAGGCCTGTGGGGCCTGCTCGGGCGTTGGTGGGTCCCCGGCAGCTTCCCGGCACCGGCTTCGGCGGCTGCCGATGCCGCGTCCGGTTTCCTGATCGACCGTCTGCTCGGGCAAGGGCAGTTGACCCACACGCGGCCGTCGGTCGCGCGGGCGATCCGCGTCACGCTGACTTGGCTGGCCATCTGGTGGGCGCCGTTGCTTGCGGTCGTGGCAATGTACGGCCGGCACAGCGTGCTGGCCAGGGAAGGACTGTTCTTCAGCCAGGCGGCGATGGTCACCTTCGGCGGCGCGTATGCGGTGCTGGCCTACATCGCGCAAGCGGCGGTAGCCACCTTCCACTGGATTACGCCGGGGCAAATGCTCGATGGGCTGGCGCTGGCCGAGACCACGCCGGGGCCGTTGATCATGGTGGTGCAATTCGTCGCCTTCCTCGGTGCCTACTACCACCAAGCCGGCATGTCGCCGATGGGTGCGGGCATCGTCGGCTCCATGCTGACGACCTGGGTCACCTTCGCGCCATGTTTCCTCTGGATCTTTCTCGGTGCGCCATACATCGAGGCGCTGCGCAGCAACCGCGCGCTGCATGCGGCGCTGTCGGCGGTGACCGCCGCCGTGGTCGGCGTGGTGCTGAACCTGTCGGTCTGGTTCACTCTGCACACGGTCTTCGCCCGCGTAGACGAGCGCCCGTGGGGGTGGGCCCATCTGGAAGTGCCGGTATGGGCCACGCTGCAATGGCCATCCGCGCTGATCGCGGCCGCCGCCATGCTGGCGATGTTGCGCTTCAAGCTGGGCATGGGCTGGGTACTGCTGGCCAGCGGCTTGGTGGGCATCGCGATGGAGTGGTTCGGAATCACCGCTCACCTGTAGCGGCCCGCCGAAGACGATGGCCTTGCTCGCCAACAGCTGGAGTGGACGTCCGGAAATTCGGCGGAGCACTCGCACGCAACTTCAAGGGGCCGCGTTGAATGTCCAGTTTTGGGTCGAAAACGGATACTCACCGCTCGCTTGCGAACTCTGGACGACCGTAAGCTTCCACGGTCACCACGAAAACCGTCCTCTCGGTGATCTTGCCGCCGCCAACCATACCTCTAGTGCCCCGCAGTGCGATCGAGAATTAGGCTTGTCAGGTGACGAGGACGCCACTGCTGCGGCCAGTTTTATGCTTGCGTTCTTCATAAGTTGGCCGTTTTGGCCAACTTGTGCTCTCGGCCACACACAGATCTTCGGCTCGCGCGGCATGGTGGGCCCACCAGGACTTGAACCTGGAACCAACGGATTATGAGTCCGCTGCTCTAACCAATTGAGCTATAGGCCCGTGCGGACGCGCAGTTTAACGTAGCGGGCGAGAGTGCACAGCGCGATGGGTGGAATCGTCGGCGCTGGGCACACCGGGATGCGGGCCGCGCAGCGCGTTTGACGTACGCGGCACGGCCGCGCTGACGGGCGCACTCAGATGGCCGCGGGCTCGTCCGGCTCATCCGCCGCTGGTGCGGCCGGCGCGCGCACGACCAGGATGTCGCTGGGCACGAGCTGCACGATGCGGCGCGCGTTGCCGCCAATCAGCAGGTGGAACGTGATGCCGCGCCGAAAGGCGCCAATGACGCACAACCCGACGTCGTGTTGCAGCACGTAGCGACGCAGCATGGTTTCCGGATGGCCATGTTCAACCAGCTGTTGCATCCGCTGCTTCACGGTATCGGGCAGTTTGCTGTCGGCGACAAAGGTGGCGATCGTGGACCGTTCCATCTGACTGAAATCTTCGCGGTGCTGCGGGTCCAGCCACAGGGATTTGTACGGGATGTCGAGGGCATGCAGCAGGGTGAGCCCGGCCGCGGGGAACAGCACCGCGGCGGTATGCAGGCCGTCCCGTGATTCGGCGGTGAAGTCGGTGCCGACCACGATCTGCTGGTAGGGCCCGCGCGGGCGCTGCTTGACAATCAGCACCGAGACCGGCGACCGGCGCACCAGATATTCCACCGTGTTGCCAAGCACGAGATGCCGCAGCGTGTCGCGGGCATCGCCCACCACGATCAAATCGCAGTGCTCACGGATAGCGGCGGCAAGAATGACCTCGCCCGGCGCGCCCTCCTGCACATGGATGTCGAGTTCGGCGACGTCGCCGCGCAGATCGTTCTCGATCCGCTGGCGGATCAGCTGCATGGCATCCATGGCTGGCGGCGCATCGTCAAACAGCCACAGGTCGGTGCTTTCGCTGGCCATGGCGTGCACCACCAGCAGCGGTACCTGCCACTGCCGGGCCAGCTGTGCGGCGCGATCGAGGGCGCGATCACAACGGGCGCTGAGGTCGGTTGCCAGCAGAATCCTGCGTGGTGCCTTCACGGTGGAACCTGGTTCGTTCATGCCTGCGCACTCCGTAGTGGCTGTCCCTAGCGGCGGGTCGGCGTTGACCATCGCACAATCGCCTGTCCACCGCGACCGCCGTCACAGGTGGCCGCGGTGGTTCGTCGTCGTCAGCCGGTCCGCCGCATTGGACGGGCGGATTTCGCCATGCCATCGCCGCTTGCCGCGATCTGCCGTTGCCCAGGTGCGCCGGTGCGTGCGACAGTCGGGCAGCTGGCGGCGCTGGTCGACCATCCATCCGTACCCGGTAATCATCCCGGGCCTGCGCCGGCGCAGATGCCCTGCTTCACCGAGCTCATGATTGATGGCTGACAAGCTTGTACCAGGCGTGATCCTCTGGCTGCCGTTTCTGGCCAGCATCATGGTGCTGCTGTGGCGCACCCATGGCCGCGGCGTTGCGCTGTGGCTGATGATCGGCACGGCTTTGCTCACGCTGTTGCTGTCGTTGGGCTTGTACCCGGCCATTGCCGAGCATGGCGTACTGCGCCACGTCGTGCAGTGGGCGCCAAGCCTGGGGCTGGAGTTCACCATCCGCGTGGATGGCCTGAGCTGGTTGTTCATGCTGCTGATCTGCGGCATTGGCCTGCTGGTGGGGGTGTATGCGCGTTATTACATGCCGGCAGATGATCCGCTGGCGCATTTCTTTGCCCTGCTGCTGGCGTTCATGGGTTCGATGCTGGGCATCGTGATGTCCGGCAACGTGATCCAGCTGGTGTTTTTCTGGGAGCTCACCAGCCTGTTCTCGTTTCTGCTGATCGGTTACTGGAACCGCGGCGTCTCGGCTCGCGACGGTGCGCGGGTCGCCTTGATCGTCACCGCCGGCGGCGGCTTGTGCCTGTTTGCCGGCGTGATGTTGCTGGGTCACATCGTGGGCAGTTACGACCTGGATGCCATCCTCGCTGCCGGCGAACGGATTCGCGCCCATGCGCTGTACACACCCACACTGGTCCTTATCCTGCTGGGCGCGCTGACCAAGAGCGCGCAGTTCCCGTTCCACTTCTGGCTGCCGCAGGCCATGTCGGCACCGACGCCGGTGTCCGCGTACCTGCATTCGGCGACGATGGTAAAGGCTGGCGTGTTCCTGCTGGTGCGTTTCTGGCCGGTGCTGGCCGGCACTGAAGCGTGGTTCTGGATGGTCGGCGGCGCCGGCCTGGTGACCTTGGTACTGGGCGCCTATGCGGCGATGTTCCAGCAGGATCTGAAAGGCCTGCTGGCGTATTCCACCATCAGTCATCTGGGCCTGATCACCATGCTGGTCGGGTTGGGCAGTGCGCTCGGGGTGGTTGCCGCGATCTTCCACATCGTCAACCACGCCACCTTCAAGGCCTCGCTGTTCATGGCGGCTGGCGCGGTCGATCACGAGACCGGCACGCGCGACATGCGCCGGCTGGGCGGTCTGTATCGATTCATGCCAGTCACCGCGACGCTGGCGGTGATTGCCGGCGCGGCGATGGCGGGTGTGCCATTGCTCAATGGCTTTCTGTCCAAGGAAATGTTTTTTGCCGAAACGCTGGCGGCGCAGCGTGGACCGCTGCCGGACGTGGTGCCGGTACTGTTGGCGGTTGCGGCCAGCGCGTTTGGCGTGGCTTATTCATTACGCTTCGTGCATGGCGTGTTTTTCGGTCGCGTGCGTGGCCCGCTGCCACGCGAGCCGCATGAGCCGCCGCACTGGATGCGCGTCCCGATCGGCCTGCTGGCGCTGGCCTGTCTGCTGGTGGGCATTTTCCCGGAGCAGGTCATCGGACCTGCGCTGCACACGGCGGCGAGTGCGGTGCTCGGCGCGCAGCTACCCGCCTACAGTCTGGTCATCTGGCATGGCTTCACCACACCCTTGGTGATGAGCGTGATCGCGTTTGGCGTGGGGTGTCTGCTGTATGTGGGTTTGCGCGACTATTTTCTGCGTCGTGACAGTGAGCCATTGACCGGCCGCATCGACGGCATGCGCGTGTTTGAGCGCGCGCTGCTGGCGGGCACCGTCGAGCTGCCACGTCGACTGTTGCGCTGGTTCCCCAACCGGCACCTGCAGCCGCAGTTGCTGTTGATTGTGCTCAGTGCTCTGCTGGCTGGCGCGGTAGCGGCTGTCAGCGCATCGTTTGCGGTGGCGCCGGATTGGTCCGGCGTCGATCCGGCTTTTGCCCTGCTGTGGCTGCTGGGCGCGATCTGTGCGCTGGGGGCGGCCGCCCAAGCCAAGTTCCACCGGCTGGCGGCGCTGGTACTGACTGGTGGCGCCGGGCTGGTGTCGTGCGTCAGTTTCGTGTGGTTGTCGGCACCGGATCTGGCGGCCACGCAATTGTTGGTGGAAGTGGTCACCACGATCCTGATCCTGCTCGGCCTGCGCTGGTTGCCAAAGCGCGTGGAGGGGCTGTCGCCGAATGGGGCGTGGACGCGTCTGAAACGCTATCGCGACATGTTGATTGCCATCGCCGCCGGCGCCGGCGTGGCCAGCCTCGCCTATGCCGCGATGATGCACCCGGTGCTCGATTCCATTTCGCGCTTCTTCGTGGAGCGCGCGTATGTCCAGGGCGGAGGGCGGAACGTGGTGAACGTGATCCTTGTCGATTTTCGCGGCTTCGACACGCTTGGCGAGATTACCGTACTGGCGGTGGTGGCGCTGTCGGTGTTCGCCTTGTTGCGCCGGTTTCGGCCGGCCGCCGAGAGCGTCAATGCCCCGCAACGCCACCGCCGATCCGCGCTGGATGCAGCCGGGCCGCGGCGTGTCGTGGACCAGTCGTTGACGGACTATCTGCTGATACCCGGCTTGATCGTCCAATTGCTGTTTCCGGTGATTTTGCTGTTCAGCGTGTACCTCTTCCTGCGTGGGCACGACCTGCCCGGCGGTGGTTTTGCGGCGGGCATCACCGCGTCGGTGGCGTTGATCCTGCTGTACATGGCGCGCGGCGCGCGCTGGGTGGAGTCCCGCCTGCGCGTGTTGCCGGTACGCTGGATCGGCGTGGGCCTGCTGCTGGCCGCGGGTACCGGTCTGGGCTCGATGGGGTTTGGCTATCCATTTCTGACATCGCATTTCCGCCATGTCGGGATCCCGGTGTTGGGGCAACTGCCGCTCGCCTCGGCGGTACTGTTCGATCTGGGGGTGTTCTGTCTGGTGGTCGGTGCCACCACGCTGCTGCTGATCGCACTGGCGCATCAGTCGCTGCGCCAACCGCGGACCGATCCGGCAAAGGTTGAGGCGGAGGCCAGGCCCTGATGGAACTGGTGCTGGCCATTGCCATTGGGGTGCTGACTGCCTGCGGCGTATGGCTGCTGCTGCGACCGCGCACTTTCCAGGTGATCATTGGCCTGACGCTGATCTCCTATGCAGTGAACCTGTTCATCTTCGCGACCGGTGGACTGCGCACCGGCGCCGACCCGGTGCTGCGCGAAGCGGCCGCCCGGCTGGATGCCTATGCCGACCCGCTGCCACAAGCACTGGTGTTGACCGCGATCGTCATCGGCTTTGCCACCACCGCCTTGTTCCTGGTGGTGTTGTTGACCTCGCGCGGGCTGACCGGGAACGACCATGTGGATGGCAAGGACGGTACGCCATGAGTCCGCACTGGATCATCGCGCCGATTGTGTTGCCGCTGCTGGTGGCCGCGCTGCAACTGCTGCTGGGTGAACGACGACGCGGCCTGGCCGTGGCGTTGAGCCTCCTTTCGTGCGTGGCGCTGGTGGTGATCGCCGCGCTGTTGTTGCTGGCTGCAAGTGCCCAGGGCAGCGAGGGCGCGATGACGGCGGTCTATCGCATCGGCGATTGGCCGGCGCGGTTCGGCATCGTGCTGGTGCTCGATCGTCTGTCGGCGTTGATGGTGCTGCTCACCGCTGTGGTTGCGCTGGCGGCGTTGCCGGCGGCGCTGGGCCACTGGCAACACCGCGGCAGTTATTTCCAGCCGCTGTTCCAGTTCCTGCTGATGGGCTTGAACGGCGCCTTTCTGACCGGCGACCTGTTCAATCTGTTCGTCTTTTTCGAAGTGCTGCTGGCCGCGTCCTACGGACTGGCACTGCATGGTTCGGGTGCGCGGCGCGTGAGCGCGGGGTTGCATTACATCGCCATCAACCTGACCGCCTCGATGCTGTTTCTGCTTGGCGTCAGCCTCATCTTCGGCGTCACCGGCACGCTGAACATGGCTGTGCTGGCCGAAATCATACCCACCCTGCCCGGGCACACGCGCGCACTGCTGCATGCCGGCGCAGCGGTCCTTGGGGTGGCGTTGTTGATCAAGACCGCGATGTGGCCGCTGGGTTTCTGGCTGCCGCGTACATATGCCGCGGCGACGCCTGCAGTGGCCGCGATGTTTGCGTTGATGACGAAAGTGGGCATTTATGTCTTGTTGCGGCTGAGCCTGCTGCTGTTCGGAGACACGAGCGGGGCTTCCAGCCACTTTGGCGGCCAGTGGCTGTTGTGGGGTGGCGTGGCCACCATGATTGCCGGCACGGTCGGCATGCTGGGTGCGCGTGATCTGGGCAAGCTGGCCGGCTACAACGTGGTCATCTCGTCCGGCACGCTGCTGGGCGCCATCGGCTTGCAGCACCCGGGCGTGACGGCCGGCGCGTTGGCTTATCTGGTCATGTCCACGTTGGGAGTGGCGGCGTTCTTTCTGGTGGTGGGCATGCTCACGACGGATGCCGAGGAGGATCTGGAGGATGCGCTGCCGCTGGAGCCGTACGAAGCCGACGGTGGTGAATTGCGGGGCGGCGAACTGTTTGCCGGGGAAGACGAGAGCCGGGTGGTGATCACCGCGCCGATTGCCATGCTCGGCGTCTGCTTCCTGGCCTGCGCCGTGTTGCTGGCGGGGCTGCCGCCATTGGCCGGCTTTCTCGCCAAGTTCGCGCTGCTCGCGCCGGTGCTCGAGATAACCCCGCGGTTGGCCCCGTTGGTGTTGTTCACGGTGATCATCGCCGCCGGCTTCTGCACGCTGATCGCCATGTGTCGCGCCGGCATCCAGATCTTCTGGGCCGAACCGGAGCGGCGCTTTCCGCAGGTCGGCGTGGCCGAGATCGGCGCGACCGTGTTCCTGCTCGGGCTTGGTCTGCTGCTGAGCGTGGCCACGCGCGCACCCATGGATTATCTGGCCGCCACCGCCGGTCAACTGCATGCGCCAGTCAGTTACATCCACGAAGTATTGCCTCTGTCGCAGGCCCAGCCATGATCCGGCGCTGGCTACCGTATCCACTGTTGTCAGCCTTGCTGGCGCTGGTCTGGCTGGTGCTCAACCAGAGCCTGGCACCCGCCACGATCCTGCTGGGCAGTGTGCTGGGTGTGCTGTTGGCGCGCGTGTTCGGCTTGTTGGGTGCACCCGCGGCGCACATCCGCAACTACCCGCTGGCGGGTCGACTGTTGTTGCGCGTGATCGGCGACATCGTGCGCTCCAACCTCGCCGTGGCCCGGCTCATCCTGGGGCGCGGCAATCACCAGCGTTCCGGCTTCGTCGCCATCCCGTTGACCCTCACCGACCAGTACGGTCTGGCCGTGCTGGCGTGCATCATCACCTCCACCCCGGGCACGATCTGGGTCAGCTACGACTCGGGCATGAATATCCTGTTGATCCATGTGCTGGATCTGGTCGACGAACAAAGCTGGATCGACTCGATCAAGCAGCGCTACGAACGCCCGCTGCTGGAGATTTTCCAATGAGTCACACCCTGCTCGACGCGGCAATCATCCTGTCCCAGCTGTTGTTGCTGGTTGGCATGGGCTGCTCGCTCGTACGCATGGTGCGCGGCCCACGTGCACAGGATCGGGTGCTGGCACTCGACGCGTTCTACGTCACGGCCATGATCCTGCTGCTCACCATCGGCATCCGCACCGGCAGTTTGCTGTATGTCGAAGCCGGCATGATCATCGCCCTGCTGGGTTTTGCCGGCACTTTCGCCCTGGCAAAATTCCTGATGCGCGGGGAGGTGATCGAATGAATCACCTCGAGGCACTGCCGCCGTGGGCGGCCATCGTGGTTGCCGTGCTGATGCTGACCGGCGCAGCGTTCGCCTGCATCGGCTCGATCGGCCTGCTGCGACTTAAGAATTTCTACCAACGCGTGCACGCCCCCACCCTGGGTACCACGCTGGGCACGTTCTGCATGCTGGCCGCGTCGATCACCTGTTTCACGGTGGCGCACGGCCGCCCGATTTTCAACGAAATCCTGATTGGCGTGTTCCTGACCCTGACCACGCCCATCACCTTGATGTTGCTGGTGCGCACGGCACGGCATCGCGATCATGCAAAAGATGTGGCGGATGCACGGCAGGCGCCTCGCAGCGACTGAAGTAACGCCTGCGCATCCAGCGCGCTTGCGCAAAGCGGGAAGTGTCCGCGCCGGGAGAACATGGGTTGGCATAAAGCGGTTGTGAAGCCCGCAGAAACACTCCGCAGAGCCAAGCCAACATCGCCGCACTGTCGTGGATGGCGTGGTGCTCGGGCGCATCCGGAAAAACCAGAAGGCCTCGCGATGGCGAGGCCTTCTGCACTCTTGCGCTGACGCGGCGGGTCACTCGACGTCGAGGAACGAGCGCAATTGCTCGGAGCGGCTCGGATGACGCAGCTTGCGCAGCGCCTTGGCTTCGATCTGGCGGATGCGTTCGCGGGTGACGTCGAACTGCTTGCCGACTTC
>DAITPL010000052.1:0-17174 GCA_036833615.1 Rhodanobacter sp.
TCGACGCTGCCAGCCTTGAATTGCTGGGCGACATTGGTCAGGCGCACACCACTGCCCACCTGGCTGGAACTGAGGTTGGGGCCGGCCGCGTTGAACAGCTCGGCAAACTCCGCGCGCGAGCCCTTGAAGCCGGTGGTGCCGGTATTGGCGATGTTGTTGGCGGTGACCTCGAGGTCTTTCGACGCCGCGTTGAGTCCGCTCAGTGCAATGTTGAAAGCCATGACATGATTCCTCTGCGTTGGAGTCCCTTGCGGGGCCCGTTGATTTGCCCTGTCAGTTGATCTGCGCGACCTGGCTCAGCAGGGCGCCACCAAAACCAGCCACATCCAGATAGGCGCCGTCGCTGGTCATGCCCACCCCATTGACCTTGCCGCTGACATACGTCGCGACCGCGGTGTTGCCGGCCTGTGCGGTGAGTCCGTACACCCCAGGTGGCACCGCCTTGCCGTCGTCCCCCGTGCCGTCCCAGTGAAATGCCACCAGACCGGACTTCGGTGCGCCCATGTCCAGCGTGCGCACGACGTTGCCTTGGGCGTCGGTGATCCGCAGCACCACCTGGCCACCACCATCAGGCACGTTCACAGCACCGTCCAGCGCGCCGTCGTGCAGCTGGCCGGCGTTTGAAGGCAAGGTGACGCTGCGCCCGACCATGCTGCTGGCCTGCAACATCTGATTGCCCTGCAGCGAGGTGCTCAACGCATCGAACGAGGACTGCAACGCCTGCGTGGCGGATACCTGGCTGATCTGCGCCAACTGGCTGACCATCTGCGATGAATCCATCGGCTGGGTCGGATCCTGATTGCGCATCTGCTGTACCAGCAGGCTCAGGAAGTCGGCTTGGCCAATGGTCTTGTCCTTGCTGATGTCGACTGCTTGCGCAGCGCTGCCGCCAACGCCTGGAACGTTCATGCGTCATGCCTCATGGAAGGTGGTGGCACGGGTCCGTGCTGCATCGGAGCGCGGCTCACTTGCCGAGGTCCAGCGTCTTTTGCAGCAACTGCCGCGTCGAGTTCATTACCTCGACGTTGTTTTGATACGAGCGCGACGCGGAGATCATGTTGACCAGCTCATCGACCGGATTGACATTGCTGGCATAGACATACCCGTCGGCATCGGCCAGCGGATTGCCCGGTTCGTAGCGGTTGGGAATGGCGGCCTGGCTCTCGCTGACGCCGAGCACGCGTACCCCCTGGGCGGCATCCTGAGTGCCCATGCCCACCCGCTTTTGCACCGCGGAAAACAGCGGTTCGCGTGAGCGATACGCGGCCTCCGGCGTGCTTGCCACGCTGTCGGCGTTGGCCAGGTTGCTCGCCACCGTGTTCAGCCGCAGCGACTGTGCGGCCATGCCGGACCCGGCCACATTGAAAATCGAAAACAGTGACATCAGCCCTGACCTCCGGTGATCGCCGTGCGCAACATGCGGATTTGCGCGGTGATGAAGGAGAGGCTGGCCTGGTAATGCACGCCGTTGGCAGCAAACGCGGCCTGTTCGACCTGTTCGTCGACGGTGTTGCCATCCATGCTTGGTTGCGTCGGCACGCGATAAGCCAGCGCGTTCGCGACCTGGTTGGCGCTGCCGATCTGGCCCGGGCCGGGTGCGTCCAGGGCGAGTGGGCCGGCAGCAGTGCTGCCGCCGGCCGCAGCCAGCACCTTGGCGAAATCCACATCACGCGCCTTGTAGTCGGGCGTGTCGGCATTGGCCAGGTTGTTGGCCAGCACCTCACTGCGGCGTTGCCACACGTCCAGCGCCTTGGTGTGGATACCAAACAGGTTGTCGGGAATCATGTTCTTTGCCTCGCTTCACGCGGCAGCGCCGCACGAAGGTCGAGGCAAGTTGCATGCCACTGGCGCAAATCCCTTGTCAGGGTTGGGCTGGCGGGCTATCGGTCAATCCCTGGCGCGCGTGCCGCGGATGGAAAGACGGATTGTTGACGCGAGGCACTCCGCCGCCGTCTTCGCCCGATTGCGGCAGCCACCCACTGAGCTCACGGCGTTGGCGTAGGCCCCGGAGGCGGATCGACCGCCAGCAGGTCAAGTACTGCCTGCGCCAGCAGGTCCGGCTGGAATTTGGCAACAAAACGATCAGCCTGGACCTCACGCACCAGCGCGGCATTGAACCCGCCACTGAGCGAACTGTGCAGCAGCACCTTGAGCCGGCGCAACGCGGGCACTTCACGAATGGCGCGGGTCAACGCATAACCGTCCAGTTGCGGCATTTCAATATCGGAAATCACCAGATCAATGGCGGCATCGCCTTGTTCGGTCGACAGCGCCAGCAGTTGCTCCAGCGCCTCGCGCCCGTCACGCGCGACCACGCACTCCATACCCATCCGCCGCAACAAGCCGACCACCCGGCGCCGTGCAATTTGCGAGTCATCGGCAACCAGCACCCGGCGCCGCGGGCGAGGCTGCCCATCGGCAATGCGTTGCAGCTGTGTGGACAGCTCATGCGGCGGGGCGTCGATGCTGGCCAGCACATGCTCCACATCCACCACCGCCAGCAGTGCACCGCCAATGCGCGTCACCGCATTCACCCGCGCGCCGAAGCCCAACACGCTGGTTGGGGCTACCAGGCTGTCACCATCGCAATGCACCATGCGCTGCAGGTCGGAGACCAGAAAGCCCTGCACCGAGCCGCTGAACTCGGTCACCAGCAAGTGTGCCGATGCCACGTCGCGCAATGGCGCATAACCGAGCGCCGCCGCCAGGTCGATCACCGGTATGGTTTGGCCGCGATAGTCGCAACTGCCGGCGAGCAAGGCATGCACGCCCGGCATGTGCTCCAGCGGCGGCCGGCGCAACACCTCGCGCACCTTGAACACATTGATTCCGAACAACTGCTCGTCGCCCAGGGTGAACAACAACATCGCCACCCGGTTGTGCCCGGCCAGCTGGGTCTGGCGCGCTATCTTGTCCAGCAACGTTTCGCTCATGGCAATCCTCGGGCACCGCACGTCACGCCTGTCCTTGGTAACGGCACCGGGCGCGCATGCTTGAGCCGCGCGCCACGACGCGCCGCGGTGGCATGCGACTTGCTTTCTCAAGTTCCGCAAGGTTTTGACGATGCAGACCGTGCATACCTCTCGCAGCCCAGGGTGACGTTCGTCTCATGAGTTTGATCTGGAACCAGCACCTGACCGCCCTCGCCCGGGCAGCCGCCGCGGACGACGGCCCCGGGCTCGCACGCCTGCGGCGCAAGTATCCCCGAGCCGCGCAGGCCATGGCACCGCTGCTCGATCGGCTGGCGGCGCGGGCGCCAGCCGCCGTGGCCTTGCAGGCCGTGGAACAGCAAAGCCTGGTCATCGACGCGGTACAACAGCTGCGCCGCGAACAAGCTGCGCTGGAAGACGCCGCCACTGCAGGACGTACCAGCGTCGACCGTTTGACGGAAGGCAGCGTCGGGATCTCGACGACCCTGCGCCAGGCCGGGGTCGAGCTGGCCCAAGCCGCGCAGGCGGAGATCAGCGGGGAAGCCGGCGTCAGCGAGCTGGACGGACAACTGCGTTTGCTGCGCAGTGCACTGTCGGCCATGAATCGCAACCAGAACATGCTGGCCGGGCAAGTTGCACAGATCCGCAAACTCACGAGCGCGGTGCAGGAGATTGCCCATCAGACCAATCTGGTGGCGTTGAATGCCGCCATCGAGGCCGCGCGCGCCGGGGAGGCCGGCCGCGGTTTTGCCGTGGTTGCCGACGAGGTCAAGCAGCTGGCGGAAAAGACCACGGCTGCCACCACCGAAATCGAGACAGTCACCGGGTCCATCGGCGAATTCTCCCTGCAGCTGGATGGCGATGTGCAACACGGGCTGGCCCAACTCCAGCGCGCACAAAGCCGCATCGGCGAAGCCGGCATTGCCCTGCGCACGGGCAGCGCGGCGCTGCGCACTGCCACCGAACGTGTGGTCAGCGTGCAGCATGCACACGATATCCAGCACACCTGCGCCACCGCCGCGCAAGCTGCCGTGGGTGCGCTGCAGCGGCGCAGCGCGGAAGCGCGTCGACAGGCAGAGGCACTGAACCGCGACGCCCTGCTCACCCATCGACTTGGTCTGGATTGGCTCAATAGCGAAAGTGGCAGCGACGCGACCAGCCTCAGCGTAAGCGTACGCGAAGGTGCCTTGAGTTTGCGTCAGGCCATGGATCTGGCGGTACTGGAACCTGGCGCGCTCGACCGTCGCTGGTTCGACACGCATGCCTTGAACAGCACCATCGCCCGGCTCACCGCGCTGCAGGATGCACCAACTGCTGCCGCACTGGCGGCAACGGGGCAACGCCTGCGCGAGCACAGCAGCCATTTCGTCGAAGCCCTGGGCGAAGGCAAGCTGGAAGAGGCCGGCGAATTTTCCCGACTGCTGGAAAGCGAACGTGAGGCACTGCTCACGCAGCTGGACAGCTTGCTGGTGGATGCATGAAGCCACGCGCGCGCCACGGTCTGGCTACGGCGACATGTCTGGTCGGCATGGCGTGGTGGACCAGCGCGGGCGCAGCCACCCCAACTGTCGCCAACACCCCGGCGGCCGCCGCACAGGCCGCCGCCGAGCAGGCGGTACGCGAACGTTTCAGCCTTCCCGGTAGTCGCATCGAGGCGACGGCGATGGCGCTGGATCCCCGCCTGCAACTGACCGCCTGCGCCGTGCCACTGCGCGCGGTCGTCGGCAAATCCATCAGGCCGGCACCGCGCCTGGCCGTGTCGGTACTGTGCCCGCAGGCCGGTGGCTGGAGCGCGCGGGTCACCGTCAAGTTGCAGTTGTTTCGCCGCGTGCTGGTGACCAGCCATCCCTTGTTGCGCGGGGACGGTCTGGGCATCGCCGACGTCCAGGCGGAGGAGCGCGATGTCACCCACCTCGGTTACGGCTACATTGAGAATATTGAACAAGTTGCCGGGCGAACGCTGAGTCGCGCGCTGCCGGCCGGCAGTGTGCTCACGCCGGCCGCCCTCGGTGGGCGACGCATGGTGCGTGCCGGGGACCACGTGCAGATGATTGCACGCGTGGGCGGCATCGAAGTGCGTGCCGACGGCGTGGCGCTGGGTAGCGGCGACAATGGCGCTCGACTGCGCGTGCGCAACGCCGGTTCCGGCAAGGTTGTCGATGGCATGGTCAGCGCACCGGGTGAGGTCATCGCACTGCCATGAATCAAGCTCACGCCACACCCGGCTGCGACTCACCCCGCAGTCACCCTAAAGTTTCTCTGCGCCATGCCGATCTGACACACACAGGGCCACACTTCGCAACGAGAACCGATCCATGAACGCCACAATTTCAAACAATGGGTTACCGCCGTTCACGCCACCGGCAAGTGGCTCGGGCAGCGGGTCGACAGCAGCTTCCAGCGCTTCGGCAAGCAGTGCCGGAACCAGCAGCAAGGTTGGCGATGAGGTCAAGCTGACCGATTCGGCACGCGCACTGCAGGAAGCCGCCCGCCCCGCCGACGGCGCCGTGGTGGACCAGAAGCGGGTCGAACAAATTCGCCAGGCTCTGGCCGATGGCAGTTACACCATCAATCCGGCACGCATTGCCGAACAGATGCTGGCCCTCGACCAGCAAATCGGCGGCACGGGCAAGGCATGAGCCGATTGCCGCCAGGCGGGGTGGACGCTGCGCTGCAGGCCGTGCTGAGCGACATGCAGCACGCCCTGAACCAGCTTGCGCAGGTGCTCGAGGCCGAACGTGGGGCAGTGCATGCGCTCGACAGCGCGGCACTGGACAGCGCCGGCGCCGACAAGCAGGCGTTGCTGCAGCGCCTGGAGCAGCTGGACCTGGAGCGGCAGCAATTGCTGCGTGAAGCGCCCCCGACGGCACCTGCATTCGCTGCGACGTGGCCGCAAATCGTGCAATCCCTGCGCGCCTGTCAACAGCTCAATCAGCGTAACGGCAGTGCGGTCAGCCAACGGCTGGCGCAGGTGCGCGCAGCGCTCTCGATCCTGACCGGACACGTCGGCGAAGGCGGCCTGTACGGCCGTGGCGGGGAGCTTCGCGCCAGCCTGCGCTCACAAGTGCTGGCCGAGGTATGACCCCACTGTCGCGTTCCAGACCACCCTCCCCACTGATCGCGTGCATATCCCCAGTTACGCGCACTTTCGCAGACCAAGACTCATGAGCAATCTCAACGCCCCGGTGAACGTGTTCCCTGCAACTCCCGCACCAGCCAGTCTCCAGGCGGGTGCTCCCCTGCCGGTATTGCGCGTGCCCATGCTGGATCGCGAACATCAGTTGTTCGCTTACGAAATCGTGTTCCATCGTCAGGCCGACGACACCGAAGATATGCAGCAGCGTGTGTTGTCGACGATCACCGACGGCGCGCTTACCCGGCTGGTTCGCGGCAACCGCGCATTCATCAACTTGCCGATCGGGCTGTTGCTGGAGGAATCGGACGTGCTGCTCCACCAGCCCCGGCTGGGCGTGATGCTGCAGCCGCAGATGGCCAATGACCAGACGTTGATGAAGCGCCTGCAGCAAATGTCACAGCGGGGTTGCCCCCTCATGGTCGATGCCGGCGACGCGGCGCTGGATGACAGCCTGGCGACCGAAGCGTTGCTGCAGCTGGCACAATTTGTTCGTCTGGACGCGACCCGCCTGTCGCCCGAGGTCATGCGCGAACGCAGCGAACACATGCATGCGCGCGGGCTCGGCGTGATCGCCGGGCAAGTCCACGACCACACCTTGTACCAGCGCTGCCTGGAACTGCCGGTGCAGGCGGTTCAGGGACGTTATCTGCTCACACCGCAACCAGTGCAGGTGCCGGTGCTCACGGCAAGTCGTTTGAGCATGCTGCGCTTGATGGGCGCACTGCAGGAGAACAACCCGGGCCCGGTGGAACTCGGACGGATTGTGCGTGACGACGCAGTGCTCAGCTACAAGTTGCTCAGCTGCGTCAACTCCGCCTACTTCGCCCTGCCCCGGCAGATGAAGTCGGTCGAGCAGGCGGCAGTTTTTTTCGGCGTCACGCGCATGCGCAACTGGATCGACACCATGGCGCTGTGCGGCATGGACGACCGGCCACCGGAATTGCTGCGGGCGGCACTGATACGCGCCCACATGTGTGAAAAGCTGGCCGCTGGCATGCCGCGCGGCGGCCCGGAGATGGCGTTCACTGTCGGCCTGTTCTCCCTGCTGGATACCTTGATGTGCGCACCAATGGAATTCCTGCTCACCCATTTGCGTCTGGTACCCGAGATCAGCGACGCGCTGACCGGCCGTGGCGGCCCGTTCGCGCCGTTGTTGCAGCAGGTGCTGGTCTGGGAGGCTGGTGGCCTGAGCAGCGAACACGCGCAACCGCAACTTATCCGGCGCATGGCAACGGTGTATCTGGAAGCCACCCAATGGGCTGACCAGGTGTTCAGCCAGGCCAACGGCAGCAAACTGGCGAGCTGAGTCGCGCGGGATCGCCCGGCAACTGCTCCGCGTATGGCACCGGCTCGACGTCCATCAGTGCCTGCGCCGCCATTGCCATACAGCCAGCACCCCGCCTGCCAATGCCAGCCCAAGCCAGAACATCGCGTACTGATTGTCGGTTCCCAGCCATACCGCACCGGCCACGCCGCCCGCAGCCAATACGCCCACGCCAAGCGCCAGCAGCAGGTCATTCCACCTCGACGTGCGCAGCGGTGTTTGCGCCGTGGCAGCCAGCACGCGTCGGCGCACGGTGAGCAATGCAAACGACCCCAGCACGACCAACAACACACCCCACACGCGCGAAGCCATCACGGCCCGCGGTGGCGTCGGCAAGTCGGGAAACAGCTCCAGCACGCCGACATCGCCCATCGCCACTTGATAGCCCTGCCCGTCGGCAGCGTCCGGCGCCGGCAGCAGATAATCACCATCCAGGCGCGCAACGATGGTCGTCGTGCGCAGCGGTACTTCGTCCCAACTGACGCGGATATCACCCAGTTGGGGATTGTCCGCCTGTGCACTGGTCTGCAGATAATTACCATGACGACTGAAGCTGGCTGCCAGGTTCGCCGGCAAGGCCGCCAGGTCCGGCGTAACCGGGGCCAGACCAGGCAACGCATGCTGCAATACCGAAGACAGGCGAAAACCACCCATCTGCACCCGCCCGGCGTCAAAGCGCTGGCTGGACAAGGGAAACTGCGCGGGGTTGGCATGGCCATGCGGATCGTCGAAACGGCTGGCATCGATCCAGTGGTCGAACCAGTCCAACTCGTAGTGTGTGCTGTTGCCGATGCGCACTTCCCGCCACTGGAACATCTCCACCTTGCGCGTCAACACGGGCGTGTTCGCGCTCAGGTTGAATTCCGGATCACGCGGAGCTTCCACCACGGCAGGCACCGCCACTACGCGCACCATGTGTCCGTGCTGGCCGGCTTGCGGGGCGGCATCATGCCCCAGATCAGTCACCCGGCCGCCGTGCTGCGCAGCCACCGCATTGAAATCAAGGACGGATTGCGCGTTCACTGCCACCAGCGCCACGCCGGCCAGCATCAAGGTGGCGCCAAGGATGTTCCACAGCGAACCGCGCAGGGTCGACCATAGCCGCAGGCCGCTCACTCCAGTCCACCGGCGTGCGCAGCTGCGGTCGCGCGCAGTACCGCATGCTCGTCGGCGGTACCGAAGCGACCGCGCGCGTCGCATGTCACCTGCGCCACGGCACATGCATGGTCGTGGGTGAAGAACAGGCGCACGTGGCGCGCCAGCTTGTCTTCGAGGAACACGCGCTTCTCATCGATGAGCTTTTCCGGATAACGGTCATAACCCATCGTTATCGGCAAATGCACCCAGGATCGACCGGGGATCAGATCGGCGCAAAACACCACGCCGCCCACTTCGGCCAGCATCAACCCCGGCGTATGGCCATCTGAATAATGGAAGCGGACCGCTGCACCCAGCGTTTGTGCATGTTCGCCTTCCACCAGCTCCAGGCGGCCGCTGTCACGCAGCAGTTGCGGGAGCTCGGGAATGAACGATGCACGATCACGCGGATGCGGCTGCAGCGCGCGCCGCCAGTGCGCCGCACCTACCACGAAACGCGCGCGGGGAAACAGCAGCCGCGGGGCCTGATCCGCTTCCCACGCCGCCAGCAGGCCGCCAGCGTGATCAAAGTGCAGGTGCGACAACACCACGACATCAATGTCCTCGTGCGTCATGCCGATTGCGGCCAGCGAATCAAGCAACACATGCCGGGGCTCAACCACCCCGTAGCGTTCACGCAACGCGGGCGCGAAGAACGCGCCGATGCCGGTCTCGAACAGCACGTTGCGGCCGTCCAGGTCCTTCACCAGCAGACAGCGGCACGCCAGCGGAATGCGGTTTTGCGCATCGGGTTCAATCCAGCGCGACCACACCGCCCTGGGAGCGTTGCCGAACATGGCCCCGCCGTCGAGTTGCTGGGAGTTGCCGAGCAGCGAGAAAAGTTCCATGACGATTCAAGCCTCCGCCAACACGAATTCGTCCGGTACGAATCCGGGCGCCACAGGTGGCCTTGCACGCAGCACGGGATGCGGTCCGTGGACGGGCCGGGCAACCATGGCGCCGCCGGCCAGTTGCTGCGAATTACCAGACAACGAAAACGATTCCATCTCGACCTCGGCCGGTTTGCGCTGAGCGTACGCGCATCCCGGCAGAATGTTCACCCCGGCTCGCATACGCGTGTCGACCCACTCCGCTCACTGCACCTTGCCCAACCCGGATGGCCGACGTGGATCGCTTGCCGCATCCAGTCGATTGGTCCGGTGGTCCCAGGTGACCACGTTCATGAAGCCCCAACCGTCACGTTGCTTGAGCGTGTAGCCCATATGCACCAGCGCATCGGTCGTGGCCTGCGCAAACGTGCCCGGTTCGACCATCAACACGTCGGGCAGGTACTGATGATGAAAACGCTTGTGCGCCACGATCTGCTGCGCACTTTCGCCAGCAATGAAATGCAGGATGCCTTCGAGGACCTGGGTAATGATGGTGGAGCCGCCGGGCGAGCCAATCACGGCTGTGCGATCGGCACCGATCACGATGCTGGGTGACATCGACGACAGCATGCGTTTGCCCGGCGCCGGCGCATTCGCCGCGCTGCCCAGCAAGCCGTAGGCATTGGGCTTGTTCGCCACCAGCGCAAAGTCGTCCATCTCGTTGTTCAGCAGCACCCCGGTACCTGCGGCCACGAACTTCGAGCCCAAGATGGTGTTTACCGTCGCCGTCACCGCCGCCATGTTGCCATCGGCATCGATGATGGAAAAATGCGTGGTGTGCGGACCTGGTTCGTTGGCTTCGGCACGTGGCAGCATGGACGACGGTGTCGCCCGGTCCGGCAGGATGCTCTGGCGCAAACCATCGGCGTAATACGGCGACAGCAGCATGTCCAGCGGCATAGTCACGAAATCCGGATCGCCCAGATAGTCGTTGTGATCACGGAACGCACGACGCATCGCTTCCACGACCAGATGCACGCGGTGTGCCTGGTCGACCTTGTCCAGGTCAAACCCACGCAGGATGTTGAGGATCTCGGCGATCGCCACCCCGCCGGATGACGGCGGCGGCGCGGTCACGATGCGATAACCGCGGTAGTCGATGCTGAGCGGCGTACGCTCCTTGGCGCTGTATCCCGACAGGTCAGCCAACGTCCAGTTGCCACCGGCTGCGCGCACGGCAGCAACCAGCTTCGCCGCCACCTCGCCACGATAGAAACCATCGGCGCCATGCGCGCCAAGCAGCTCCAGCGTGTGTGCCTGCTCCGGATCGCGCCACACGGCGCCTTCCGCCGGGGCCTTTCCATCCTGCAGATATTTGGCTGCTGACGCCGACCAGCGCCGCAGCTGGTCGGCCTGCGCCACGACGGCTGCGTGCAAACGCGGGTCCGGCACAAACCCGTTACGAGCAATGCGCATGGCTGGTGCCAGCGCGGTCGCCAGCGGCAACTTGCCGTAGGTACGGGAGATCAGCGCCAGCCCGGCAGGTGTGCCGGGAATGCCGGCCGACAGCGGTCCCCGCAGCGACGTGTCGCGATTGGGGGTGCCATCGGCATTGCGGTAATCCCCGGCCGCAACCGCCGCAGGCGCCACTTCCCGCGCGTCAATGAAGGTGTCGTGCCGATCGCGCGCCCGATGCAGCACGGCCATGAAGCCGCCGCCAATACCGGAACTCTGTGGCTCCACCACGGACAGCGTGGCAGCCACCGCCACGGCCGCATCAAACGCATTGCCACCCTTGCGCAGCACTTCCAACCCGGCGTTGGTGGCCAGAAAGTTGGCGCTGGCAATGGCTGCGTGGCCGGGCCGCTGCACTGTGGACGAAACAGGTGCCGGCGCAGCTGCCGACGCTGCCCCACACACCAGCAACAAACTCAGTACGCCAGCACGCCAATCCATAGCAAATTTCATGCGGCAACTCCGATCACGGGAAAGCACAGGTATTGCCCCACACCACGTACAAGTGTGGATCCGGGCCTGTGCAAGGTATCGCGCGCGCTACACGCACGTTTGACTGCAAGCACGTTTGACGCGAAGGCAGCCGCCTCGCGACGGGCCAGCAACCCAGGCGCCAGCACGCGTCAAGCGCAAAGTCACCGCCCCCCGCAGCCGCCGACAGTCACTGTTACATCGCCACAAAGCGGACGGTCGCACCCGACGGCTTGAGTGCTTCCTCCACTCGCTGCTGGTCCACCGCATCGCCGATGAACAACACAATGACACCCTTGAACGAGCCAGCGCTGGAATCCTTGAACGCGGCAATCACCAGGTCGGCAGTCGCGGCGGAATCGGGGCCGGCAAACACCAGCATGTTCCCCGGCAACACGCCGCGCGCCACCGTTTCCTGGACATTTTGCAACTGCCGCCCGTTCTGGGCCTTGGCGTCGTCGTCCACGGGCGCCTTCACCAGATACGCGTACGGCTGGTTGGCAGTCATGCCCGCCATGTTCTTCTGCACAATCTGGCCCAGGTAGGCGTTCCACGCCTTGGCGTCGTTGGGATCAGTCGGCTTGGGCACCTGTTGCGCAGTCTGCGGTCCGGACTCCTGCCCGGCCTGCTTGTTGCACGCTGTCAAGGCAAGGCTGGCGGCCAACGCCACAGCAGCAACGAGAATGAGCTTACGCATGATGATCACCTTCCGTTTGGAGTTGTTTGTGGATTCCGCACCGGCCGCCCTGCCAGCGTTGCCGCATGGCTTGTTGCACCGCCGGATGGACGAAGCCGGAGATATCGCCGCCCAGGCGTCCGATTTCCCGTACCAATGATGACGAAATGAAGCTGTATTGCTCTGCCGGAGTCAGGAACAGGGTCTCGGCCAGCGGAATCAAATGCCGATTCATGCTGGCCAGCTGAAACTCGTATTCAAAATCGGACACCGCACGCAAACCGCGCAGGATCACGCCGGCACCAACCTGCCCGACAAACGTGGCCAGCAGGCAATCAAAGCCGCATACCTCCACATTCGGCAGATCGGCCAATGCCATCCGGGCCAGCGTGACGCGCTCGCCGACGCTGAAGTGCGGGCCCTTGCTGGAACTGTCGGCCACCGCGACGATCACCTTGTCGAACAGCGGTGCGGCGCGTGCCACCAGATCCGCGTGACCATTGGTGATCGGATCGAAGGTACCCGGATAAACAGCGATACGTGGATTGCTCAAGGCGTGACTCTCACGACGACGTTGTGCCTGTCGCTTAGCTTAACGGAAGCCGCCGCGTTGCAGTGCAATCCGCCGATCCACATGTGGTCAGCCATCGGTCAGTACACGCCGATACAGCGCATGGCGTACGGCGCCCGCCATCGCCTCACGGTGCACCTGCCACCGCGCCGGCAGTGCCGGCAGCGTGGCGCGTGGTGATTCCACATAGATCAACGCCGCCGGCGCCAGCCAGCCGCCCACTTCCAGTTGCTGCGCCAGCGCCGACCACAAATCAAGCGCAAACGGCGGATCGAGAAACACCACGTCGAATGGCTGTGCGGCGCCACGCAGATAGTCCTGCGCACTGATGGGGTCAACCATGCCGCCGGATGTCTTGAGACGAACCAGGTTGCTGCCCAGCGCGCGTGCCACTTGCGCGTCACGTTCGACAAACTGCACGCTGGCCGCACCGCGCGACAGCGCCTCGATGCCCAGCGCACCGGTACCCGCGCATACATCCAGACAACGCGCACCGGCAATCAGTGGCGCCAGCCAGTTGAACACGGTTTCCCGTACGCGCTCGGGGGTCGGCCGCAGGCCGGCCAGGGCGGGCACCTCCAGCCGTGAGTTGCGCAGCGTACCGCCAATGATGCGCACATGTCCGGACGGCGCGTCGGGGCGGGTTGCACGGCGCATCACCAGCGCCTGCCGGGCGCGTCAGCGAGGGGTACGGGTTGGAGTGTTAGCATCCTGCGCATTGTCATTGAATACCCGCGCAATGCTCAAGTTCTGGAAAAAGAAACCCGCCGACGCAGAGCGGGAAACCCCGGCCGCCGATCCCGCTGCGGCGGACAGCAGCGTGCACGCGCTGCATGAAGTCCTGGCGCAGGTTCCGGCGCCCGCACCCCCCGCCTCCAGCGATCACCGTTTTGTCGCGCCGGACCTTGCCGCGGAACCAGCCGCGGAACCAGCGGCGACGGCCGCACCCACCGCTGGGCCAATCACGCCGGACACCAGCACGAGCCATCGCAGTTGGCGCGACCGACTCTCGGGCAATGCCTTCGCGCGCACGCTGGCCACGTTGTTTGTCCGCCACGCACCATTGGACGACGACCTGCTCGACGAGCTGGAAACGATTTTGATTACCGCCGACGTCGGCGTCGAGGCCAGTACCACACTGGTCGAACAGCTGCGCACGCGCATGCACAAGCGCGAATTTGCCGACGCCGCCGCGTTGCTGGCGGCGTTGCGCACGGCGCTGATCGAACAGCTCAAGCCGGTGGAAATTCCCCTGCAGGTCGGCGGCCAGCAGCCATTCGTGGTGCTGGTGGTGGGCATCAACGGCGCCGGCAAGACCACCACCATCGGCAAACTCGCCCGTCGCTGGCACGACGACGGGCACGCGGTGATGCTTGCGGCCGGTGACACCTTCCGCGCGGCTGCCGTGGCCCAGCTCAAGACCTGGGGCGCGCGCAACGACGTACCGGTGATCACGCAGGGCCAGGATGCCGACGCCGCCAGCGTGATCTTCGACGCACTGCAGGCGGCACGCTCGCGCCACACCGACGTGCTGGTGGCCGATACCGCCGGGCGCCTGCACACGCAGGGCGGGTTGATGGACGAGCTGGGCAAGATCGCGCGCGTATTGAAAAAGCTCGACCCCACCGCACCGCACGAAGTCCTCATGGTGATCGATGGCACCACTGGTCAGAACGCCATCAGCCAGGTGCGCCAGTTCCACGACCGCGTCGGCGTTACCGGGTTGGTAGTCACCAAGCTCGATGGCACGGCCAAAGGCGGCGTGGTGTTTGCGCTGGCGCGCGAATTTGGCCTGCCCATCCGCTTCATCGGCCTGGGTGAGGCTGCGACCGACCTGCGCGTGTTTCACGCACAAGCATTCGTCGACGGCCTGCTGCCAGCCAACCTCGGCGCGAGCCAACCCGATGCTGGCTGATTTGCGGCACGCACGGAGCTGAGCGATGTCACGCCGGTTGCGCCTCACCCTGATCGCCTGCGGCAGCATCGTGCTGGCGGGGCTGCTGGCGCTGGTGATCATGGTCTACCTGTTGCTGCAACCGGACCGCTTCACCGCCATGCTGCAGACCCAGGCGAGCAACGTCGGGCTGGAATTGAACCTCGCACGTCCGGCCAGCCCCACCCTGTTTCCGCGTCCGGCCCTGGAGCTGTACGGCATCACGCTCAACGCGCAGGGTGCGAACGTGCCGATCCTGCTCGCTGCACGCGGCCGCCTGGCCCTGCCCTGGCGCACGCTGCTTGGCGGCCCCACGGTAATCTCGCAACTGGAGATCGAAGCCCCGCGCGTCGACCTGGACGCACTGCAGGCGTGGCTGGCCAAGTTGCCGCCCCGCCCGTCCGATCGCCCGCCGGACATTCCGCGCATCGACGCCGGGGTCAGCATCAGCCGCGGCAGCATTGTGCGCGGCAACGAGTTGCTGCTCAGCCAGGTAGCCCTGCAAACCGGCAGCCTGATCTCCGGGCAACCGTTTCCCGTCACGCTGTCGGCGCTCACTACCGCGGGCACGCCGCTGCAGCTACGCCTGTCTGCCACCCCACGCATCGACGGCAGCTCGCTGCAACTGGACAACGTCGCGCTGCACCTGGCGCAGGCCAGCACGCTGGCGTTGACGCTCAACGGCAGCGTGCGCTGGCACGAAGCCACCGACACCAGGGTCAGCCTGGCCGGCAAACTCGATACTGCCGACGCCGGCGAGTACACCATCTCGCTGCTGCTCAACCCGGCCGTGGCGGACCGGCCCCCGCAGCTGGCATTGAAGCTCGACGGCCCGGACAACCACGCCGACCTGCGCCTGCCACCGGGGGCGTTGCTGGCTTGGTGGAATACGTTGAGCAGCGAGCAGAACCCGCAATTGAGCGTGCCGCCGGGCAGTGGCCGGGTGAAAATCGCCAAGCTGCAAGCCGGCAGTGTGAGCGTCAAGGGACTCAGCGTCCTGGCCGGCGACGAAGTACCGGCTGCGGCAACCACCGTGACCGCACCGGCATCGACCCCGACCGGGCCGGCGGCAAAGCCGGCCGCGCCGCAAAACCCCGCGACCAAGCCCAGACCGTGAGCGCCACCGTCGCCGCACGTTTACTGCGCTGGTTCGACCAGCATGGTCGCAAGGATCTGCCATGGCAGCGCCGCACTGGATCGGCCAACGCCGACGCCTACCGCGTGTGGCTGTCGGAGGTGATGTTGCAACAGACCCAGGTCGGCACGGTCACCGGCTACTTCGAGCGCTTCGTCACTGCGCTGCCGACCTTGCGCGACCTCGCCGCAGCCAGCGAAGATCGGGTTTTCGCGCTGTGGTCCGGGCTTGGCTATTACCGCCGCGCGCGCTTTCTGCATCAGGCCGCACAAATCTGCGTGGCACGGCACAACGGCGAGCTGCCCACCGATTTCGTCGCCCTCAGCGCCTTGCCCGGCATCGGCCGCTCCACCGCCGGCGCCATCCTCGCGCAAGCCTGGGGACAGCGCTGGCCGATTCTCGACGGCAACGTCAAACGCGTGCTTGCGCGCTACCACGGCGTGCCCGGTTACCCCGGCCAGTCGGCGGTTGAACGGCAACTGTGGCAATACGCGCAAGCCCACACTCCGGACACCCGCCTCGCCGATTACACGCAGGCCATCATGGACCTGGGCGCCACCGTGTGCGTGCGCGCCCAGCCGCGTTGCGCGGAGTGTCCGCTGGCCAGCGACTGCATTGCCCGCCGCGACCACCTCACTGCGCAACTCCCCACGCGCAAGCCGGCCAGGGTCCACCCCACGCGCGCCATTTTCATGCTGGTGTTGCGCGACCGCCAGCGGCGCGTGCTGCTCGAACGCCGGGGCGCGCAAGGCGTGTGGTCCGGCTTGTGGAGCCTGCCCGAGGCCAGCGACGTCGACAGTGCCTGGCGCCTGGCGCAGCAACATGCGCAGATAGATGACGCGCAAGCGCTTGGCGCATTCACCCACGTCTTCACGCACTACCGCCTGCACGTCGAGCCGTTGCTGTTCGATCGGGCCAGCACGCGCCGGGGTGTGGCCGACAACCCGCACCTGCACTGGTACGCCGCCGACGAACTGCGCACGATCGGCATGCCGGCACCAGTGCGCCGTCTGCTGCTGCAGATCAATGACAGCGTACCGTCGTCCACGGCACAATGATCGGCAGCGGCGCGCCCGCGCCACGCGCAACCGGAGTTCCGCATGAGTCGCACCGTCCACTGTGTCCTGCTCAAGGCCGACGCCGACGGGCTGGATTTCGCACCGTGGCCAGGTGAGCTTGGGCAGCGCATCTACGATCAGGTTTCCAAGCAGGCATGGCAGCGCTGGATTGCGCATCAGACCACCCTGATCAACGAATACCGACTCAACCCGCTGGAGGACAAAGACCGCGCCTACCTGGCCGATCAGATGGAAAGATTCCTGTTCCTCGGCGAGCTCACCCACCCGCCCGGCTACCTCATGGCGCACTCCACACCCGAATCCGGCGCTTGACGCAGACCCATGCATTCGCTTTAATGCCCGGCTCACGTCGCGTCTGCAGCCCAAGCGGTTGCGCAGCCTTGGCCGGGTAGCTCAGTTGGTAGAGCAGGGGATTGAAAATCCCCGTGTCGGCGGTT
>DAITPL010000053.1:0-16927 GCA_036833615.1 Rhodanobacter sp.
AGACGCAGGGGATGATCGAGGCGGCGCTCGTGCTCGGCGCGGATTTTGGCCAGGGTTTCGCGTTGGCTCGCCCCATGCCGCAAGCGGCGTTGCTCGATTGGTTGACGCGGTTCCATGCCAACTGGAATATCACGCAGCCGCGTACCGCGCTGGGCGTGTTGGCTGCGGCCCTGGTGTGGGAGGAGCAATTTGTCGCGCTGCCGCCGGACCCGGCGTTTTGGCGACGACACGCCGAAGCCGGCTGTCCCACGGTTGGGGGCGACGGCTTCAGTCCGTCCGCTGTCGCCCGCTTCAACGAAAAACGCGATGCCATGTGTGCGGCAGCCGCGACCGGACCGCGGGACGCTGCGTATCGACAATCGCGCGAGCGCTACTTTACGATGTTGGCCGAACGCGTGCGGATTGACGAGAAACGCGCAGAAGATTGAACCCCGCACGCCGCCAGCGCCGGGCCATCGGGGCCATGCACACCCGCGCTGTCTGCTGGAACTCCAGCTTGCCGCAGAAGAACGGCGGGCAGTGCCCGTCCTGCGGAGTGTCGATGGTGGCAGATACCCGGTGCAATGGTTGCGGGCACCATGGTGCCGTTGTAGGGCGGGCACTGCCCGCCGCCATTGCTGTTCCAAGTGAGCTTTGAGCTTGCTCCGGTCGGTCAAACCGTCCCACGGAGCATCGATGGTGGCAGATACCCGTGCAATGGTTGCGGGCACCTGGCGCCGCCGCATGGCAGGCGACGCAACCACGACACGCGCCACTACTCGGGCGCGAAACGGTACGGGAAGCGCGACGTCAACTTCGCGTGGCTCGGTTGCGGGTGCGTTTCAGGCTGGGTTTCCGCATCAGCGTGCGGACAACGGAAAAGACCACCGGAAGGGTGGCCTGAGTGCTTGATTTCGGTGGTGGGCGGTGCAGGGATCGAACCTGCGACAACTGCCGTGTGAAGGCAGTGCTCTACCGCTGAGCTAACCGCCCATTGCGAGCGCGTGATTTTAGGGGAGTGATCGTAACCGGTCAATGGCGGGCGCCGGGCGCCGGGCTGCCACGGCAGCGAATGCGTCGGCATGCAGGACGCGTGGCAGAGGTTGCGGTTGCTAAACTTGCGCCTCATCAAGACCACAGCAGCCGGCCATGGATTACCTCATCAACCAATCTCTCGTCATCCTGCATGCGTTGCGGCAGTTTGAGTTGACGCCATGGAAGACCGTTGGCCTGCTGGGGTCGTTGATGTTCACGAGCCGCTGGTTCGTGCAGCTGTACTACACGCGCAAACTCGGACGGGTGGTGATGCCGCTGGCGTTCTGGTGGTTGTCGGTAGCGGGCAGCGCCATGTTGCTCGCGTACTTCGTGGTCGGCAAGAATGACTCGATCGGCATCATTTCCAATTTCTTCCCGGTGTTTGTGTCGGTCTACAACCTTGTGGTGCATTTGCGGCATCGCAAGCGGCTGGAGAGCGACGCGGCAGTGTGAAGTCGCTCGGCGTTTGCGTAGCGCATCACACGCTGCAGTGGTCATCACGCGTGGTGTGGGCGTTGCAGATATGGACAGCTGCAGACGTGGCGGCTACAACAGTCAGCCCTGCCGAGGATTTGCCAATGCGTATTGCCGCCGGAGTTGTTGTTCTTGCACTGACCGTATTGGGCGCCGCGCCACCGGCAACTGCGGCGACTGCTGCGGCTGCGGCCCGGCACGAGGGCGCGGTGCCGGTTGCGCTGGCGGCACAGATCAACGCCGCTGATTTTGCCCGCTTCGACCGTACGCTCAGTTCCGATGCATTTGCCGGGCGCAAACCGGCCACGCCGGCGGAACAGCGCACGATCGACTGGCTGGTCGGCGAGTTCCAGCGCATGGGCCTGCAGCCGGGCAACCATGGCTCGTGGGTACAGACCGTGCCGGCCGATTCCACCGAGTTGTTGAACACCGACGTGACGCTGGACATCGCCGCCGCTGGCAGCACGCACAAGTTTGTCAATCACACCGACATGGTCGTGCGGACGTTGCAGGCCAAAGCCGAAGTCGACCTGCGTCATTCCCCGGTGGTGTTTGTCGGCTATGGCGCCGACGCACCGAACTGGCACTGGAACGATTACGCCAACGTTGACGTGAAGGGCAAGACGGTGATCGTGCTGGTCAACGACCCGGGCTTCGCCACGCGTGATGCCAGCTTGTTCAACGGCCGCGCGATGACGTACTACGGACGCTGGCCGTACAAATATGCGGAGGCGGCATTGCAGGGCGCTGCCGCGTGTTTCATCGTGCATACCAGCGATGCGGCGACCGGGTACCCGTGGAGCGTGTTGCAGAATGGTGCGCATGGCGCGCAACTGAGCTTGACCGCGCGTGATGATCCGGCGCCGCGCCTGCCGGTCGCGGGCTGGCTCACGCGCGATGCGGCTACGCGGTTGTTTGCCGCCGCCGGCCGCGACTTTGCGCAACTGGAAAAGGCGGCGGCGAAACCCGGGTTCAAGGCGGTCGCGCTGGACGCTACCGCGTCGCTGCAGCTGCACAGCAAGGTCGGGCACGTCGAGTCGCACAACGTGATCGCCATGGTCAAGGGCAGCCAACGGCCGGGTGAAGCAGTGATCTACACCGCGCATTGGGATCATCTGGGCCGCGACCCCGCGCTGCCGGAGCACCAGGTGTATGCCGGCGCGGTCGACAACGGCACCGGGTTGAGCATGTTGCTGCAGATCGCCAATGCGTTTGCGCATCAGACCACGCCGCCGCAGCGCAGTGTGGTGTTCTTCATGCCGACGCTGGAAGAATCGGGATTGCTTGGCTCGCAGTACTACGCTGTGAGGCCGGTATTCCCGCTGGACAAGACCGTGGCGGATATTGCCGCGGATGCGTTGCCGGTGATTGGCCGCGCACGGGACATGACGGTCATCGGCAAGGGCCAGTCGCAACTGGAGACGTTGCTGGCCGGTGTGCTGAAGCGGCAGGGCCGGGTGATTTCCGGCGAGACGACACCGGAAAACGGCTTCTATTTCCGCTCCGATCATTTCAGCTTTGCCAAGGCAGGTGTGCCGGCGATGCTGGTCAGCTCCGGGCTGGATTTGCGCGATGGTGGTCGTGCCGCCGGTGAGCGGGCGGCCGCCGATTACACCGCACATCGTTATCACACCCCGAACGACGTGTTCAATCCGGCGTGGGACCTGTCCGGCATCCTGGAAGACACGCAGGCCTTGTATGAACTCGGTCAGCAGCTGAGCGACAGCACCGCGTGGCCGCAATGGAATGCAGACAGCCCGTTCCGGGCGGCGCGCGAGCGGATGCCACGCCATGCTGGCGCTGTGCAGTGAGGTTGCACTGGCGGCGCTGAACTCCGCACTTTGCCGATAAAGGGCATCCCTGGCGCCTTTGCGTTGACTGCCACCCGCTGAACATCGTTCGCGCTACAGTGCCTGCAAGCAAGAGCCGGCGGGCAGTGCCCGCCCCACGACAGCGTCGACTGCCCGCCATGCAACACCGCCATGCGGGGCCCAGGCTTCGTAGGGCGGGCACTGCCCGCCAGCCTTTGGTGTGTTCCCCTTTCGACACCACACAGGCGGCGGGCAGTGCCCGCCCCACGGTGTCATGGCGTTCGGGGTTGGAATACCCGGCATCTTCGCGTCGACGTTGCCAACTGCTGAACATCGTTCGCGCTACAGTGCCTGCAAGCAAGAGCCGGCGGGCAGTGCCCGCCCCACGACAGCGTCGACTGCCCGCCATGCAACACCGCCATGCGGGGCCCAGGCTTCGTAGGGCGGGCACTGCCCGCCAGCCTTTGGTGTGTTCCCCTTTCGACACCACACAGGCGGCGGGCAGTGCCCGCCCCACGGTGTCATGGCGTTCGGGGTTGGAATACCCGGCATCTTCGCGTCGACGTTGCCAACTGCTGAACATCGTTCGCGCTACAGTGCCTGCAAGCAAGAGCCGGCGGGCAGTGCCCGCCCCACGACAGCGTCGACTGCCCGCCATGCAACACCGCCATGCGGGGCCCAGGCTTCGTAGGGCGGGCACTGCCCGCCAGCCTTTGGTGTGTTCCCCTTTCGACACCACACAGGCGGCGGGCAGTGCCCGCCCCACGGTGTCATGGCGTTCGGGGTTGGAATACCCGGCATCTTCGCGTCGACGTTGCCAACTGCTGAACATCGTTCGCGCTACAGTGCCTGCAAGCAAGAGCCGGCGGGCAGTGCCCGCCCTACGGCGTCACGATGTTCCGGAGGTTGATGATGGCGCGTTGGCTTTGGGCAACAGGGTTTGTCGTGTCCGGTCTGGTGCCGGGCGGAATACCGGCCGCTGGCGCGCCGCCGGCAGCGACTGATCGCGCCGCGGCAACGCCCATGGTGGCGCAACTTGCGCTGGATGGTCCGATCGGTCCGGCGGCGGCAGAGTATTTCGAGGACGCTGCGCAACGCGCCGAGGCCGACGGTGCGGTAGCGATCGTGTTGCGGCTGGACACGCCCGGCGGGTTGTCCGAGTCGATGCGCCAGATCATCTCGCGCATGCTCGCCAGCAAGCTTCCGGTACTGGCTTATGTGGCGCCCGGCGGTGCGCGTGCCGCCTCAGCCGGTACATACATCCTGTACGCGGCGCAGATCGCGGCCATGGCTCCGGCCACGCATCTGGGCGCGGCGACGCCGATCAAACTGGGGGGTGGCACCCCGTTGCCAGCACCGTTGCCCGGAGTGTTGCCCGATGACCAGCCGGCTGCCGCCGGATCAGCCGCGAAGCCGGTGCCGGCGGATACGCCGGACAGGGCAGACGCCGAAGAGCACAAGGTCCTGAACGACGCGGTGGCCTACATCCGCTCGCTGGCGCAATTGCGCGACCGTGACGCGGCGTGGGCCGAGCAGGCGGTACGCGGTGCAGCGACGCTGACCGCCAGCGAAGCGGCGCAAAAGCATGTGATCGATTTCGTCGCGCGTGATGTCGCGGACTTGCTGGCGCAAGCCGACGGCCGTTCGGTCGAGGTTGACGGCCGCCAGATGACTCTGCGCCTCAAGGGCGCGACAGTGCGCGACTACGCGCCCGGTGCCCGTACCCGGTTCCTGGGCGTCATCACCAATCCCACGATCGCCTATCTGTTGTTGCTGGCAGGCATTTTCGGGATCGGGCTGGAAGTGCTGCACCCGGGCGCCATGCTGCCGGGCATTGCGGGCGGCATCTGTCTGCTGATTGGTTTGTATGCATTGCAGTTGTTGCCCGTCAATTACGCCGGGCTGGCGTTGATGGCGTTGGGCATCGGGTTGCTGGTGGCGGAGGCGGTCAATCCCACTATCGGTGCGTTTGGTATCGGGGGCGTGATTGCATTTGTCGTGGGGTCGGTGATGCTGATGAATACCGGGGTGCCGGGTTATGCGGTGAACATGGGCGTGATCGCGGCCATTGCCCTGAGCGCAGCTGCGCTGATGGGCCTGATCATGTGGTTGGTGTTTCGCTCACGGCGCTCGCAGGTGGTCACCGGCGATGAAGGGATGCTGACCGATATTGCCGAATTGCTGGAGCCAGTCAGCGCTGGTGGCGAAGCGTGGGTGCTGGTGCGCGGCGAACGCTGGCGCGTGCGTTGCGACAGCACGCTGCCGGCGGGAGCAAAAGTGCGCGTGGTACGGCGTGAAGGATTGTTGCTGCAGGTGGTGCCGGTGTGATGCGTGGTGGGTGCCGCCGATGGGGTCGCGCCGCGGCGGGATTCATCGCAGTCAGCTGAGCGGGACCTGCACAGTGGCATTGAGTGGTTGAGCTTCAGCTGCAGTAGTGCGCATTGGGCGTAGAGGTTTCATCAAGCAATTTCGGGAGAGTGTCATGTTTGGATTTGTTGGTGTGCTGGTGATCATCGGCATCATGTTGTTGTTCGCCACGGTCAAGATCCTGCCCGAGTACGAGCGCGGCGTGATCCTTACCCTGGGTCGCTACACCGGCACCAAGGGGCCAGGCCTGGTGCTGTTGCTGCCGGCCGTGCAACGCATGATCCGCGTGGACTTGCGGGTCACGGTGATGGACGTGCCGCCGCAGGATGTCATTTCGTTGGACAACGTATCGGTGCGGGTCAATGCGGTGGTGTATTTCCGCGTGGTGGATCCGGAGAAATCCGTGCTGGAAGTGGCGGAGTTTTTCCAGGCGACCAGCCAGCTGGCGCAGACGCGCCTGCGCTCGGTACTGGGCCAGCATGAACTGGACGAAATTCTCGCCCAGCGCGATTCGATCAACCACACGTTGCAGGTGACGCTGGATGAAGCCACCGACCCGTGGGGCATCAAGATCATGAACGTCGAGATCAAGGACGTGGACCTCAACGAGACCATGGTGCGCGCGATTGCCCGGCAGGCGGAGGCTGAGCGTGAACGCCGTGCCAAGGTGATCCACGCCGAAGGCGAATACCAGGCGGCCGAAAAGTTGCGCGATGCGGCAGCGTTGCTCTCCCAGCAGCCGCAGGCGTTGCAATTGCGCTATCTGCAGACCATGGCGGATCTGGGCAACAACGGCAAATCGTCCACCATCGTGTTCCCGCTGCCGCTGGATCTCATCAAGCCGTTGTTGACGGCGTTACCGGCATTGGCGGCCAAGGTGGCGCCTGACGCTTCCTGATGCACTGGCGGCGTGGCCGGCAACGGTGATAATGCGCTTCCGCCCCTAGCCCGCCCGAGTCGCCCACATGGACGAAAGCCATTTGCCCGGAAGCCTGGTCTGCGTGGGCTTGGGCATGACCTTGGGTGCGCACCTCGGGCCGCTGGCGCGCAGCCACATCGAGCAGGCCGACGTGGTGTTTGCCGGCCTCTCCGACGGCATCGTGGAACTGTGGCTGCAGCGCATGCACCAGGACGTGCGCAGCCTGCAGGCGTACTACCGGGAAGGCAAGTCGCGCCTGCAGACCTACCGGCAGATGGTCGAGGCCATGCTCACCGAAGTGCGCGCGGGCAGGAAAGTCTGCGGTGTGTTCTATGGTCACCCCGGCGTGTTCGCGTGGGCGCCGCACAAGTCCATCGAGATGGCCCGCCGCGAGGGTTACGCCGCGCACATGGAGCCGGGCATTTCCGCCGAGGACTGCCTGTACGCCGATCTCGGCATCGACCCCGGCAAATTTGGCTGCCAGCATTACGAAGCCAGTCAGTTGCTGTTCTACCAGCGCCGGATCGACCCGACCGCTTATCTGGTGCTGTGGCAGGTCGGTTTGGTCGGCGACCAGTCGCTGGCGCGCTTTTCCACCGGCGCGGCATACCGCCAGGTGCTGGTGGACGTGTTGGCGCGCGATTATCCGCTGGACCACGAACTCATTATCTATCGCGCGGCCACGCTGCCGATCCAGCAGGCGCGGATCGAGCGGGTGCTGCTGGGCGACCTGCCGCAGGCGCAGGTTGGCATGGCCGACACCGTGGTGATCGCGCCAGCGCGACCACTGCAGGCTGACCTCGCGATCCGGGCGCGGCTGGCCGCCTTGGACGCTGCCACGGAGGGTGCAATTTGAAGCCTGTTTCGCCTTGGGTTTTGCTGACAATCCAGGGAAGGCGGTAACCGCGCGATCTCGAACATCGACCCTGCGCTGCATCCGGGAAGCGGCCTTTACGCCCACACATGATGTCCTTCACAGGCGAAACGGGGAATATGCGAGAATCCGACCGACCGCGGGGCGCGGCCTTGGTCGAAAGCCTCTGGTCGAATGATCGAGCAGGGATGCTGCGTTCAAGACAACGAAATGTCGGGGATGGGGATGAATGACGTAATCGAATTTCTGGAAAGGATGGGACGGGATCCGCAATTGCGTCAGGGGTCGCAGGATGAAGTCGAGCTGGCCTTGGCCAGTGCAGAGATTGCTCCCGAGGTGCAGGCGGCAATTCTCGCCGGGGATCAGGCCCGCCTGGAATCATTGCTGGGGCAGACTCCCGCATGCGGCTATCTTTTTCCGGGCAAAGAGGGAGAAGGGGAAGAAGAGGAAGGCGGCGATGACGAGGAGACTCCGTCAAAGGAACCGGATGAGGCCCCCGAGCGCAGCGGGCTTCGCACCGTGATCCCGACGGCCTAGTCGATGTTTCCCTCGGGCAACCGGCGCAGGGCATGCGCTGTCGGCTGGATCTTGTTCACGGCTATGTTGACGGGTACGGGCCTTGCGGCCGTGCCCGTCTCCACGGATTCCGCGCAACTGCTCAAGCAGGCCGACAGCGTCAGGACATCGGACCATCCCGAATTCCTCGTGCTCCTCACTCGGCTCGGCAGCAAGGGGGTCACCGTTTCTCCGCAGCAGCGCATGCATCTGCGCTACCTCCAGGCATGGGAACTGGGATATCAGGGCGACTATGAAGCCGCCACGCCGTTACTGAATGCAATTCTTGTGGAGGTCACTGATGCCACGTTGCGATTTCGCGTGGGAACGACCTTGGCGAACTTCCTTGCCATCGGATCGCATTATGAGGAAGCCTTTGCACGGACCAGCGAGTTACTGAGTGAGTTACCACAAATTGCCGACAAGGATGCGCGCATTCAGGCACTGGGTGTTGCCTCGATGCTCTACAACGAAGCAGGTCAGTATGATCTCGGGTTCAACTACGCGAATCAGATGCTGCAGGAAAACCCGGATGGTGACGGCAACTGCAAAGGCCGCGTTTTACGGGCTGAATCGCTTTTTGGGAGTGGCAACTTCGCGACGTTCGACGAGCAGTCTCGCCAAGCCATTGACGCGTGTACAACAGCGTCGGAATCTCTCTACGCAAATGGAATTCGCCTCTCTGTGGCGAAGCGTCATATTCAGCAAGGTCAATTGCCTGCGGCGATCACGCTCTTGCGGAAGCATCTGGCTGAAGTTCGACGTATCAACTATTCGGAACTGACTGCGGGATTCGATGCTGTACTGGCCCAGGCGTATTGGAAACAGAATCAGATCGCGCTGGCCCGCCGGTTTGCGGAGGCGAGTATCGCTGACGGCATCAAGCAGGAGTTCACCAAGTCGCTGAGTACCGCCTACGAGTTGCTGTACCTGATCGGCAAGCAGCAGGGCGATTTCGACGCCGCGCTGGCCTGGCACGAAAAGTACATGGCAGCAGACAAGGGCTATCTGAATGCCATCAGCGCCAAGGCGCTGGCTTACCAGACCGTCAAGCAGCAGGTGCTGGCGAAGAAGCTGCAGATCGACACGCTGGCCAAGCAGAACAAGATCCTGGAGTTGCAACAGGCACTCGGCAAGAAGGCGGTGGAAGCCAGTCGCTTGTGGATCATCCTGTTGTTGTCGTTGCTGGCATTCATCGGGTTCGCCACCTATCGCATCAAACGCTCGCAGTTGCGGTTCATGAAGCTGGCGCGGCGCGACGGGCTGACCGGCATCTTCAACCGGCAGCACTTCATCAACGAGGCCGAGCGGCAGTTGCAGTACTGTCAGAAGTCCGGACGCGATGCCTGCCTGGTGTTGCTCGATCTGGATCACTTCAAGGTGATCAACGATACGCACGGGCATGCGATGGGTGACCGGGTGCTGAAGCGGGCGGTGGCGGCCTGCCAGGCGCATCTGCGTTCCACCGACCTGATCGGTCGGCTCGGCGGTGAGGAGTTCGGAGTGTTGTTGCCCGAGTGTGCGCTGGAGCCGGCGCTGACGCGGGTCGACCGGATGCGCGCGGCGGTGGCAGCGGACCGCGACCTGTCCGGCGTGTCGATTTCAGCCAGCTTCGGCGTGGCCAGCGTGATCCATTCGGGTTATGAACTGCGCCAGCTGATGGGTGATGCCGACGATGCGCTGTATCAGGCCAAGCGCGAGGGCCGCAACCGGGTCAGTCCGTCCCGCGGTCGACATGTCCAGCTGAGCCTGGTTTGAATGCAACGCAGGCCGGCGTGCGGCTGACGACTGCGTTGCGCTGGTTGGCGGCAGCCGTTCTGCATCACGGCGGAGCCAGGTGCAGTGCGTGGCGAGTGTGCCACGGCGACTGCGCGTTGGTTCCTGCCGCCCAGTCGCCTACGGCACCGGTGTGTCTTTCGGCACCGGCGTGCTCGTTTCCAGCCGGTCGAAATTGACGATGGCGTTCAGCACCAGCGGATAGCTGCCGATGGTCTCGCCGCGCCAGATCGGGTTGCTGGCAAACAGCAGGACGTGACCCTTGCCGAGCCGCGCGTCGACCACGGCGGCACGTTCGGCCATCGCCTCGCCACCGTCAAGCAAGCCGGCGATCTGCAGGTTCTTGGCATCGGCATAGCGCAGGATGACGCGCGGACGTTGCGCGGGTGGAATCACCCATGGGTTGTTGCGCGTCTGCTCCGCATTCAATGGCAGCGCCTGCCATGGCTTGGCCTCGGGCAGCGGCAGCGGGGTGACGGCGGCGCGACCCTCCGGCGTGTCGGTGTCGCGCGGGCCGCCGCGGCCGGTGGCGCGTTGAAAGTCCTTGGTGTTGGGTAGATCGCGATCGCCGGTGATCAGGTTGGATACGGTGAAGGACTGGCCGTTGGCGCTGTACAACGCCAGGTCATCGCGGTGATAGCCGGCGGCAATGGGGCTGCCGCGATCCACGAATTTCGCCTGCAGCACGCTGCCGACGACCTTGAGTTTCTTGTCGGGTGGCGTGACGAATACGCCCGGTGCCAGCCCGGTGTCGATGGCAAAACTGGCGGTGTCTTCGGCCGTGATCAGCAGGCCGCCGGCTTGCACGAACTGCCTGAGGTGCGCGACGCCCGCCTCGCCCAAACCCGGACGAATATCGTCGCTGCTCGCGATGTGGCCGATGTTCGGCGTAAGCGCGGTGGTCTTCCATGGCAGCGGATTGCCGTACAGCGGCAGGCCGTCGATGATCTGCCGCGTGCTGGCGTTGCCCACTGGCGCAAACACGATGACATCGTATTTCGCGCGCAGGTTGTCGCGTCTGGCGACGTCCTGGGTGCTGATGTAGTCATACGGCACATGCAGGTTGTCCAGCGCCATGCGCCACCAGCCTTCGGTTTGCGTGCTGAGCCAGGTGTGCATCAGCGCGATGCGCGGCAGCCGCGCGGTCGGCAAATCGATGGCCGGCAGCCCTTGCGGCACGCTGACCGGTGCGCCGAGGCGCGCCATGGGCGCGCGCAGGATCGCGGTGTCGGTCACGCGCACGACCTGTACATTGAACAGATCACCCATCGACCAGCCGGTGTCGTCGTAGGGATGTTGCTGGGGGTCCTTGGGCGACCAGTATTGGCGATCCAGCAGCGTGTCGGCGATGCGCGAGTACGGTTGATCCATGCGCACGATGTAGCTGCCGGCCGGGAAGGTGCGTGGCATGGTGGCGGCGGGTTCGGGCGCCGTTTTGTCGTCGGCCTTGGCGCTGGTATCCGGTGGACGCGGCACATTCACCGTGAGCGGCGCGGTACTGCGGCTGATCTCCACGTGTTGGCGTTCCAGCACTTGCAGCAACTGCGCGCGCGACCCGGTGCGTGCTTCGTCCGCGGGGAACACGTAAGCCGCCGGACCGGCGTTTTGCGGTTTTTCGATGGAGCGCTTGCTCTTGAGGTAGAAGTTTTTCAGGAACTGCGTACGGTTGTCGGCAAAATAGTTCAGTGCCGTGAGCAGCCCGGTTTGCTGATAGTTGTTGTTGTTGCGCTGCGACCAGGTCACCACCGGCAGCGGCGGGTTGGGCTTGTACCAGGTGCGCTGGTATTCGTCAGGTTCGAGGATGCGCTGCACCGTGTCGGCGCCATCGTTGCCGAAGGTTTCATACAGCCGGCTGATGCCGTTGTGCATGGCGGCGATGAACATCAGATAGCCCGGGCTCCACGTGTCGAAATCGCCATGGGTGAACACGCCGGGCAGGCCCAGACGGGTCAGCTGCTGCACGTTGTCCCAACCCAGTTGCTGCCATTCGCCGGTGAGGATGGGGTCGATCCACGCATTGTACGGGCCGTCGCCCACGGTGTTGTCGTACAGGAACGGCACCGATTCGTGCAGATCGTGCAACACCTGCGCGTGCCAGCCAATGAACGTGTTGGCGACGTTGCGCGTGAGGTTCAGCGTCATCCCCATCGCGTCGCGGTTGTTGTCGTGCGCGACGTAATGGCCCCAGTACAACAGTCTGGGATAATTCCGGCCGGGATGCGCCAGATGCCAGTTGTAGCGGTCCACCTGGCGATCGCGGCCGTCCACTTCCACCACCGGTGTGATCAGGGTGATGACGTGCGAGCGAATGTGCTGGATGTACGGCGCATCGTCCACGGCCAGGCGATAGGCCAGTTCCATCAGCGCGGTGGGCGCGCCGGTTTCGGTGGAGTGGATGGTGCCGGTGATGTAGTAGACCGGGGTGGTCTGCGCAATCAGTTGATCGGCGGTGGCGTCATCCAGGTTGATGCTGCGTGGGTCGGCAAGTTTGGCCAGACGCGCCTGGTTGGCATCCAGATCAGCCAGCAGACTTTCATCTGCCACTGCGACCGCAATCATCTCGCGCCCTTCCTCGGTTTTGCCGATGCTGAACACCTTGACTCGCGGACTGGCCGCCGCGAGGGCGCGGAAGTAGCGATGGATGTCGGCGGAATAAGGCAGGTAGTTCGGCGCGCCGGCAATATGCCCGAGTACTTTCTCCGGCGTCGGCACCGTGGTCGATGCCGGCAGGTAATTGGTCAGCGGCGAGTTGAATTCGGAGGCGGTGGTGAACTTCAGGATCTGCGCGGTGTAGGCCTGATTCACCGGCTGATTTGCCGCGCGTGCGTAGACGCCGGTACCGGCCGGCGCGGTGGCGGCAATGCCGGCACCGAGCGTGCCCAACGCCAGCCACGCAGCAAGGGCGACGCGAACGAAAGTGTGCAAGGTGATTCCCAGGAAGTGGCGCGATCGCGGATTCACGCACTGTGCCAGAAATGCCCCGTCCAGATGTAGGCCATTGGTTGGGCGCGCGTTCTTTTGCGTACCCCGGTGCGGCTGCGCTGTCATGCCTGGCGCGCCGAGTCAGTGTGTCGTTGGCGACGTACCTTCGTTCGCGCCGACGGCTGCTGCACCTTGGGTAGCCGGGCCGATGTTGGTGCCGAGAAATTGCAGGACCCGGGTGTACAACTCGGCCAGATTCCCTTCGTCGTAAAAGCCGTGCATCTCGTCAGGCTTGAACAGCCACTCGTGAGCGATGTGCCGGTTCAGCAGGGCCTGGTGCAGGCCGAGGCCCTGGATCGGCGGCACGCGTTCATCCTTGCCGCCGACGACCAGCATCACTTTGGCCTTCAACGCATCAAGCTGATTGACTGGCGAACGCGCGGCGAGCTGCGTCATGTCCTCGCCCAGCTCGCGCTTGAGGTAGTCCTTGCCGAACGTGGATTGCGGGATGTCGCCGCGGCGGTACATCAGCGGCAGATCGTAGATGCCGACGTAGCCGATCGCGCACTGGTACAAGTCAGGCTCCTTCACCGCACCTTCGAGCGCCGCGTAGCCGCCGTAGCTGGCGCCAAAGATACAGATGCGCCGGGGGTTGGCGATCCCCTGCGCAATGGCCCAACGGGTGGCGTCGGTGACGTCGTCCTGCATCTTGCCGCCCCATTCACGCGAGCCGGCATGCATGAAATCGTAACCGTAGCCACCGGAGCCACGGAAATTGACCTGCACCACGGCGTAACCGCGCGTTGCCAGCACCTGCACGAGTGGGTCGTAATCCCAGCGATCGCGCACGCCGTACGGGCCGCCGTGCACGAACACCACGGTGGGCAGCTGCTTTGCGGTTTCGCGGCCGGGTGGAAAACTCACGTAGCCTTGCAGGCGCAGGCCATCACGTGCGGCAAACTCGAACGGCTGCTTGCCGGCCATGCGTTCCGGGTTGATCCACGACGCACGCGACAACAACAAGCTCAGCTTGCGTGCCTTGTGGTCGTACAGATAAAACGCGCCGGGGTCCACATCGGCGTCGACGAACAGCACGCTCAGGCGGCCGTCGGTCGTGCCGGACATAAAGTTCACGTTTTCGCCGGGGAACTGCTTCATCAGCAGTTCCAGGGCCTGTGCATCGGCAGACGCGCTGTCGAACAACGCTGTCCCGGGGCGGCCGTCCATGTAGGCGACGCCTGCCAGGGTCTGCTCCGCCAAGCCACCTGCCAACCCGTCCGCCTCGACTTTCGGGTCACTCCACAGTTGCTCCAGGGTGCGCTTGCTGGCGTCCCAGAAGCATACGCCGAAGCCGCCGGAGGGCGGCTTGCAGGTGACATAGGCAGCCGTGTCGTCAAGGTTGAACGCAATCGGGATCAAGCGGTTTGCGCTCAGGTCCGAAAGCAGCTGCCAGCCGTCACCGGCAACAGGATGCAGGTACACCTTGATGCTGCCGTCGTTCGCCTGGGCGAAGGCAAAACGAATCCGGCCTTGGTGATCGGCGACGAATTGCGCGCCACGCATCGGCGCCGTGAGCAGTTTGACCTTGGTGCCGGTACGCACATCCATGCGCCATGCAACGGGCAACTCGCGCTCGTAGCCGGTTGCATCCCACAAGCTGATGGCAACCAGCATGTGAGTCGGATCACCCGGGATGGAAGCGATGAATTGCGCGGTACCACGCTCGGCGACGGCCTTTTGCACCAGCGAGCCAGTGCTCATCCCGACCTTGCGATAGCCATAGAGCATGTTCGCACTGCCACCATCGGCGTTGACCGCAAACAGTTCGCCGGTGGCCAGTGGCGCGTCGTAGCCGCCTTGGTGAAGACCGACGGTGTAGACCACGCGCGTAGGGGATACCCACCAGAAATCGGTAACGTCATCGCCTGCGCGTGGGGTAAGCAAGTTGCCCTTCTTGTCGCCTGCGCCGAGATGGATCAGCGCCAGCACGGTTTGGCCACGAACCACCGCGGTGGCTGCCAGATAGGCCCCGTCGGGGGAAATTTTCACGTCGCGGTACTCGGCGTGTCTGGCCAGGTCGGCGATCGACACACCCTGCGCCGAGACCGCCACAGGGCATAGCAACAACAATCCCGCAATGATCCAGCGTGGCATGTGCATGGAGCGCTACCCTCCGTGGACGTGATTTCAGCGATGGATTTCCAGCAGCTTCGTCAATGCATCCAGTTGCGCGCGGTAACGGTCGATCACCCCAGCGGTTACCGTTGCGTAGCGATCGGCTTCGTCCCAGCGACGTCCTTCGATCGCCTCGCGTACGCCCGGCACGGTCTTCACGCCATAGCCGGTGAGCATGCCCGGGGCGTAAATCATGTGCTTGAACCATGGGCGCGTCGGCAAACCGGCAGGGTCGGTGAGTGCCTGCTCCATGCGCCCCATCGCGGCGTTGATGCGCCGTTGCCGGGCCGCCGGCAGCGCGAAGTTGCTGGTGGCAAGTACGGCCCAGGCGGCCTGATACGCCTTGACGCTGTCGTCGAGTTGCCGGGCCGCCTGGTCGAGCGGAGCGAGGTCGATGGTGGTCGGTACATCCGGGTCGCGCGCAGGTGGCGCTACCGGGCGGGTCGGGTCGGCGGCCAGGGTGAACGCGTGCCGGTCGAGCAGTTGATGTTGCTGCGCGGTGTCCTTGCGGGTCTGGTCCACCAGCGCGTGCAGCTCGCCGACGTAGCGGTTCAGCGTGGTGCTGAAGTCGGCAAAGCGCAGCGGCAACACGTTGGCGTCGGCCGTGCGCAGCACGATGTGTCCGGCCACCTTGGCCAGGGCCACGCCATATTCGAACGTCGGATCACCGAAGCGCGCGTAGTGATCGAACGAATCGTAACGTGAGTGGTAGATGCCGGCGTTGTCGTCCTCGCCACCAAAGCCCAGGTCCAGCGAGGCGATGCCAAGGTGTTCGAGGAATGCGCTGTAGTCGGAACCGGAGCCAAGGGCGCCGATCGCCACATCCCCGCCCGTGGCCGCAATTGCCGCGACGGCCTTGGCCTCGGGTTTGGCATCCTTGCGGCTGCCGTCGACCAGTTGCCGCGCGCGCAGACGTTCGCGCACGCTGACGTGGGTTTCCGGGTCAGTCACCCCGTCCGCCACCTGGTTGACCAGGTGTTGCAGCGAGTGGCTGCCGGCGGCGCCCAGCAAGCCGCGGCCGTTGGTGTCGGAATTGAGATACAGCACCGCCTTCGCCTGCAGCTCGGCTGCATGCGTCTCCGCCCATTCGGTGGAGCCGAGCAGCCCCGGTTCCTCGCCGTCCCAACTGGCATAGACCAGCGTACGTTGCGGACGCCAACCCTGCTTGAGCAAGGCGCCGATCGCCTTGGCCTCGGCCAGCATGGCGACGTTGCCGGCCAGTGGATCCCACGCGCCAAACATCCAGCCGTCGTGGTGGTTGCCGCGCACGATCCAGCGGTCCGGCTCGGTGGCGCCCTTGATGGTGGCGATCACGTCGTAGAGTGGCTGCTGTGACCAGTCCGACTTCACCGTCAGGTGCACCGGCGCGCTGCTCGGACCGACGCGGTAGGTGAGCGGTAGCGCACCACGCCACGCGGCCGGCGCGAGCGGACCGGTCAATGCACGCAGCAACGGCAATGCGTCACCCCAGGAGATCGGCAGCACCGGGATCTTCAGGATGGTTTTCGCATCTTTCAGCGCCAGACGTTTGGCGTTTGCCGTGGAGCCGATGCCAGGTGTCAACGGATCGCCCGGATACAGCTGCATGTCGGCGACCGAACCGCGCTGCACGCCTTGTTCCGGGCGCCAGCCACCCACGGGCCAGGCGTCACCCTTGGCGTAACCGTCGTCGCGTGGATCGGAATAGATCAGGCAGCCGACCGCGCCGTGCTCCTGGGCGAGCTTCGGTTTCAGTCCGCGCCAACCGCCGCCGTAGCGGGTGATGACGATCTTGCCGCGCACGTCGACGCCGCGCCGCGCCAGCTCCTTGTAGTCGTCGGGCATGCCCTGGTTGACGTAGACCAGCGGTGCGGTGACGTCGCCGTCGGCGCCGTACACGTTGTACGGCGGCAGCGCGTCGGCGCGAATGGATGAAGTGGCGTCACCGGCCACCGCCGGTTCGCTCAGCAACGCGGTGTAAGGCTTGGCGCCAAGCAATTCCAGCGCGACTTTGGTCGGCGTGGGATACAGCACGTTGAACGTTTCAATGTGCGCATCCCA
>DAITPL010000054.1:0-11242 GCA_036833615.1 Rhodanobacter sp.
ACTACTACGTGATGGAGGCGTTCGACCAGCCGTGGAAGGAAAACCTGGGCGAAGGTCGCACCGGTGCGTACTGGGGCATGTTCAACGCCGATCGCCAGCAGAAATTCCCGTTCACCGGCCCGGTCACCGAAGATACCAGCTGGCCATGGAAGGCGCTGGCCGCCAGCTTGCTGGCGTTGTTGCCGATGATCCTGTTTGCCCGCCGCTTCCGTCGCTTCAAGCTGACCGGCCGGGTGTTTTTCTGTGCGCTGATCCAGCTGGCCTGCGCGCTGATCGTGTGGTCGGCCACGTTGCCGTTCAATTTCTATCTGAGCTGGGTCGACTGGACCATGCTCACGCTGCTGTTCCCGGCACAGATCGCGATCATGGCGATTCTGCTGATCAACGGTTTCGAGTTCACCGAGGTGCTGTGGCGGCGCAAGTGGATGCGCCAGGCCGGCATGCTCGCGCCCGATCCGCCGAACCGCCAGCCATTCGTGTCGATCCATCTGGCTTGCTACAACGAGCCACCGGAAATGGTGATGATCACGCTCGATTCGCTGGCCGCGCTGGATTACGCGAACTACGAAGTGCTGGTGATCGACAACAACACGAAGAACCCGGATATCTGGCAGCCGGTGCAGGCGTATTGCGAAAAACTCGGCAAGCGTTTCCGCTTCTTCCACCTGGAACCGTGGCCCGGCTACAAGGCCGGTGCGCTCAATTTCGGCCTGAAGGAAACCGACCCGCAGGCGGCGGTGGTGGCGGTGATCGATGCCGATTACGTGGTGCGCAAGGATTGGCTGGCCAGCCTCACCGGCTATTTCCACGACCCGAAAGTGGCTGTGGTGCAATGTCCGCAGGCGCACCGCGAGTTTGCGCACAACGCGTTCCGGCGCATGACCGCATGGGAATACGACGGCTTCTTCCGCATCGGCATGCATCACCGCAACGAGCGCAACGCGATCATCCAGCACGGCACCATGACGATGGTCCGGCGCAGCGCGCTGGAAGGCACCGGCGGCTGGTCGGAGTGGACCATCTGCGAGGACGCCGAGCTGGGCCTGCGCCTGATGCATGCCGGCTACGAGCTGGTCTACGTCGACGAACTGATGGGCAAGGGCCTGACCCCGGCCGACTTCAAGGCGTACAAGAGCCAGCGCTATCGCTGGGCGTTCGGGGCGATGCAGATCCTCAAGGGCCGCTGGGACTGGATGACGCAAAGCGGTCCGCTGAGCAGTGGCCAGCGCTTCCACTTCCTGACTGGCTGGTTCAGCTGGTTTGCCGACGCATTGCTGCTGATCTTCACGCTGATGGCGCTGTACTGGACCGCCGGCATGATCGCGTTCCCGGCGCTGTTCAGCCTGCCGATGCAGCTGTTCCTGATCCCGGTAATCGGTTTTTTCTTTGCCAAGATGGTGTTCGGTATCGTGCTGTATCGCGCCCGCGTGCCGTGCGGCTGGCGCGACACGCTGATGGCTTCGGTCGCCAGCATGAGCCTGTCGCACGCCATTGCACGCGGCATCCTGCACGGGCTGACGCGCAAGAAGACGGCGTTCATCGTCACCGCCAAGAGTCGGCGCCTGGGTGAATCCGGCTTTGCCGCGTTTGCCCCGGCGCGCGAGGAATTGCTGATGGCGCTGGCGCTCACCCTGTGCGTGATCGGCATGGCCATGAGTTACGGCACGCGCTACATCGAAGGCACATTGTGGATGTTCATCCTGAGCGCGCAATCGGTACCGTATTTCTCGGCGGTAGCTGCGGCGTGGATTGCGCACAAGGCTGGCGACAAGGCCGGTTGATCGCGCACCCGGCGCAGCGTGGCCGGCAGCGCAGCACTTCGATTCCCGAGATGAGGACAACCGATGGCGGATATTGACTGGTTTCCGGACCGCGAAGGTTTCCTGCGCGCGATCGACACCCTGCAGGAGGCGATTGCGGAGCACGACATTCCCATCGCCGCCGCAGCGACCGTGCCCGGTCATTGCCCAGTCTGTGATCGGGAAACCGTTTTCGAGGTCAACACCGGCGCGATGTTTGGCGACCGACCGAACCTGCGCGAAGGCCTGCGTTGCTTGCGCTGCGGACTGACCGCACGCCAGCGCCTGGTCCTGCTGGCGATGCAGGCTGAAATCGACAAGCTGTCCCCGCCACTGCGCGGCGCCATGCTTGAGCAGACCACGCGGCTGTATCGTATCGCCCATGGCCGATGGCGATGGCTCGGCGGTTCGGAATATCTGGGCGAGCACCACCGTGGCGGCAAGCGTTACTGGTGGTGCACGCATTGGTGGCGCTGGCGCCACACGCGACATGAATCGATCACCGCGTTCTCCCACACCTCGGCGTCTCTTGCCCTGCTCGTGCACAGCGACGTGCTGGAACACGTGTACGACACCGCCCTGGCGTTGCGTGAGTGTGCCCGCGTGCTGCGCAAGGGCGGCGTGATGCTGTTCACCGCGCCGTTCTTCGCGGCGCGATCAACCTCGGTCCTGCGCGGGCGCCCCGGCAACAACGGCCAGATCGAACACCTGCAACCGCCGGAATACCACGGCGACGGCATGGCGCGCGGGGGCATCTACACGTTCCACAATTTTGGTTGGGACTTTTTCGAGTTGCTGTGCCAGTCGGGTTTCAGCCGTGTCGAAATCGGCTTGTGTCACGCTCCCGGCGAGGGACTGTGCTGCTCCGATCCGGCCGGCGAGCGAACATGGCGCACGCCGCCGCTGCTTTTTCGCGCGGTGAAGTAACCGGCCTTGATGTGCCACCCACATACAGCGGGCTAGTCTCATGTCGTTGCACGCTGTGACGGAAACGCTGGCGTGACCGAATCAACTGGAGGACGTGGCCCGGTTATGCGTAGTTCGCACAGACGCCAGAGCGTCGTCCGCCACGTTGTGGCCAGCTGCGCGCTGTTGCTCCCGTTGCTGGCCCACGCTGGTGTCAAGCTGGTGGTCGATGGCGTGGCCGAACCGCTGCACGGCGCCGTGGTGTCGGGGGTCGACCTGGCGCGGTACGCTACGCGCGCGGTCAGCGCCGCGCAGGTGCGGCGGCTGTATGCGCAAGCGCCCGACCAGGTGCGCGCGGCGCTGGAGCCGTACGGTTACTACGAGGCGCAGACGACTGGCAGCCTGCAACAGGTTGGCGACGACTGGCGGGTGACGCTGCACGTGCAGCCTGGCGCACCGGTGCTGGTCACTTCGGTGGATATCGGACTGGACGCGGAGGCAGCCGCGATTCCCACGATCCGCCGCGCCCGCCGCGCCATCGAACGGATGCGCGAGGCGCCACTGAACCACGGCACTTATGACGCCGCGCGCGACGCCTTGAGTGCGCAACTCACCGCCAACGGCTTTCTCGATGCGCGACTGGTCACCCACCGCGTGGAAGTAACCCGCGGCGACCACAGCGCGGCCATCAAGCTGGCCTGGCAGGTCGGGCGCCGCTACCGCTACGGCCAGGTGCGTTTCACCGGGTCCCAGTTCGAGCCCGGTTTCCTGCAACGCTACGTACCGTTCAAGTCCGGCGACTACTTTGCGCAGGATCAACTGCTGCAATTGCAGCAAGCGCTGAACGGTGCGGATTACTTTTCTGTCGTCAACGTACTGCCCGACGTCGATGGCGCAAAGGACGGCGTGGTCGATGTCGACGTGCAGCTGGCACCGGCCAAACGCACGATCTATACCGGCGGTCCGTTCATCGGCACCGATACCGGCTTTGGCCTGCGCGCGGGCATGGAGCGACGCTGGATCAACCGCAGCGGACACAAGTGGAAGAACGAACTGGTCGTCGCGCAACGGCTGAAAACGCTGTCCACGCTGTATGCCATTCCCCTGCCCGGTGACAATCAGCGCAGCTACAACTTCGGCGCCAACTTCCGCGATGCCGACACTGCCACATCGCAATCACGCACGCTGGAACTGGTCGGCAACGAAACCCGGCAATGGCACGGCTGGACGCGCACGCTCGGGCTGCATGCGCTGTCCGGCACCTTCACCGTCGGCAAACGCGGCAACGAGCCGGACAACACGCCCGGCATCGAGCGCGGCAACAGCACGCTGGTATTTGCGGAGGCAGCGTTGTCACGCAAGCAGGCGGACAACCCCGCGTTCGTGCATCGCGGCTGGTCGCTGGTGCTGGCCGCACGCAGCACCGCCGGTCCGCTGTTGTCGGACGCCAGCTTCAGCGAGATCACGGCGGATGCGAAATGGATCCGTGCCTTCGGCACCCGCCAGCGCAACCGACTGATCCTGCGCGGCAGTTTCGGCAGCATGTGGACCAGCAATTTCTCCGCACTGCCACCGCAGTTGCGTTTCTTTGCCGGCGGCGACCGCTCGGTGCGTGGCTACGGCTATCAATCGATCGGACCGCGCAACGCCGAAGATCGCGTCATCGGCGGCGAAAACCTGCTCGTGGCCAGCACCGAGGTGGAGCATTACTTCACACGCAACTGGGGCATGGCGGCGTTTGTCGACACCGGCAATGCCTTCACCAGCACGGATTACCGGCCGAAGCTCGGCGCCGGCCTGGGCGTGCGCTGGCGCTCGCCGGTGGGCATGGTGCGCGTGGATCTGGGCACACCCATTCATGCCGACCGCGAGCGTGGCCTCCGCTTGCACATCGTGATCGGGCCCGACCTGTGACGATGCCGATGCCCACGATCAGCGCCAGCCTGGGCAGTCGCCACGTGTGCCAGCACGGCACGCGCCGGCGCAAGGCCAGCCCATGAAGTGGCTCAAGCGCGGTGCGCTCATCCTGCTCGGCGTGCTGCTGCTCGCCGCCGCAACAGCGTGGTGGCTGCTCGGCAGCAACGCCGGCACCCGCTTCGCCCTGGCGCGGGCGCACAGTCTGACCAACGGCGCCCTCACCGTCGAGCACGCGAACGGCCATCTGCTTGGTCCACTCGACTTGACCGGCATTCGTTACGACGACGGCCGAGGTACGCGCGTCACCATCGGCAAGGCGCACTTGCATCTGCATGCGTGGCCGCTGTGGTCCAGACAGCTGTGGGCGCGCGAACTGCGGGTGGACGACGTCGCCATCAACCTGCCGGAAAATCCGCCCGCGACGGACACCGCCGCCACGTTCTCGCTGGAGCCGCCAGTGGAATTGCGGCTCGATCGCGCACACGTCGGCACCCTCAAGGTGAGCCGCGGGACACACGTGATATTCGACTCCAGCAGTCTGGACCTGCGCGGCAGCTGGACCCGCGCCGGCCTGGCACTGCAACAGTTCGATCTGCACGCTCCCGCTGGCTACGTCACCTTGCAGGGCACGCTGGCGCTGGGCCAGGGCTACCGTGGCCACAGTCGGGCCAGCTTCGTCTGGAACGTCGACGGCACCCGATACGCCGGCGCGCTGGTTGCTGGCAGCGACGGCCAGCGGGCGCAAGTGGCCTTCAACCTGAGTCGACCCGCGGCCATGCAATTGCAAGTGGACACCGCGCTGACCGGCGACTGGGCATGGACGGCCAAACTGGATGCGCCGCGCTTCGATCCCACGCCGCTGTTCGGCGCCAGCTCCATCACCGCGCTGGCGGTGGCCGTACAGGGCCATGGCGATCGCCACTCGGGCACGCTAAATGGCCGCGTCGATCTCAACGATTATCAACTGCTGCTGCAACCGCTGCGCGCCCGATTCAATGACGACTTCAGCGTCCTCACCGTGCAGCAGCTGGAGCTTGGCTCGCCGCAGATCAAAGGCCAGGTGCACGCCAGCGGCAGCATGCAACTGGACGCCAGCCCGGTGCAGGCTGAGCTGAGCTTGCGCTGGAACGACCTGCTACTGCCGGCGTCGCTGAGCGGCCAGGATCTGGCCAGTCACGGCCAGCTCAAGGCCAGTGGCAGCGTGGCGAACTACCACGCCGAAGGCGAAGCCGCGATTGGCCCGCCCGCCAAACTGACCCGGCTGGCGGTAAAGCTCGACGGCACGCCGCGATTGCTCACCTTGCGTGCGCTGGAGCTGCGCCAGGCGCACGGTGGCATGCAGGCACGCGGCACGCTGACCCTGCAACCGGCACTCGCTTGGCAGGTCGAGGCCAGCGCCAGCAAGTTCGATCCCGGCCAGCTGTTTGCGGGCTGGTCCGGCGCGCTGGATTTCGACGTCGCCAGCACCGGCACGCTGCCAGCCAATGGTCCGGATGCCACGCTGGACATCCACCGGCTCAGTGGCAAGTTGCGCGCACGCAGCGTCAGCGGCAACGGCAGCTTGCATCTCTCGCCCGACATGGTGCTGGATGGCCAGTTGGAGCTGGCATCCGGCCGCAGCCAGGTCCACGTTGCCGCCCGGCCTGGCGCCAGCAACCAGATCGACGTGACCCTGACGACTCCGGCGCTTGGCGACTGGCTACCGAATGCCGGTGGACAGATGGATGGCCGCTTCACGATTGGCGGCCGGTGGCCGAAGCTCAGCATCAACGGTCAGCTGCGCGGCCGGTCGCTGCGCTGGCAGCAACAGCGGGTGGAAACGTTGCACCTGATTGCCGGCCTGCCGGACACCACCCGCATCGCCGGCAAGCTCGACCTGCAGGCCACCGGTGTGCATGCGCAAGGGCTGACGTTTCAGCGCCTGCATGCGCTGGCCGAAGGCAGCGAACACGACCATCGCCTCACGGTGGACGCCCGCGGTACCCAGCTCTCCGGCGAACTGGTGCTCCACGGCGCTTTGCAAGGTACTTCGCGGTGGAACGGGACGTTGGTCACCCTCACGCTGGAACCGCAAGGGCTGCCGACCTGGCAGCTGCAAAGTCCGGCACGACTGACCTACAACGCCGGCGCGATGAGCCTGTCCGAGTTGTGCCTGAGCGCGGGCGACCCGCTTGTGTGTGCCGCCGCGAAGCTGGACAAGGCCGGCAACCTCGACGCCACCTGGCGCCTGCACGCCCTGCCGCTGGCACTGGTGCTGAACGCGACCGGCCAAGCCGACTTGCCCGTGCGCGCCGACGGCACGCTGGAAGGCAGCGGCAAGCTGCGTCGCAATGCCGCCGGCACGCTCACGGGCGATGCCATCATCAGCTCTCCCGCTGGCAGCATCACCTACACCGATCGCGCGGATGCACCCCTGCTGCGCTACGATCAACTGCGTCTGGACGCCGATATCACGCCGGCCAGGCAGCGCTTCGCAGTGCACAGCGGGCTGGACGACAGCGGCCGTCTGGACGGCCAGATCACGATCAGTGGTGCGCAGCAAGCACTGGCCGGCCAGCTCGACGCGCGCGTGCACAATCTCGCCTTTGTCGAATTGCTCAGCAACGATCTGGCCAACGTCAAGGGCAGCGTCAACGCCGATTTCCGCTTTGCCGGCACGCTGCAGCAACCGGCGATTACCGGTCAGGCCAAGGTCAGCGACTTTGCCGCGGAAGCCCCTGCGGCCGGGCTCAAGCTCACGCACGGCGTGCTCGCGGTCAGCACCACGGATGCGCGGCAATTTCGCGTCAACGGCAGCGTGCAATCGGGTGTTGGCCAGCTGGCGATCGACGGGCGGATCGGTCTTGGCGCCGGGGCGCAAACGGCGGTCACCCTCAAGGGCAGCCAGTTCACTGCCATCGATATTCCCGCCGCGAAAGTGGTGGTGGCGCCTGACCTGATCGTCCGGCACGGTGCGGACGGGATGGATATCAGCGGCGCCCTGAGCATCGACAGCGCCGAGCTGAACGCCGACAAGTTGCCCGGTGCCGGCACCACCAAGGCGTCACCCGACGTGGTGGTCGTCGACCAGCAACAGCAAGAGCAGGCCGCGCGCAAAGTGCCGATCCGCGCGCAGGTCAAGGTGGATCTTGGCTCCAGGACGCACATCGTCGGCATGGGTCTGGACGGCAACGTCAGCGGCGTATTGATGATCAACGAGCGCCCGGGTCGCGCCACCACCGGCCAAGGCCAGCTCGCCGTGGACGGTACGTATCGCGCCTACGGCCAGAATCTGCATATCCAGCGCGGGCAGCTGTTGTTTGCCGGCACGCCAATCGACAACCCGGGCCTGAACATCCGCGCCGTGCGCAAGCTCAACCCCAACGCCACCATTGACGAAGGCCAGGAAGTGGGCCTGCTGATTGCCGGCACCGCACAACGGCCCATCCTCACCGTGTTCTCCAACCCGGTGATGGAGCAGTCGGATGCGCTGTCGTATCTGGTCACCGGCAAGCCGCTGTCGCAGGTCAAGGGGGGCGAAGGCGACATGGTCAGCGCGGCGGCGCAGGCGCTGGGCTCAGCCGCTGGCGACCTGCTGGCCAGGAGTGTCGGCACCAGGATTGGCGTTGACGACATCGGCGTGTCCAGCAATGCGGCACTTGGTGGCAGTTCCGCGTTCACCGTCGGCAAGTTCCTGTCCCCGCGGCTGTACGTCAGCTACGGCGTGGGCCTGTTCGAGCCGGGGGAAGTCATCACCTTGCGCTACCGGCTCAGCAAACGCTGGAATTTCGAGGCCCAGCAAGCCACCGAATTCAGCCGCGCCAGTTTCAACTACCGTATCGAAAAATAGCCCTGCGTCCCACGGCGTCCCTCAACTTCCGGTCGATAATACGCGGCGATCTGATCCAGCAGCTGCACGTTGAGACTCGGACTGCTGTTGCGGATCCCATACCGACGACCTCAGGCGATTCCCAGGCCCTCGATGCCGGTGATCGCGTGGCCATCGAAGCCACCCAGTTCGGCAAAGCAACGCCCGCGCTCGGTGTAATTCCTGAACTGATCGAAGCTTGGGGCGCCGGGCGACAGCAGGATCACACCACCCTGCGGGGTGCAGATTTTCGCGGCCGCGACTGCACGGCCAAGCTCCCCGACACGCTCGATTGGGCAGCGCACACCTGCCGCGCGCAACGCCGCGGCAATCCGGTCACCATTCGCACCCATGCAGACAATGGCGTTGGCTGGCTCGATACGCATGGCGTCAACGAATGGCGTCCAGTCGAGGCCGCGATCATGGCCGCCGACCAATACGGTGACCGCCCGACCATGCAGGCTTTCCAGCGCGGCCAACGTCGCCAGCGGCGTAGTGCTGATCGAATCATTGATCCACCGCCAACCGCCACGTTCACCGAGCGTCTGCAGGCGATGCGGCAGCGGCTGAAAATGGGCAAGTGCCGGCGCAGCCGCCAATGCATCCAGGCCGACCAGCTCCAGCGCGGCCAATGCGGCGCAGGCATTGCGTGCGTTGTGCACGCCCGGCGCGGGCAGCTGCGCCATGTCAAATACCCGCTGCCGCTCGCGGCAGACAAAGCCGTCCGCGAGATGCCAGGCAGAGCCCGCACCAAACGTGATTCGCCGCGGATGGTTGCTCGTGCGTTCCAGCAGGTTGGCCTGCCCGCCATTGACCAGCAACTGGCGTGATACATCCGCCAGCTTCAGCTTGTCCGCCACATAGCGCTCACGCGAACCGTGCCAGTCGAGATGTTCCTCGTACAAGCTGGTGACGATGCCCAATTCCAGCGGGCCAGCTTCGCCGGTCTGGAAACTCGACAATTCGATCACCCACAACGCGGCGCGCTGGTCGAGCAGGTTCAGCAACGGCAGGCCAATATTGCCGGCCAGTGCCGTGCGCACGCCGAGCGCGCGCGCCAGATGTGCGATCAACGCGCTGGTCGTGCTTTTGCCCTTGGTGCCCGTGACCCCAACCACGCGTGCATCCGGGTTCTCGCCAAACCACAGCGCGGTGCCGGAACTGAATCGCGTGCCTTGCGCTTGCGCCGCAAGCAGTGCCGGCTTGTACGCGGAAATGCCGGGAGATTTGATCACGACATCGAAGCGGCCCAGCAACGCGGCATCCGGTTCGCCGGCGATGATGGTCAACGCCGGATCGAACGTACGCGCCGCGTCGACTTCGGCCAGGCTGCACAGCAGCGTCAACGGCAACGTCGGCACACGAGCGCGAATGGCACGGATGACCGCATGCGCTTCGCGACCAAAACCCCAGATGCCGACACGTTGTCCAGCGAGGTCAGCGATGCGCATGGATATCGCACCGTGCAGGGCGGGCACTGCCCGCCGCCCCGGTTCGCGCCGGAACAAGAACCCACGGCCGCCTCGCGCAACCGCGCAGGTGATGCACCCGATGCAGGGTTGGTGCAGCGGGCACGGCGGGCAGTGCCCGCCCTACGCCTGGTTGCCCACGGTTCCTGCGACGCGGACGTCGTGAGGTGCGGTGCGCGGGCACTCGGGCTGCGACGGGCGCCATCAGCCGATCGCTGCCAACGCCGCCTGCAGACGCGGCGGCACGCGGTGCTCACCGGCCGGCAGCAGCCACGGTTCCAGCGCCAGCGCGGCAACGTCCAGCTGCGGCAGGATCTTCCGCCGGAAGCGCGCAATCAACGCGTCTTCCTGCCACTCCGGGCGTTGGCTCAGCGCAAACATCGCCGCCCGCGCCTCGGCTGCTTCGCCGACGCACTCAAACGGTTTGTGCCCGTGGTATTCCAACAGTGCATCGAAGCCTGGCGCCTGCTGCTCGTCATCCAGCAGGTTGCGGCCAAAGATCTGCAGCAATCGCGGTTTGGGTACGAATGGCGCCAGGGCGAGGAACACGAAGTGGCATTTCGGACATTGCCCGCACCAGCGATCAACGGGCTTCGGCCCAAGCAACTTGAAGTTGCGGTTGCAGCTGGAAAACACGTCGAAATACGGCGTCAGCCTGGCAAACGCCCGGGTAACCGCCAACTCTGCGTACGGCCGCAACAGCGAGCAAAAACCCAGATCGCTGGCGACATGCGTATGCAACCAGTCGCCCAGCAACTGCTCGAATGCATAGCCCTTGCTCCACTGGTGGTTCACCTGCTGGCCGTCATATTCCAGCGTGGCCGCCGAGGCGGAGCGCTCGTTGGCAAACGCGATGGAGTCGTAGCCATACAGCACCGCGGCGACCGCAAGGATCGCCATGTTCACCGCCGTGACCGGAATATGCCCGTTCCACGCCCCCAGGCGATTGAGTTCAAACAGCTCCGGCGCCAGTTCGCGGCCGATGTTCAACGTCGGCAAGCCCGTACGTTCGGCGCACGCGGCAATCAGCGGTGAATTGCCAACCCACACCGCGGTAGCTGCGCCACCGATGGACTTGATCGCCTCGATCGCCACCAGGGAATCCTTGCCGCCACCGATGGGTACCAGCGTGCGCGCCGGCAGCTGCAACGCATCTGCAGCGGCAGTGCGATCACGCGAGCTCGCCGGGCCTTCCGCGCCAAGGCGCGAACGCAGTGAACTTTCCGCGCCAAGGCGCGAACGTACTGAACTTTCCGCGCCAAGGCGCGTACGTACTGATCTTTCCGCGCCAAGGCGCGGAAAGG
>DAITPL010000054.1:11342-16472 GCA_036833615.1 Rhodanobacter sp.
CTTTCCGCGCCAAGGCGCGTACGTACTGATCTTTCCGCGCCAAGGCGCGGAAAGGCTATCCGCCCGCGCAAATCCAGTTGGTTGCGATAGGCAAACTCGGCCAGACCATGCAGATACAGCGCATCCAGCAAGTCGGCGGTGGCGTCATCCAGCGGGCCATCGGCCACCTCGATTTTCGGCGGCACGCCGGCCTTGTAATAGCTGACGCCGGCAATCAGGTGCAGCAACTGCAGCGCCGCGTTGAACGCGGCGACGCGCTCGGGTGCCAGCGTCGGGGCCTGCGGGAAACGAATCCGCTCGATCAGTTCCTCGCCATCGTCAAACGCATACACCAGCTCGGCCACGCCGTCGGCATAACTCCAGCGCACGAAGCGGAACACCTTGGTCAGGCGCGGTTGGGTCACGGTATTCACGACTACTTTCTCCAGCGCACAGCGCTATTCGAGCACGATCTCGTCGGCTTCGTCGCGCAAGTTGTAATGGGAGGACATGACCTTGCCATATGCGCCAGCTTGCGCAATCAGGATCACGTCGCCCTCCTGTGCCTCGGGCAGACGGCGATCGGTGCCGAGAATGTCGCCACTCTCGCAGATCGGGCCGACCACCTGGTACAACGCGGTGGCCGGCGTGCCCAGGCGCGTCAGGTTGACGATCTTGTGCCACGCGTCGTACAGCGCCGGCCGGATCAGGCTGTTCATGCCGGTATCCAGCCCCAGGTAATGGAAACCGCCCTTGGTTTTCAGCTGGGTCACGCGTGCGAGCAGCACGCCGGCATCGGCCACCAGATAGCGACCCGGCTCCATCCATAATTGATAGTGGGGATAAGCGGCCTTGACCTCGTTCAACACGCGGTCGAGTTTGGCGATGTCCAGCGCCACCTCACCCGGATGCGCCGGCACGCCGAGCCCCCCACCGATATTGAGTACGCTGATGCTGCCAATACGTTCGGCCAGGCTCGCCAGTTGCGCGTAGACCTCGCCCCAATGGCCGGCATCCAGCACGCCCGAACCAAGGTGCGCATGCAGGCCCGACACGGTGACGCCATGCGTTTGCGCCAGCTGCAGAAACGCCGGCAACTGATCCAGCGGCAGGCCAAATTTGCTGCCGTCGCCGCCCGTGCGCACCTTTTCATGATGACCCAGCCCACGCCCAAGATCCACGCGCAGCATGACCTCGCGATCGCGAAACAGCTCGCCCCAATGCTCAAGCGGATGCAGCGCGTCCAGCGTGATGGTGGCGCGTGTACCAAGCGCCAACGCATAGTCCGCACGCGCCGCGAAATTCGGTGTGAACAACAGCGGTACCGTCGTGGGCACTGCCGCCGTGACGGCTTGCAATTCACCGGGCGACACACACTCGAACGCGAAACCTGTGCCCGCCAGCGCCCGCAGGATCGCCGGGTGCGGATTGGCCTTCAACGCATAGTGCCAGCGATCAACCGCCTGCAGCGTCTGCAATTCCGCGGCACGCTCGAGCACGGTCGGCAGGTGATAGACGTAGCGCGGCGTGGCGGCTGCCGCCAACTCCAGCAGGTCCTGGCGCGAGTCCCCGCGCCACCATGCTGGCGCCAGCGCCGTCCCGTCGCCGGCGCCGTACAGCGTCTGCCAGCTCGGGCCGAACAGCGCGCTGTCATCGGTGCGTAGCGCCCCGGCACTGACCAGCAGATCATGCAGATGCGGCAGCAGCGTATCGACCACTTCCTCATCCACCACAAACGTCAGGTTGAGGTTGTTCGACGATTGCGAAATCAGGTGCACGCGCAAGTGGCCGAACTCGGCCAGCACCTCGGACAGCGTATGCAGCAGCGAGCGCATGCCGCGGCCCACGAGCGTGATCGCGGCACACGGCGCAATCACCTTGACCCGACACACCTTGGCCAGGTCGGCGGCCAGCGCGGCCACGGCGTCGGAATCAAGCAGGTTTTCCGTGGGGTCGAGCGACACCGTGACGTTGGTTTCCGCCGAGCCGATCAGGTCCACCGACAGGCCGTGGGTCTTGAAATACGCAAACACGTCAGCGAGGAAACCAACCTGCTGCCACATGCCGACGGATTCCATCGACACCAGCGTGATGCCCTTGCGCGCGCTGATGGCCTTCACGCTTGGTGCGTGCGCGCGTACTTCCGGGCCGATCACGGTGCCCGCGAGCTCGGGCCGATCGGTATCCTTGATCAACAGCGGCACGCGCGGCTCGCGCAACGGTTGCAGACAATGCGGATGCAGGACCTTGGCGCCAGTGGAGGCAATTTCCTGCGCCTCTTCGTAATCCAGTCGCTGCAGCAGTCGTGCGCTGGGCACCTGGCGCGGATTGGCGCTGAACATGCCGGCCACATCGGTCCAGATCTCCACCCGCTGTGCCTTCAGCAGTGCGCCGAAGCATGCCGCCGAAGTATCCGAGCCGCCGCGACCCAGCAATACCGTCTGTCCGGCCGCGTTGCGCGCAATGAACCCCTGGGTGATGAACACCTCGCCCAGTGCAGCCAGGCGCGCGGCCAACGCCGCGTCGGGTCTGGCTTCGACCGTGGCCGAAAGCATGCGCGTGCGCTCATTCTGATTCGGCGGCGCAATCGTGCCGAGGTACTCACGCGCATCCAGCCACTGCGTCGGCAACCCGGCGTGGCAGAGAAACGCCGCACCCAGCGTGCTGGACAGCAACTCGCCATGCGCCTGCACCTGTGCCTGCCAAGCACGTGCATCGCGCGGCTCAGCCCCTGCAGCCGCCAATGCCGTCAGTTCTGCCAGCCGCGCGTCCAGCGCCGCCAGCGCCGGCAAGTGCAGCTGACCCAGCAGGTCGTGATGGCGTTGGGCGATCGTACTGGCACCAGCCACGCGTTCGGCGCGATCGGCACATTTGCCCAGTTGCCGCAACGCATCGGTCACGCCCGACAGCGCCGAGACCACCACCAGCACCCGCGCACCTTCAGCCCGCCGGCTGGCGACCAGCTCGCGGATATGTTGCCAGCACGACACATTGGCGACACTGCTGCCGCCAAACTTCATCACGATCCATGGTGCATCGGCAGCCAGCGATGCGGAAACGATTGCGGTCACGGGAACCCAGTGGCAATGTCGATGGAAGCGTCGCGCACGGCGCCTGAACGCATAGTGTCGTGCGCTTGCGGGCCGATTGCAACGAAAAGTCGCCAACCGTTTGGACGTCCAAACACGACATGGAAGGCGCGGCGTGCAACGCCGCAACGACTTTGCCGCCGACCAATGCCCAGCCGTTGTGCCCGTCCAGCGGCCGGCGGAGCGGCTGGGGGAGCGGATTGCGTCCTGGGCGCCGTGGCTGGCCGCGCAACGTCGCTAATCCCGACGTGTTCCTGCGCAGCGAGTGCTGGCCCCGCCTGCGGCGCAGTATTTGCCATTCCGGTCGGGTCGGATGGCGGCGCGCTTGCACGCGGCGGTGCGCTGGTGCCACGGTAGCGCATCGTTCCTGTCCGGATCCTACCCATGGCGCTGCGCTTTCGCTGGCTGCAACTGGACGTTTTTTCCGCGCGTCTGTTTGCCGGCAATCCCCTGGCCGTGGTGGTCGCTGCCCAGGCGCTGGACGCCAACCGGATGCAACGCGTCGCGCGTTGGACCAACCTGTCCGAAACCGCATTTCTGCTGCCGCCGACAAAGGCCACGGCGGATTACCGCGTGCGCATTTTTACCCCACGCCAGGAACTGCCGTTTGCCGGCCATCCCAGCGTCGGCAGCGCCTGGGTCGCGCTGGAAACCGGGACCGTGCGGGCAGGCCGGACCCGGCTGGTGCAGGAGTGCGCGGCCGGCTTGCTTCCCGTGCGCGTGACCGGTGACGGGCCGGCGCGCAGCATCCATGTGCAAGCGCCTGCGGCCAGCGTCAGACTCTGCGACAACGAGGTTGCCGCACGCCTCTCGGCGGCGCTGCAGGTGCAACTCAGCGCGCGCAACCTGGCTGAAGTGGACAACGGCCCGCGCTGGTTGGTGTGCGATCTGGGCCAGGCCGGCAGCGTGCGGGCGCTGCGCCCGGACATGTCGGCGCTGGCTGCGCTGTGCACGGATTTCACCGTCATCGGTGCCTGCGTCTTTGGCCACGAACACGACGGCACGGCAGCCATGGCCGTGCGCGCATTCTGTCCGGCCGACGGCATCCCCGAGGACCCGGTGACCGGCAGCGCCAACGCCGCGATTGCCGCCTACCTGCAGGCCACCGGCGCCTTGCCTGACTACGGCCAGCACTACCGCGTCAGCCAGGGGCGCGAAGTGGGTCGCGATGGCTACGTCGAGGTGAGCGTCGATGCCGACACCGGCGCCATCAGCATAGGTGGCGCCTGTTGTCTCGGCCTGACGGGCGAGCTGCACCTGGCCGACCTGCCCTGACCCCGAAGCTGGTCGCACGCGCCACGCGGCACCGCTGCCGACCGCGGCGCATTGAGTCAGGCACCTTGCCACCCATTCAGCCGCACGCATACCCGGCACCGTGGCGGCAATGCGACAATGCCCGAACCGATTCCGAGGAGACGTAGATGGTGCCCGCGCAAGCCCAGGCCCTGCCGACCAGCACGGAGAGTGTGATTGTCGCGGACAAGATGCGCGACGGCATCGACTTGCAGATCAACGGCGAGCACTACCGCCACACCGGCGATCCGGACATGCCGCTGCTGTGGTACCTGCGCGACGTGCTGCGCCTGACCGGGACCAAGATCGCCGGCGAGCACGACGGCACTGGCGCGGACATGGTGTTGCTGGACGGCAAGGCCGTACCGGCCGGCAGCGTCTCGATCACGCAGCTGGCCGGCCGCAGGGTGACCACGGTCGAAGGCCTCGCCGGCAATGACGGCACGCTGCATCCGCTGCAGCAGGCGTTCATCGACGAAGACGCGATCGGCTGCGGGTACTGCACGCCAGGCTGGCTGATCTCCGCCGTCGACCTGTTGACCCGCAAGCCGCAGCCCACGGACGCCGACATCGACCGATTACCCAACCGGTGCCGTTGCGGCTGCCAGACCCGCGTACGGCGCGCGATCAAGCGTGCGGCCGCCGGCAAGGCGGGCCAGGCATGAGCGCGACACCTCGCACCCTGGCGCACATCGGGCTGTCGCGGCGACGTTTCCTGCAGGTACTGACCAGTGGCGCCGGCGTGTTGCTGGTCGGCATCAGCACCACC
>DAITPL010000055.1:0-16343 GCA_036833615.1 Rhodanobacter sp.
CGTGGCGAAGAAGCCGGCACCGCGCAAAATCGCAGCCGGGTCGGGCGGAGCTGGCAAGCCGGCTGTTGCGCGCAAGAATGCCGAGATCCGCAACCCTGTAGCCGCGCCGGTTGTCGCTGGTGCAGACGCACCAATCAAGCACATCACCCCCGAGGAGGCAGTTGCGCACATCCAGGCCTTGCTCGTAACCAAGCAGGAACGCGCAGCCCAGACCCCGCCCTGGCCTGACGCGGGTGACGCTGTCTCGTCGGCTGCTGGCGGCGCGTCGGCACCCATCCCTGCGACCTCAGCCGGTGCGACCCCTGCGGCAGAGAATGGGACGCCGGGCAATGCACCACGCGACGATCTGGGCAAGCGCGGGGATTGAGCTTGCGCAATGGCTGGATGACCGTCTTGGCGGACGCACATGGCTGGCGGATAAATCCCCCACCAGCTGTGGGCGTCGCGCTCATCGGGCGTTCAACGGCCACACTCTAGCGTGGTGTCGTCCCGCACGGGAGACGGACCATGAAACGCTTGTTTGCCAGTCTTGCCCTCGCTGCCGCCGCGGCTGCGCTGTCGGGCTGTTACCTTGACCCGGGCTACAGTTATGTACGCCAGAACGGTTACCAGGGGGACGCCTATTACGGCCACGGTGTGCGCACTTACGACGATGGCTACTATGGCTACTACGGGGCGCCGGTCTACGGCGGCAGTTATGGCTATGGTTGCTGCTACACGCCCGGGGTCAGCCTGGGCATCAGTGGCGTGTGGTATGGCGGCTCGTACTATCGCGGTGGTCGTGGTTATCGTGGCCATGACCACAACTATCGTGGCGGTCAATGGCGAGGACGGCATGATGGTGGGCGCTCGGACAATCACCGCGACGACAGGCGCCGCAGTGGCGACCGCCACGATCGCCGGAACGGCCACTGATGGCGGCCTGATCGGCGCAGGTCACTGGAACCGGTGACAGCGCCATCGCTGCACCAGTCGCGGCTCGTTCTCCTCGCGTTGGCGAGCCTGTTTTTGTGCGCGTGCAGCGGTCTGCGTTACTACGGCCAGGCGGTGCGCGGCCAAAGTCAGTTGCTGGCGCGACAGCGTGCGATCGACACCGTGATCCGCGATCCGGCGACGACGCCGCAGCTTGCCACCCGCCTGCGGTTGGCGCTGCAGGCGCGCCGCTTCGCGGTGCAGCAGCTGGCTTTGCCGGACAATCGCAGTTACACCCGCTACGTTGCGTTGCAGCGACCGTATGTCGTGTGGAACGTGTTTGCCACACCGCGCTACTCCGTGGATGCCGTGAAGCACTGCTTTCCGATTGCCGGCTGTGTCGGGTATCGCGGTTGGTTCAGGGAATCGGCGGCGCTGGCGGATGCCGCGCGGCTTCGAGCGCGCGGTGACGATGTGTGGGTCGGCGGCGTGAGCGCCTATTCCACGCTGGGCTGGTTTGCCGACCCGATCCTCTCCAGCATGCTGTGCGGGGACGATGACGAACTGAGCAGCACGATTTTCCACGAGCTGGCGCATCAGTCGATTTACGTGAAAGGCGATACGGCGTTCAACGAATCGTTTGCGACCTTCGTGCAAACGGAGGGTTTGCGCCAATGGCGGCAGTCGCGTGGCCTGCCCGCGCCGGATGGACGTGCGCGGCTCTTGCGCGACGACTTCACCCGGCTCGTGCTGGATCTGCGCGAGCGGTTGCGGACACTGTATGCCAGCGGCGTGGACGAGGTCGCCATGGCCGCCGGCAAGCAGCGCGAAATCGCCGCGTTTCGCGCGCGTTATCGTCAATGGCAACAACGCGCACAACCGCCAACCGAACGCTTTGCGGCGTGGGTGGCGCAGCCGATCAACAACGCCCGGCTGTTGCCGTTTGGCTTGTACGACCAGTGGGCGCCGGCGTTTGCCGTGCTGTTTCAACGTGCCGGACGTCGCTGGCCCGGGTTTTACGCCAGCGTGCGGGCGTTGGCGCGCCAGCCGCAGGAGCAGCGCACGCAGGCGTTGCAGGTCCTGCTGCGGGGTGCCGAGTGACGAGGTCGACGCGTGGCTGCGGCGGGGCAGCAGTTGACTCGTGGCAGGTGGGCGAGGCGCGGGTCATGGCGTGCGGGTGCCGGGTGTCTTGCGCCCCGCCATGTGCTGCAGATAGGCCACGACGGCGTCCAGATCAGAATCGGGCAGGGCACGAATGTCAAAGCCCGGCATCTTTGCAGTTGGCCAGTGGCGCAATGATTGCGGATCGCGGATGTAGGCACGCAGCAAATCGGCGCGCAGATATTCCGTGGGGTTGTACGGAACGTTCAAATCGGGGCCAAGGGTCGCATGGCCCTGGCGGTTGAGCGTGTGGCAGGCCAGGCAGGTTTGCGTGAACACGACGAAACCGCGGCGTATCGCGCTGTCCGTCGGCACGGATGCGGCGGGCAGCAATGCCGGGAAACGTTTGGCCAGGCTGCCCAGCTTGCGGATCGAGACCAGCTGGTAAGGCCATTGTTCGGGGCTGACCTGCGCTGCCTGCGGCAGCGTCCATACCACGTAGAACGGGCCCGCCGTCCCATGGCTTTGGGGTAGCGCGGGCCACGGCCGGGCTGGCTCCTCAATCGCCAGCCATGGCTCGCCGTGATGCTGGTCCAGCAATATCGCAGCGGGAATTTCCGCGACAAAACCATCGCGTGCGACAAATTGCAGATGGTCGGTTGGCGCAATGTGGTCGAGCAGCGCGCGCAGTGGTATGGCGCGGTAGTGCATGGGCTGCTGGAACGCCACGTCAGCTGGAATGTCGATGGTGCGGGCGTCGGCACGTGCCAGCAGTTGCGCCGTGCTGTAGCTGCGCACTCCATGGCCCAGATCGACTGTCAACTCTGCGGCTGTCACGGGCAGGGCAAAGCACAACAGCAAACACAGCGCGAACAGCTTCATCATCGGACGACCCTGGTGCGTGGGCATGGATTTTATAGGCGGCGGTAACCACCGGCAGCGGAGTCCTGCCGTCCACCATGGCTCTCGTGAACCAGCCAGCGCAACGTGCCGCGACCGCGTGAGCCTGTCGCCAAGCTGAATGCGATTACCGCTACACGTTGAACTCACATGGTTGCGTGCACACTAACTCCCGTATCGCCGTGACGGCGACAAGAAGCAGCGCAGCGTATCGCGTTGCTGAGGGGCTGGCCTTTCTTCCCCTGGTGGCCGCCCGACAAACCTCGTCAGTCCTCCCCTGGCTGACGAGGTTTTATTTTGTCCGGCGGACCGCTTTGATCCGTGATCGTCTGTTGGCGTGGATAATGTTGCGCATGTGTGCATTTGGTGTGCGCGTCACGTGAGCAACTGATGATTATTGAATCCTTGCTGGATACCGACCTTTACAAATTTTCCATGATGCAGGTGGTGCTGCACCAGTATCCGGCTGCACAAGTGGAGTATCGCTTCAAGTGTCGCGACCCGGGTATCGATCTGGTGCCATGCATCGCGGAAATCCGTACCGAGCTGGCCGCATTGTGTCGCCTGCGGTTTACTGCCGACGAATTGGATTACCTGCGCGGTTGGCGTTACATCAAGAGCGACTTTGTCGATTTTCTTGGCTTGTTTCAGCTCAACGAGAAGTATGTCCGGATTGCGCCATCGACCACCGTGGCAGGCGAGATCGAGATTCGCATTTGCGGCCCCTGGCTGCATACCATTTTGTTCGAAGTGCCGCTGCTGGCGATCGTCAACGAGGTGTATTTCCGGCGTACCAGCGCGGGTCTCACGTTGGACGAAGGGCGCCAGCGGTTGCGCGAAAAGATCGCCTTGCTGCGCGATACCCCGGGCTACTCCGGTTGCACGCTGGCCGACTACGGCACGCGCCGGCGCTACTCGCGCACCTGGCAGCGTGAAGTGGTCACCACGTTGCGCGACGGACTGGGCCCGCAACTGGCAGGCACCAGTAACGTATGGCTGGCGTGGCAATTGGGTCTGACACCGCTGGGTACGCTGGCGCACGAATATCTGCAGGCCCACCAGGCGCTGGGGCCACGGCTGCGTGACTCGCAGGTGGCTGCACTCGAAGCGTGGGCCAGGGAGTATCGCGGCGATCTGGGTATCGCGTTGTCTGACGTGTACGGACTGGACGCATTCCTGCGCGACTTCGACATGTATTTTTGCAAGTTGTTCGATGGTGCCCGGCATGACTCCGGCGATCCATTTGTCTGGGGCGAGAAGCTGCTTGCGCACTACCGGGCGAACCGCGTCGATCCGCGCAGCAAGGTGCTGGTCTTCAGTGATGGCCTGGACATTCCCGCGGTGATGCAACTGTATGCCCACTTCCGCGGACGCTGCCAGCTGGCGTTTGGCGTGGGCACCAACCTGACCAACGATGTCGGGCCGGTTGCGTTGTCGATCGTGATCAAGATGGTCCGCTGCAATGGCCAGCCGGTGGCCAAGCTGAGCGACTCGCCAGGCAAGGCGATGTGTGACGACCCGGCCTATGTCGCCTATTTGCGGCGGGTATTCAAACTGCCACCGGGGCAGGGCACCTGACACGCCAGCTGGTGTGTGGATTGCGTCGCGGCGCCTGCGGCCAAGCCCTTCTCGCGAGCGATGACGTAGACTCAAGAGCCGCGATCCCGCAACGGAGTCACATCATGTCCAGCGTTTACGATTTCAGCGTCCGTGATATCGACGGCAATATGCGCTCACTGGGCGAATGGCGCGGCAAGACCTTGCTGATCGTGAACGTGGCCTCCAAGTGCGGGTTCACTCCGCAATACAAGGGGCTGGAGAGCCTGTGGCAGGATCAGCGCGATCTTGGCCTGGTGGTGCTCGGCTTCCCGTGCGATCAGTTTGGTCATCAGGAGCCCGGCGACGAAGCACAGATCAAGGAGTTTTGCAGTACGCGTTACGACGTCACGTTTCCCATGTTTGCCAAGCTGGAAGTGAACGGAGAACACGCCGATCCCCTGTATCAGTGGCTCAAGAGCGAAGGCAAGGGCGTGCTCGGCAGCGAGTCGATCAAGTGGAACTTCACCAAGTTTCTGATTGATACGGATGGCCAGGTGGTCAAGCGTTATGCCTCGACCGATTCGCCGGAGAAGATTGGCAAGGAAACGCTGGCACGCATGCAGGCATGAAGGTCGGACCGGCGCCTGGGCCTGAACGCGCGAATGCGGCAATCTCCTCTGTTAACCTTGCGCATTTCCGCCAGTGTGCATCGCAGCCACCGGTGACCGCTACCGCTACCCGCACGTGAGGACCCCATGCAGATTGCCGCCCAAGCCGTTGTTGCGTTCCACTACACGTTGACCGATGACGCCGGTCAGGTCATCGACACTTCCGCAGGTCACGAGCCGCTGACTTACCTGCATGGCAGCGGGCAGATCGTGCCCGGGCTGGAGCGGCAAATGGAAGGCCACAGTCATGGGGACAAGTTCACTGCGCAGGTGGGTCCGGAGGAAGGTTATGGCGTGCCGCATGCGGAGTTGGTGCAGCAGGTACCGCGCAGCGCGTTTCCGGGCATTGACGAGATCCAGCCCGGGATGCAGTTCCAGGGCCGCGGCCCGCAAGGCGAAATCAATGTGACCGTGACCAAGGTGGAGGACGACACCATCTTCATTGATGGCAATCATCCGCTGGCCGGCAAGACGCTGCATTTTGCCATTGAAGTTGCCGATGTTCGCGCGGCCACGGCCGAGGAGCTGGAGCATGGTCACGTGCACGGTGCCGGTGGCCACGCCCACTGAATCGTGCGAGGTGCCAGCCGTGGCGACGGCTGGTCTGATGCTCAGTACCAGTCGAGCAGCGAGACGCCGATGCCGGCGTAGGTCGCATTGTGGTTGTAGTCGATCAGGCTTTCGCCGTAGCCCTTGAACACCTCGGCGTAGCCGCGCACGTTACCCGCCAGCGGGAAACTCCAGGTGAAGCTGGCCGCGCCGTGGCTGTGCGCACCGCCGCGCAGCGAATGGCGCAGCAACATGCCGAACTCCTGACCGCGCCACTCATGCACGATCTGCACTTCGCCGCGCCCCATGTAATCGGTGATGTCCGGATTGTTGTCGTCGCCTCGCGGCTCGGGAATGCGCCACCATGGACGTACTGTCACCACCCAGTTGTCGCGTTCCAGGCCGATGCTGGCAATGACCCGGTTCCAGCTGCGTGACAACGGATTGCCGCGCCCGTTCGAGTGGTGATCGACGCTGACACCCAGCAGGCGACCGTCCCAGCCGAGTAGGTGATAGTTGGTGTTGAACACCAGCATCGCCTCGGGCTCGTAATCGGTTTCACGAAAGGGCCGCGACAGTTGTTTGTTGTAGACCTGCCAGCGCGATGACTGGGTGTAACCGAGCCACAAGTCGCCCACGTCGTTGAATACGCCCTGCCACACCTTGGTCTTCATGCTCAACTGGAACTTCGCTTCGGCGTTCTCCAGTTGCTCGCTGTTCGCGACCGTATTGTCCGGGTTCGGGCTGTCTGGCCGGTCGTTTCGGTGGCTGGTGATGAACAGCGGCAGCACATATATCGGTCGGTAACCGCGCAGATTCAGCGTGCCCAGACGGGTCTCCGGCGCCAGTTCCCAGCGGCTGTCGAGGAGCGAGAGTGGTTTGGCCACCTCATCATTGGGTGCGGTTGCCCAGATCGCGGACTTGCCCACGGCCGGGCTGAAAATGTCCGGTGTGGCGACGCTCTGGTCCGCGTGCTTTTGCGCCGCAGGCAGGTTCACGCGTCCGGTGGCATGGTCGTAGCAGGCCAGACGTTGCGCGTCGCTTTCCATGGCGGTACATGCGCGAATGTCGGTCGGATCGGGGTTTTGCGCATGCGCGCAAACGGCGGCGACGCTGGCCGACAAGGCCAGCAGAACGGGAAGCAGACGCAGCGTCATCAAGACTCCGGTGAACATGGGGGAATGAAGTATGGCCTACATCCGTGGCCGCTACCGGGCAATGTGGGGCGCAGGGTGTGCGGGAGCGACGCACAAGCGACCCCGCTGTCCAATGAGGTGTGGCCACCCGGCCAGCCGGAAGCGGGTAGCACGGTGGCCGGGTGCCGGCCCCGCCGGCGTCGCATCACACCGCGACAGCCTGCGGGGCAGGCTGCCTTGAATGCCGGCTCCGGCAGTTCGCAGGCCGGAGTCGGTTTGCAGTGCGCGGATCCTGGCCCGCCATCACCCGGCGCTGTTTACAGCTGCTTCAGCCACTGCTGGTATTCGTTGGCGCTGATGCTGTTGTTGCGGTTTCGATCGGCGTTTATGAAGTCATTCACCAACGGCGGATAGGCCGCAGCCTGCTCCTCGGTAATGGTTCTGCCGCCACCGGACAATTGCTCGAACGACGGTGCAGGCCCGACAATGGGCGCAGGTGCCGTGACGCTGCGGACGGTGAGCTCACCTTGTGGCGTCTGGTAGGTTGCAGTGCTGCCGGTGGCACCGGTGGGCATGGTGGCTGGTGCGGGCGGCATACCCGGTGCAGGTGGCATGCCTGGTGCAGGCGGCGTGCCTGGTGCAGGCGGCGTGGCTGGTGCGGGTGGCGTGGCTGGTGCGGGTGGCATGGCAGGTGCAGGCGGCGTGGCTGGGGTGGCCGATGTGGCCGATGTGGCTGGCGGTGGCGGCGGCATTGGCGGAGACGGTGCGGCTGGCGGCGGTGGCGGCGCCGGGACGGGGGGTTCCTGGGCGGCGCTGGCGCCGGCAAACAGCAGGGCGCCAGCAGTCAAGGTACATAACAATGATTTATGAAAGTTCATCGTGAATACTCCATGTCAGCATGTCGATTGAACCGGGTTGTTGCCTTTTTGGGGTTTGGATGCCGGTGTTCGGCCTGGCGCGAGCACCGGGCGAGCGGTGTCGTGCGCCCGCTGCTCACGTTCGCTGGGCGGCCGTGAAGGCGCTGTGTCGTTGTTGACCTCCCGCACGTTGACCGGGTTCCCCCGCCTGAGTGGTCAGCAGGCGCGAGCGTTGCATCTGGCCGCGCAGGGCTTGCTGCAACCGTTACGCCGTCGTCCGCGCCGCACCGACTTGCTGGCTGCGATCGAGCGCATGCGGTTGTTGCAGATTGATTCAATCCATGTCGTGGCCCGTAGCGCGTATCTGGTGCTGCACGCGCGCCTTGGCGATTACCCGACGCAGTGGCTGGATGACGCGCTGGAAGGCGGCCGCGTAGCCGAGTGCTGGGCGCATGAGGCCTGTCTCGTCGCTGCCGCCGATGTGGCGTGGCATCGTCACCCCGGCAATCGGCGCGCGCAACATTGGGCGCAACGCAACGCGGCGCGCACCTACGCCGTGCAGCGTGATCCGATGCAGGCGCTGTTGCGTGCCATTGCGCATTCCGGCCCGGTGCGGGCGGCGGACTTTGCGCGTCTCGCTGATGCAGACAGGCCCAAATCGGGCTGGTGGGAATGGAAGCCGGAGAAGCGCTGGCTTGAGGCGTGGTTTGCATTGGGTGAGTTGATGATCACGCGACGCGAGGGTTTTCAACGCGTCTACGACCTCAGCGCCAATGTGCTGGCGCAACTTGATCCGCCGCTGGATCAAGCCGTCGCGACGCTGGATCCGGCCGCCGTGCGCGAACGTTTCGTGCTCGACAGTGTGCGGGCCCTTGGTGTGACCCGCGCCGGTTGGATCGCCGATTACTATCGGCTGCGTCCGACGGTCACGGACGCGGAGTTGGCCCCGTTGCTGGCCAGTGGGCAATTGCTGCAAGTGGCGGTGCACGGCTGGAAGTCCGCGGCCTATGTGCATCGTGATCACGCGCCAGCACTGGAGGCCGCGCAACGCGGTCGCCTGCGTGCCACGCATACCGCATTGCTGTCGCCGTTTGACCCGGTGGTGTGGGACCGCGCGCGGGTGAGCGAGATGTTTGGCTTCACTTACACCCTCGAGTGCTACACGCCGGCACAGCGGCGGCAGTACGGCTACTTCGTGTTGCCGATCCTGCACCGTGGACGGCTCATCGGTCGGCTGGATGCCAAGGCGCAACGTGCGCGCGGGGTCTTCCAGATCAAGGCGCTGTTCCTTGAAGATGGCGTGCCGGCGGAGCCGCGCCTGCTGCGCGAGTTGGCTGCGGCCATTGCCGCCACTGCGCGCTGGCATGGCACGCCGCAGGTGCAGCTGGACGCCACACATCCGCCAGGGCTGGCCGCTGCGCTACATGCGTGGTGGGCGTGACGGGTCGGTACGTGCGCGGTCCATGCCGCCCTCAGGGCGAACTGGACGCGGGCGCGGGACCTGGTGCACACGCCTTGCCATGCAGTGCCGCGCGCAATTGCGTTGCCAGTGAGTTGCAGCGATTGGCCAGTTGCGGGCGAATGTTCTCATCCATGGAATCGCGCAGCAGACTCGTACGCATCGCTTCGTAGCGCGATTGCAGTTGCCCGGGTGCGTAGATCTGTGCCGCGCGATGGCAGGCCAGGTAGCTCGACAGGTAGTCGTCACAAGCGGCGATGCCGGTCCGCTCCGGCAGCTTGGCAGACACCGTCGGTGTGGCATTTGCGGTGCGTGCTGTTGCCGCCTTGCCCGCGTGTGCCGCGGAACGTGTGGCCGGAGCTGCCGGCGCGTGGGCGGATGCCGTGGTCGCGGTGCGGGCCGGTGGCGTCGTCGCATTGTGCGCACAACTGGCCAGCAACACGCTGGCGGCGATCGCGCCAAGGGCAATACGAAGCGGGATGGACATCAGACACTCCTTGCGGATTGACCCCGGAGACAAGGTCGGCGGCGGCCGAGCTACCCGCCGAGTTGACAGAGTAGTGGCATGAATATGGCGCGGCTTCGTCAATATTATGTGAATGCCAATCGTGGTCTGGTTGAGGCGCGCCTCCGCTTTACCGGCCCAAAGGGTAAATTGCGAAGCCTGCGGCGCGGCGTGAGCTACGGTGGCGAAGGATTGCCATGGCGCGCGTTGGGTGTCCCGGCCAAGCTGCAGGCAGCCGGCAGCGTGCCGGTGCCCTCTTCCGCTGGGCGAGGCCGCAGTTCTGCGCGGCCACGGCGTCCGCTTTGCCTGCCGATCAGTGTGGTCGGAGGTCGCTTGTCCCTATCGGGAATCGCCTTTGGTGCGGGCTGAAACTGTGCCTCTTGACAAATCACCAATGACCAAAAAATCCGTTATGCTTGTGTTGCTGCGTCTGCTCGGCGACACGCGTGCACGGTAAGGATTCTGTGTGATCCCATCGTTACACCCGATCTCGGCATGCTCAGTAAGTTGCTGGTCTGCAAGGGCCGCTTTTTTCTCAGCGTCAAGCATGGATCGGAGTTAGTTATGTCGGATCGCGAAGTAGGTACAGTCAAGTGGTTCAATGATGCCAAGGGCTTCGGCTTCATCAGCCGGGATGGGGGGCCGGATGTGTTCGTGCATTTCCGTGCCATCACCGGCTCCGGCTTCAAGAGTCTGCAGGAAGGCCAGAAAGTGAGTTTCAAGGTTGTCCAGGGCCAGAAGGGTCTGCAGGCTGAAGACGTCACACCGGCTTGATAGCCAACGATGCAGCAAGAGGGGCTGGCATGTGCTGGCCCCTTTTGGTTGGCGCGCATTGCCGGTAGGGGATTTCTTCTGAACACCACTGATGGTGGGAGTGCCATTGGTGGCGCCTTGGTGCTGCCCGCAAGCGACGCATCCCTGGTCCGACACACGCTGCCGGTAGTCACTGCTGATGGCTCGCGTTTTGAGCTGTTGTGCATTGCGCCGGCAGGGACGTGGCGACACGCGCTGTACTGGTTGCCTGCACTCGGTATATCGGCCCGGCACTATCTGCCGCTGGCCGAGGCATTGGCTGCGCGTGGCATCGCCGTGGTCATCCACGAGTGGCGCGGCATCGGCTCCAGCAGTCGACGGGCCAGTCGGCAATGCAGTTGGGGCTACCGTGAAATTCTGGAAGACGACCTGCCGGTCGCGCACAGAGTTCTACGCGCACGCTGGCCGCGTGTGACTTGGTGCCTGGGCGGTCACAGCCTCGGTGGACAAATCGCCTTGCTACGGGCCGCGCTGACACCAGCGGAGTACGCCGGCATCGTGCTGGTTGCAAGCGGCGCGCCGTACTGGCGCCAGTTCCGGCGTGGCTGGCTGCTGGCGGGTGCGTTTGTCCTTGCGCCATGTCTGGCGTGGTTGTGCGGTTATCTGCCCGGCAGGCGGCTTCGTTTCGGCGGCCGGGAGGCGCGTGGAGTCATTGCCGACTGGGCGCGTACGGGGCGCAGTGGTCGTTACGTCGTGCCCGGGCTCGCGGTCGATCTGGAGCGGGCCTTGGCCAAATTGCGTACACCGGTGCTGGGGTTGCGGCTGGCAGACGATTGGCTGGGTCCGGCGCGATCGCTGCAATATCTGCTGGACAAGGTGCCACTGGCGCGGCGCAGCGTGGAGACGCTCGATGCGCAGGCGCTCGGCGTGCAGTCGGCAACCCATTTCGCCTGGATGCAGACACCGCAGGCGGTGGCCGCACGCAGCGCTGACTGGATCCAGGCCTTGCCCGCCAGCCCGCCTGGATGATCGAGTTGACGCTGGTGTGGCAGCATGGCGAGGACTTCGCCGATTTCGGACATCACGCGTGAAACTTTTTGCCCCGCTCCCGCAACGCAGCGTCGTTTTGCGCAATCGCATCGTGGTCTCGCCGATGTGTCAATACTCGGCGGTGGACGGCGTGCCGGATGACTGGCATCTGGTGCATCTGGGCAGTCGTGCGGTCGGCGGTGCGGGGGCCGTGCTGGCCGAAGCCACGGCCATCTCCGCGCCTGGTCGCATCTCGCCGAGCGACACCGGTTTGTGGAACGACGCGCAAATGCAGGCGTGGCAACCCATCGCGCGTTTCATCACCGCGCACGGTGCAGTGGCCGGCATGCAACTGGCGCATGCCGGACGCAAGGCCAGCACCTGGCGTCCGTGGGAAGGGCATGGCCCATTGCCAGCCGGGCAGGGTGCGTGGCCCACGGTGGCGCCCTCGGCGTTGCCGTTTTATGCGGATGCGCCGGTTCCCGGCGCGCTGGATGGTGCCGGCATTCGTGGCGTGATCGCGGATTTTCGCGCCGCGGCACAGCGCGCCCTGAATGCGGGCTTCGAGCTGCTCGAACTGCATGCCGCCCACGGTTACCTGTTGCACCAGTTTCTCTCGCCACTGAGCAATCAGCGCAGCGACGAATACGGTGGCAGTTTCGTCAACCGCACGCGTCTTGTGCGCGAAGTGGTGGCGGCGGTGCGCGAGGTGTGGCCGGAGCGGTTGCCGCTGTGGATGCGGATCTCGGCAACCGATTGGGCCGAGGCCGATGCCGGCTGGAACGTCGAGCAAAGCGTGCAGCTGGCGCAGCAGGTGAAAACGCTCGGCGTGGACTTGCTCGACGTGTCCAGTGGCGGGTTGTTGCCGGGCGTGAGCGTGCCCACCGCACCGGGGTACCAGGTGCCGTTTGCCGCGCGCATCCGTCGTGAGGGCGGAATCGCCACGGGTGCGGTAGGCCTGATCACGACAGCGGAGCAGGCGGCGACGATTGTTGCCGGTGGCGAGGCAGACGTGGTGTTGCTGGCACGTGAGAGTCTGCGTGACCCGTATTTCCCGCGTCGTGCCGCAGCAGCATTGGGCGCGTCGATTGCTGCGCCAGTGCAGTATCAGCGAGCCTGGTAACGTGGCGGCAGCCGTGGAATTGATCCGGCCTTGCCAGCAGACGTCGCCAGCCTGAGCTTGGCGCCGACGGGTGCGTGGTGGCGGACGTGCCGTCGCAGCAGGCGGTGTCCAAAAGCCGGGGATGGCGGTTGTGCACTGGACGCGTGCCTGGCGCTGCGCCACGATGATGGCGTTCTCCACCAGCGCGGAGTGCTACGTGCCTGACTTCAACAATTTCGCGGCGTTCTATCCGTACTATCTGTCAGAGCACAGCCATCGTATTTGCCGGCGCTGGCATTTCATTGGTAGCACGCTGGTGCTTGCCATCACGTTGTTCGCAGTGGTGACCCGCCAGTGGGGCTGGCTATGGTTGCTGCCGCTGGCCGGATACGGTTGCGCGTGGATTGGCCACTACGTCTATCAGAAAAATCGCCCGGCGACGTTCACGCACCCGCTGTACAGCCTGTGTGGCGACTGGGTCATGTATGGCCAGATGCTGCGCGGCAAGCTGCGTTTCTGAGGTGGTCGCACTGGCGCTGTGGGGTGCGACCGTCAGCGATATTGCTGGTGGCAAGTCTTGCAGGTTTCGCCGATCGGCTTGATGGCGGTCGCCAACGTGACGCAGGTAGCTGGCGCGGCTTGCAGGGCCCGCCGTACCCGATCCTGCAACTGTGCAGCGGCATCAGTGAACGGCTGCTCCTTGATGCCGAACACCGGCACGATATCGGTGGCCGTGGACTGCACGCGCTGCAAATGACGGGCAATGGCAGGCGCGTTGCATTGCCCGGCATTCAGCGCACCACGCAATTGGTCCATGTGGTAATCCAGCGTGGTCATGACCGCGTCGGGCATGGGGTTGCGCGCGCGCAGCGTGTTCATGACATTGACGGTACCGACCACACCGATGGCCAGTCCGAGCAGGAGCAACAAGGCAACACGCATGGAACGCCATCCACTGAAGACGAAGCAGCCATGAGGATAGCCGCTGTGGTTGTGTCCGGACCAGCCACGCAGGGGATAAAATGGCCGTTCTTTGTGCGCGTGACTGATGCGATGAGCTGTTTCCCGACCCGCCTGGTTGCAACGCGTAGTCCGCGCGCATGAGCGCTGCGGAGATTCCCGTTGACCGCTTTGCCGGCGTCGAGCGTTTGTACGGCGTGGGTAGTGTGGCCGCGTTTGCCCGCGCGCATGTGTGTGTAATCGGCATTGGCGGTGTCGGCTCGTGGGCCGCCGAAGCGTTGGCGCGCACTGGTGTCGGCCACCTCACCCTGATCGACGCTGACGAAGTGTGCGTATCCAACACCAATCGCCAGTTGCACGCCCTGGATGGTGAGTTCGGCAAGTCCAAGGTTGCGGTGATCGCGGCACGCGCCCGGGCGATCAATCCGACAATTAAGGTGGATGCACTCGAGCGCTTTCTCACCCCGTCCACGCTGGACGAGTTGCTGGATCGTGACTACGACGTGGTGCTGGACGCCTGCGACGCGTTTCGCGTGAAGCTCGAAACCATTGCCTGGTGCCGTCGGCGCAAGCTGCCGATCGTCAGCGTCGGTTCGGCGGGAGGACGCACCGACGCTACCCAGATCCGCGTGCGCGATCTGTCGCGCACCGAGCACGACGCCATGTTCAGCCTGATCCGCAAGAAACTCCGTGCTGACTTCCATTTTCCGCACAACCCGGAGCGTTACTTCGGCGTGTCAGCCGTCTACTCGCTGCAGAACGTGCAGTACCCGCAGCCCGATGGCAGCGTGTGCGGGTTGCGCCCACCCGACGGCGAATCGTTGAACCTGGCCTGCGGCGGTGGCCTGGGCGCCGCCACGCACGTCACCGGTACGTTCGCCTTTGCCGCGGTGGGCAAGGTGCTGGAAAAGTTGCTCGGCAAGGCGCACACCAAGCCCTAGGGCGGGCAAAACCGCCCGGCGAGCCAGTGTAGGGCAGGCACTGCCCGCCGCTTGTTCCTCATCGGAAGAGCGGACGGCAAAGGCTGGCGGGCAGTGCCCGCCCTACGGAGCCGGCTCACCAGCCCATGTAATGCCCGCCGTTGACGGCGAGATTCGCACCGGTGACCCACGCGGCCTTGTCATCGAGGAAGAACGCGACGGCGTAGGCAATCTCGTCGGGATCGCCAAGTCGGCCCAGCGGGATCTGCGCGACGATCTTGGCGCGCACCTCCTCGGGCACTGCCATTACCATGTCGGTGCCGATGTAACCGGGTGAAACCGTGTTGACGGTCACCCCGAATTTCGCGTTCTCCTGCGCCAGCGAAATCGTGAAGCCGTGCATGCCCGCCTTGGCCGCGGCGTAATTGGCCTGGCCGTACTGACCTTTCTGGCCATTGATCGAGCTGATCTGCACGATCCGCCCCCACTTGCGCGCGCGCATGCCTTCAATGATCGGGCGGGTCACGTTGAAGCATGCATTGAGATTGGTGTTCACCACGTCGGTCCACTGCTCGTAACTCATCTTGTGGAACGTGCTGTCGCGGGTGATGCCGGCGTTATTGATCAGGATATCTATCGGGCCGAGTTGCTTCCCGATGGTGTGCACCATTGCCGCACAAGCCTCGGGGTCGGAGACGTCCCCGGCGACAGTCAACACATCGATGCCGTCAGCCTTCATCATCTCGCGCCACGCCGCGGTCTTGGCCTCATTGCGGTAGTTGGTGACGACTTTGTGTCCCATGCGGGCCAGGCGTCGGACGATCGCGGTACCAATGCCGCCGGTGCCACCAGTAACCAATGCGATGCGCTGGGTCATGTCGTTGCGTCTCCTTGGGATGGGCCGTGGTGGGTAGCGATCGGGCTGTCCACGCGTCGCGCGGGCGGTCCGGCTATTTATAGCCGTTCACGCCGCGGAGTGACCGCTGCAATGCGGCAAGAAGTCCACCAAATGCCAGCGGGGCAATGGGGCCGGGAGAGGGCGTGACCGCTCGTGCGGGCCTTGAAACCGAGCCGGTGCGCCCGAATCTCCAAGGCCAGTCATGTCACGTCTATTCACGTCATTACGGAACATCAACGCATGAACACACCCGTGGAAACCCGCAAGTTTGAAGCTGAAGTCGCCCAGGTCATGCACCTGGTGACGCACTCGTTGTACTCGAACAAGGACATCTTCCTGCGCGAGCTGGTATCCAACGCGTCCGATGCCTGCGACAAGTTGCGTTTTGAATCGATCGCCCACCCCGAATTGCTGGGCGATGACAGCGAATTGCATATTGATGTGAGTTGGGACAAGGACGCGCGCACCGTCAGCATTCGCGACAACGGCATCGGCATGAGCCGCGACGAAGTGGTAGCCAACATCGGTACCATCGCCAGTTCCGGCACGCGGCGTTTTCTCGAGGCGATGTCCGGTGAGCAACAGGCCGATGCGCGGCTGATTGGCCAGTTCGGCGTGGGTTTCTATTCCGCCTTCGTGGTTGCCGACAAGGTCACGGTGCTCAGTCGCCGTGCCGGAGCACCTGCGGCGGAGGGCGTGAAGTGGGAGAGCAATGGCCAGGGTGAGTACTCGCTGGAGTCCGTCGAGCTGGCCGCGCGTGGCACCACGGTCATCCTGCAGCTGAAGGTGGATGAGGACGAATTTCTCAAACGCTGGCAGTTGCGCTCACTGATCACGCGCTATTCCGACCACGTCGCGTTTCCAATCCGCATGCCGGTGGAGAAGGACGACAAGCCCACCGACGAGTGGGAAACCGTCAACGCCGCTTCGGCGCTGTGGACCAAACCGAAGTCCGAGATTTCCGACGCGGATTACCAGAGCTTCTACAAGTCGCTCGGCCACGATTTCAACGACGCGCTGGCGTGGACGCACAACCGCGTCGAAGGCAGCCAGAG
>DAITPL010000056.1:0-1060 GCA_036833615.1 Rhodanobacter sp.
CGCCGGCACGAGCGCAAGCTGCTGCGCCTGCGTCAGCAGGTGGCGCGCGTTTTTTGATGGGAGATGCTGCCTTGTCTCTCCCTGGGGAAAAGTAAACCATTCACCTCTCGCATGGCTGGCCCGTGCGGAGCGCACCCGTAGGGCGGGCACGGCCCGCCGCAGTGTGCAACGAAGTAACGCCACTGCACTCGCTTCGTGAAGCTTGCTCGCCACCGAGTGGACCATCTGAAGGGTTTATCCTTTGTCCGGGTAATCGACGCGCCAATGCCCAGGACCGCTGTTGCGTTGGCAATCGGGATGTCCCAGTACAGCGACTGCTTGCCTCGGCCGGTCACGTCGACCCGCAGTGCCACGCAATGCGCTGCTTCAGCTATCCCCGCTTGCGTGCGCCCTGGGACGTTGTTCTCGCGTGTACGTCAGCAGCGCGGCAGCTCACCCGCCTTCCACTTGCGCGCGGCTATTACTGATCACTGTTCCCAAGGTGAGGTGCGCCCGATGACCAGCGACACCAAAAAGCCCGATTTTTCCGATGTGCGCAGCGAGGTGCGTTCGCAGGCGGCTGGCATGTCACCGGCGTCGAAGGCCGATTTCAGCGATGTGCAATCCCATGTCAGCTCCACCGCGGACACGGCGACCAATTACACCGTTGCCGCGGGCGATACGCTGTCGAAAATCGCCAAACAGTTTTATGCCGACGCGAGCGAATGGAAGCGCATTTTTGCTGCGAACCGCGATCAGCTCACCGACCCGGACAGGATCAAACCCGGGCAGATCCTGAAAATCCCGCCCAAGTCGTGACGACGCCATGGATCTTTCGCATCCCGACTCAGGAGATACCTGCATGAACATGAAGATGATCACCCAACCGCTCATTCTTGTCGTCTCGGTGGCTGCGGCGCTGGCGCTGGGCGCCTGCAACAAGACCAACGACTCTGTTTCCACGTCCGGTACGCCGTCGTCGGCGATGACCGCTGCTCCGGCGTCCACAGTTGCCCCGACAGCCATGCCGCCAGCCATGGCGCCGGCGGGTGCCGCCACGGCCGGTGCGGTCAGCGTGACT
>DAITPL010000056.1:1160-16142 GCA_036833615.1 Rhodanobacter sp.
GCCGCCAGCCATGGCGCCGGCGGGTGCCGCCACGGCCGGTGCGGTCAGCGTGACTTCGGTGGACGTCGGCACCAGCGTGGATGCGACCAACCGGGTCACCGCCGCCAGCAGCAGTTTCGCGCCGAAGGACGACATTTACGCTTCGGTCGTCACCAATGGCAACGGCCAGGCCAAGCTGGACGCGCGCTGGACGTTCCAGGATGGCCAGGTGGTGAATGAGGACAGCAAGACGATCGACGCCACTGGCGAGCAAGCCACCACCTTCAAGATCAACAAGCCGGGTGGGTTTCCGCCGGGTGACTACAAGGTGGAAATTTCCTTGAATGGCAACATGGTGTCGAGCAAGGATTTCTCGGTGAAGTAAGCCCGGGCGGGTAGCGGCGGGTGCAAGCGCGTACCGCGCGGATAAGTGCGCGCCAGTTGGGGCGCGTGCCGGGCCGTACCTTGCTTTGGGTTGCATCCATGTCTTGGTGATGGCCCGGTCCGGGCCAGCGGTGGCGCGTACCTGGTCGATCGGCGCTCGCTACGCCCAAGCCGGACGAAAAGCCGGGCAAAGAAAACCCCGCAGACAAATTGCCTCACGGGGGGCCGGCAGTGCCGGAAGGGAAATGGTCGAACTGGCTGACCATGCAGGTCGGCGAGCGGGACCGACGAGATTTTAATGGATTCGTCATGTTAAGGCAACACATCCGTTTTAACTCGCAAGTTGCTGATCGCAGACATATTCGTAGCGCGAAAATTCACTGGCCGTGCAGGGCGTCAAGCTTTTGCTGGCGCCGTAACTCACGCGGCTCGCGCCAGTTGTTGTGGAACAGCGCCGGTTCCCACGCGCCGTAGGTGGGGTTGGGCAGCACGAACCAGCGCGTACCGATCCATGGCAGGTAGGCGGTGACGGCTTCACGGCGGGCCGCCCCGGTGTTGTGGGGAACGTCGATGAAGTCGCCCAGCTGATCGCCAAATTGCATCAACACGCGATAACGCTCGCTCACCAGTTGACGCCGGCAGCCCTTGTCGGTGCCGGTTTGCGTGCAGCCTTTGCGTTCGGTGCCGAGTCCGAGCAGTGCGTCCGGCCCGCTCACGGGAAGACCCACCTTGCGCAAGTTCGCCAGCGTCGCCGGATCCAGCTCGCGGGCCCGGTTGGAGATATAGATCACGGCAATGCCATGCCGGGCCGCAAACTGGGTGAACGCGACGGCGCCTGGCAGGGCGCGCGCACGTGCCTCCCGGCACCAGGCGGCCCAGTCCGCTGCGTTGAACTCGCCACCGCTCTTTATCACCCGGGCCTGGTACGGCGAGTTGTCCAGCACCGTTTCATCAATATCCAGAACCACGGCTGGCGGTAGCCCGGCGAGTGGTGTGACGCGGTCGGACTTGCCCAGTGCGTCCCAGTGGGGATCGGCCAGCGCCTGCGGCAGCCTCGACTGTGCGTCGCGATAGGTTTGCAAGTAGATGAGATCGTGTTCGATCGCGGTCTGGGACCAGGCCACGGCATTCAAATTGTCATCTGCCGCAGGCATCACGCCGATGGCCGGCGTGCTCGGGGTGGGCGCCGCGATCACGGCTGACGCTGGATGTGGAGCGGGCGAGGCGCAGCCGGCGGCCAGCGCGCAGGCCGCGAAGAGAACAAGCAAGCGGGAGGACATGGCCGGATCCTGCGTTGAAGATGGTCAGTGCAGTCTAGCGACAGGTGTGTCGCGCCCGGCTCCGGCGAGCCGTTCAACAACCCGTGTAGCGCCCGCGCTGCCGATATTCCCGGGACAGAATGTTGGCGCCATTGCCGGCCATGCGATCACGCGGATGTCGCCGCCCACTGGCGGCTGGCAACGCCTGCTGACAGACTGGCGGCTCTCTTGTCTTGCATGGCCAGCGTCACTATGGATTTTCCGTTGCCCACGGCGCGTCAACCTTCGACCCTGGTGCGCACCGCCAGCTACCTGCTGGCCGCGGCAGCGTTGATCGCGGTGATCGTGCTGCGCCTGTTACCGGCATTGCTGGCCGCGTTGCTGGTGTACGAACTGGTGCGCACGACGACACCCTTGCTGGGTCGGCGCATCTCGGGCGATCGCGCGCGCATGGTCGTGGTGGCGGTGCTGGGCACCGTCGTGGTCGGGCTGTTGATCGCGTTGATTCTCGGCATCATCAGTTTTTTCCGCAGTGAGCTCGGCAATCCGGAACTGCTCTGGCAAGAGCAACTGATGCCGCTGGTGGAGAAAGCACGCCAGCAGTTGCCAGTGCTGCTGGTCAACAACCTGCCTGACAGCGTCGAGGATTTGCGGGTCGGCGTGGTCGAGCTGGCGCGCAAGCACGCAGTGACGCTGCAACTGGCCGGGCGTGAGGCGGCACGGATTTTCGTGCACATCATTATTGGTCTGGTGCTGGGGGCAATCGTTGCCCTCAGCCGCACCCGCGCCATCCAGCAAGTGGGTCCGCTGGCGGCGACGTTGCGGCTGCGTTGCGACCGGCTGGCGCTGGCGTTTCACCACATCGTGTTTGCACAGATCAAGATTTCCTTGATCAACACCGTGTTCACCGCGATCTTTCTGCTCATTGCCCTGCCGCTGCTGGGCGTGCATGTGCCGTTGGCGAAGACGCTGGTGGTGGTGACCTTCATCGTCGGGTTGTTGCCGGTGGTTGGCAACCTGTTGTCCAACACCGCGGTCACCATCGCTGCGCTGTCCGTGTCCCTGGGCGTGGGCATTGCGGCGCTGGTGTTCCTGATCCTGATCCACAAGCTCGAGTATTTCCTCAATGCGCGCATCGTCGGCACGCAAATCCACGCCCGGGCGTGGGAGCTGTTGATTGCCATGCTGGTGATGGAAGCCGCGTTTGGCCTGGCCGGCGTCGTCGCCGCGCCGATTTACTACGCGTACTTGAAGAGCGAGCTGGAAGCCGAGAACCTGATCTAGGCGAGGGCTGTTTCCGCCACGGGCTCGCTCACCCGCCGGCCAGCATCGCCTTGATGCGCGCCATATGCGATTCGGCGGTTTCGCGGGTGACTTCCTTGTCTGCTTCCGGGTCCTTGCCTTGCCAGTGCAGGTCGGTCTGCGGCAGCTCCTGCAGGAAGCGGCTGGGCTGGTTGGTGTGCGTTTCACCCCAGCGCTTGGTCCTGGCCGACCATGACAGGGTCAGCAGTTCCTTGGCGCGGGTGATGCCGACGTACATCAGGCGGCGTTCTTCCTCGATGCGGCCCTCGTCGATGGCGCCTTCGTGCGGCAGCGTGCCCTCTTCGCAGCCGACGATGAAGACGAAGCGGAACTCCAGCCCCTTGGCGGCGTGCAGCGTCATCATGCGCACCGCGTTGCCGGGATCGTCGCGGTCGGCGTGGCTGAGCAGGGCGAGTTGCGAAGCGAGGTCGCCGGTGCTGCCGCCATGCTTTTGCATGGCCCGAAACCAGTCGGCAAGTTCCTTGAGATTGCCCAGCCGGCGTTCGCGCAACGCGGCATCGCTGGTGCTGGCGACGATTTGGGCGGCATAGCGGGTGCGTTGCAGGATCGTTTCCACCAGGTCGGCGGCGCTCTGGTGCAGCGAGGCGCTGCGCAATTCGTCGAGCAGGCTGGCAAAGCCGGCAAGCGCGGCCGCCGGGCGCGGCGTGAGCTGGCGCAGCACGCTGTCGCTGTGCGTGGCGTCGAGCAGGGAGCTGTGTCGGGCCTGCGCCATCTGGCCGAGTTTCTCCAGCGTGGTCGCGCCAATCTCGCGCCTGGGCACGTTGACCACGCGCAAGTAGGCGGCGTCGTCGCTGGGATTGGTCAGCAGGCGCAAATAGCACAGCAGGTCTTTCACTTCGGCGCGGTCGAGAAAGCTCAGCGCGCCAGTGAGGTGGTAGGGAATGCGTGCCAGGCGCAGCGCCTTTTCCAGCGGTCGTGCCTGGAAGTTGCCCCGATACAGGATCGCGATGTCGTGCCAGCGCGCCTTGTACTTCTCTGCCAGCGTGGCGGCGATGGCGGCGACATGCTCGGCTTCATGCTCGGCGTCCTTGCATTCGAGCACGCGGATCGGCGCGCCTTCGGCGTGTTCGCTCCACAATTTCTTGGTATGCAGGTGCGGGTTGTGCGCGATCAGCGCGTTGGCCGCGCGCAGGATGCGCTTGCCGCAGCGATAGTTCTGCTCCAGCTTGATCACGCGCAGGTAGGGCCAGTCGCGGCCGAGCTGGTCGATGTTTTCCGGGTTGGCGCCGCGCCACGCGTAGATCGACTGGTCGTCGTCGCCCACGCAGGTGATGCCGCCGCGCTCGCCGGTGAGTGCTTGCAGCAGGCGATATTGCGCGTCGTTGGTGTCCTGGTATTCGTCCACCAACAGATAGCGCAGGCGTTCGCGCCAGGCATGGCGGCACTCCGCGTCCGCTTCCAGGATGCGCAGCGGCAGCCGGATCAAATCGTCGAAGTCCACCGCATTGAACGCGGCCAGCCGCTGCTGGTACAGCTCGTAGATCGTTGCCGCTTCCAGTTCCCGCGGGCTGCGCGCGGCCGCCAGCGCTTCGGCCGGTGACAGGCCGCCGTTCTTCGCGCGACTGAGCAGGTTGCGCAGGCCGTACAGCACATCGTTTTTCGCGCCTTTCGGCGCCAGTTCCTTGATGATGCCGCCGCTGTCGTCCGCGTCCAGCACCGAGAAGCCGCGGCGCAGTCCGGCGCGGTCATGTTCCAGCTGCAGAAACTTCAGTCCCAGCGCGTGGAACGTGCTCACCGTCAACGCTTGCGCATCGTCGCTGCTGATCAGCGTGGCGACGCGCTCGCGCATCTCGCGCGCGGCCTTGTTGGTGAACGTGATCGCGGCAATTTTCGACGCTGACAGATGTTTGCGGGCAATCAGCCAGGCGATCTTCTGCGTGATCACCGAAGTCTTGCCGGAACCGGCGCCGGCCAGCACCAGCAGCGGGCTGTCGCAATACTCGACGGCAGCCAGCTGTTGCGGATTGAGTGCGGTCAAAGCGGGGTGCGCCAACGACGAAGGGTGCCCAAGGTTATAGCGCCACCGAAGCCAAACCAAGCATTGACAACGCCAGTGGCCGGGCTTCGGCGTGGGACCCGCCGGCGCTACCATGCACGCTTGCGTTTTTGATGACGACTCATGGCGAAACTCTATTTTTATTACTCGGCAATGAATGCCGGCAAGACCACGGCGCTGTTGCAGAGTGCCTACAACTATCACGAGCGCGGCATGCGCACGCTGATCCTCACGCCCATGCTGGACGATCGCTACGGTGAGGGTGTGGTGGCGTCGCGCATCGGGTTGAAGGCCAATGCGCAGCGGTTTGCGCCGCAGGACAATCTGCTGGATCTGGCCAATGGCAACATTGCCGCCCACGGCGTGCTGCATTGTGTGTTTGTCGACGAGGCGCAGTTCCTCACCAAGGCCCAGGTGTGGCAGATCAGCGATATCGTCGACCAGTTGCACATCCCGGTGTTGGCGTACGGCTTGCGCACGGATTTCCGCGGTGAATTGTTCGAGGGCAGCAGCTATCTGCTGGCGTGGGCGGACGAGTTGCACGAGATCAAGACGATCTGCCACACCGGACACAAGGCGACGATGGTGGTGCGCGTGGATGCCCACGGGCGTGCCGTCACCGAAGGCCCGCAGGTTGAGATTGGCGGCAACGACCGCTATGTCTCGGTAAGCCGCGCCGAGTTCAAGAAGATCAACCAGGGCGCCGGTCGCATCGAATTGCAGCAATCGGTGTTGCCGCTGGATGAGCCGCGCTGACCATCAGGAACCTGCCATGACCGACCCGCACCCGCCCGCCGCTGCATGGCCGCGACCGTACTGGCATCCCAGCGCCGAGCAGGTCGTGCTGGACTTCTACGTGTTCGGCAAGTTTCCGCCGGAGTTGGTGATCCCGTCGCCGCGTTATGGCAGCCCCGGCCTGCCGGCGGGCGTGACCATCGAGCGCTTCCAGAACGCGGTGTTGCGCAAGTGGGAGGGCTATCCGCTGGCTGGTGAGCTGGGCGGCATCCTGCGCGAGGAGACGCCGGAGGTGTTCGAACACGCGCGCATGGCACCCGAGGTGCTGGTGGTGCGCGGGCAACTGGCCGATGCCGCTACGCTGGATTACCTGCGCGACACGCTGGGCGTGCTCGCCGGGTTGCTCGATATCGGCGGCGACTCGATTCTTGATCCGCAGATATTGCGGCTGTTCGCTGGCGCCGACTGGCGCGAGCATTACCTGCTCAAGGGCGGCGCGCCGGCGCGCCATCACGTACTGATCCTGCACAACGCGGATGCAGGTCACGCGCAACGCTCGTGGGTGCGCACCCGCGGCATGCGCAAATTCGGCCGTCCGGATATCAGCATCCACAACGTGCCGACGCGTGATGTCGACCGCGCCGGGGCGTTGTGCGAACAGCTCGTCGAGTTGCAATCACTCGGCGCGCACTTCGACGCCGGTCAGCCGCTGGCGGTGGATGGCCTGCCGGCCGGTCTGGTGGCCGAACCCGGTGGCGACATGCGCGATCCACGTTTCAACAACACCCATGTGGAATTCCGCTGGCCCGATTGAGCGCGCTTTCTCCGGTGGAGAGGAAGTCGCGGGAGCCGCTTCCGCAGCGAGCGAAAGTGCCGCGCGTGGCGTCGCTCAGCGCTGGCAGTGCGCGCACCAGAACGTGGAGCGTTGCCCCAGCGTGACCTGGCGGATCGCCTTGCCGCAGACGTGGCACGCTTCGCCGGCACGCGCGTACACATTCAGCTCGCGGAAAAAGTAGCCGGGGATGCCGGTGGGACTGATGAAATCACGCAACGTGGTGCCGCCACGCTCGATGGCCCGGCTCAGCAGCTGCTTTACCTCGGTGGCCAGCCGCGCGTAACGCGCGCGCGAGATGCTGCCGGCGGCGCGGCGGGGATCGATGCGCGCGGCAAACAGCGCCTCGCTGGCGTAGATGTTGCCCACGCCGACGACTACATGGCTGTCCATCAGGAAGGTCTTGACCGCCGCGACATGCCCGCGTGACGCGCGCCACAGCGTGTCGCCGTCAAACGCGTCGCTGAGCGGCTCGGGGCCGAGCAGGGCCAGCAGCGGGTGGATTTCACCCGGCGCCTGCCACAGCAGGCAACCGAACCGGCGCGGATCGGTGAAGCGCAGGATACGCTCGATGTGGTCGGCGGCCCGATCAAATGCGATGTCCACGTGGTCGTGCTGGTGCACGGGCGCGGTTGCCGGCAGCACGCGCAGGGAGCCGGACATGCCCAGGTGCAGCAGCGCGCTGCCCACTTCGGTGTGCAGCAACAGGTACTTCGCGCGGCGCTCCACGGCATCAATGCGCTGCCCGGGCAGCAGCTCGCTGATCTGCCGCGGGATCGGCCAGCGCAGATTGGGCCGTCGCAGGATCACGCCGGTGACGCGGCGGCCAAGCACATGCGGCGCGATACCGCGGCGCGTGGTTTCAACTTCGGGAAGTTCGGGCATGTTCGTCTGCTGGAAAGCATGGCGCCACGGGCGGGCGCGGGTCTGGTCCTGGGAGTTTGGATGTCGTGGCGATTACGCGTATGCGCGTCACTGCCCGGCCTGGCGTACCGTGCCGGTAGGCGGGCGTGGACTGAAGCGCGCCGGTACCAGCGCGATCCGCTGGCCGACGCGCACATAACGTTGCGCCCCGGTGGCCACCGTTTCGCCGAACTCCAGCGTTTGGCCGTCCAGACGGAGTATGGCTTGTGCTGGTGCCAGGCCGATCCTGGCCGGGTCAAACTCGCTGGCCGCGCGCCAGCTCATGACTGGCGCGGCGGCAGTGTTTGCCAGTTCGGCGAGGCGACCGTCATCCGCCCGGGTCGGCGTGCCATCCACGCGCCACCAGTGCCCGCCGCGCTTTTCGTAATGCATGGTGGGCGTATCGCCGAGGGTCAGCGCGATGGCGCTGATGTGCTCCGGCGCCAGCGCCAGCACGCTGCCCGGTGCGTGGCGTGCGTCGTATCGCCATTGCCAGCCGGCCAGCACCAGCAGCGCCAGCACGGCGACGAACAGACCCACGCGCTGGCGGATTGCGCGGGGCACGCTCAGCGCCGCCGCCGGTGCCACACGAGCCAGCCGCCGCCAAGCAGCAGCAACAGCGGCAGCGCCAGCAGGAAGCCGAAGCTCACGGCATTCAGTGCGCCCTGCGACATGCTCAGCAGCCGGTCCGGGGCGCCGCGTACCGGCATGTCCACCAGCTTGTCGTCACCGAGCAGCCAGTCGAACATGCGCTCGCCGAGTGCGCGATTGCCGCCGTTGCCAAGAAATGTGTTGGACAGAAAATCGCCGTCGCCGACCACCATCGCGCGCTGCACGCTCTTGTCCGGGTTGGGCGAGAGTCGGCTCAGCGCAAAGCCGAAATCCAGCGGCCCCTTCAATTCGCCGGCGTCGGCGTCGTAGCGGATGGTGGAGCTGGTGTCGTTGGTGATGGGCTGGAACTCGGTCCAGCTTTGTGGCCCCGAGCGCAGGAACGGCACGACGGCCCACGCGGCGTGGCTCACCTGGGCCAGCGCGGACACCTGCGGGAACAGCGTGGTCAGGCGCAAACCGGCGGTGACCGGGTGCGGCAGGTAGGCGCCGAGCGTGATCATGCGCGGGTCCTGCAAGCCCAGCGCACTGCCCGCGCCATCCACCAGCACGCCCGGCAACACCCGCACGCCCAGGGCGGTGGCGAGCGGACGCAGGGCGAGATCCTCGTTGCCCGGCTCGGTCAGCCACAACAGGTTGCCGCCGTCGGCCACATAGTTGACCAGCGCCTGCACCGCACCCGCGGTCAGTGGCGCCGCAGGGCTGGCCAGCACCACCAGATCGGTGTGCTGCGGCACCATGCTGACCTGGGAAAAATTCAGCGGCACGGCACGCACGCCGCGGCCTTCCAGTTGGCTGCTGAACATGCCGAGGTCGGCGTTGGCCTTGCCGTCCGCCTGCCGCTCACCGTCGCCGGTGACAAACGCGATGATGCGTTCGCCGCCGCGCGCCAGGCGCTCCAGCGCGTTGCTCAACGCCCGCTCGGACAGTTCATCCAGCCGCTGCTCGCGCCCGTGGTAGTGCACGAGCAACGCGCCGTCGACGGTGATGCCCAGCTCGCGCATGGCGGCCGGGTCTTGCGTGGGATCGACAAAGCGCAGGCGCAGATCGCGCTTGACCGCGGTGTAGCGCGCGATGACGGCGGCAATGGTCTGGCGCAGCGTGCCTTCCGGGCTGGCATAGCTGACGATGTCCACCGGGCCATCCAGCCTGGCCAGTACGGCACGGGTTTCCACCGATACGCTGGCGCGACCGCGCGCGGTCCAGTCGGTAACCTGATTGTGGCGGGTGGTGAGATAGCCGATCGCGCCGGCGCCAAGCAGCAGCGCCAGTGCCAGCAGCCAGCCATCCAATCCCCGCCACCCGCGCATCAGTGGCGCCCCCGTTCGGTGCCCAGGCGGTGCACGGCCAGCGTCAGCGCGATCGCGATCACCAGCAGGAACCACACCACATCGGCGGTGGACACCAGTCCACGCAACAGGGTTTCCAGGTGCGTGCCCAGTGCCAGCCAGTTGATGGCGCCGTTATCCATGCCGGCGGTCTGCGCACCGAGGTTCACCATCAGCAAGCCCAGCGCCAGCAGCAGACTCGCGGTGGCGGCAATCGCCGGATGTGAGGCGAACGCCGAGCAGGCCACGCCGATGGCCGCCAGTGCCGCCAGCAGCAGCATCACGCCCAGCGTGGCGGCGGCCAGCTTGCCCCAGTCCAGAGGCGTCGCGTACGCCAGCGTCAACGGCATCGCCAGCGCCAGTGCCAACCACAACAGCAGCCAGCTGCACACCGCCAGGTATTTCCCCAGCACGATCGCGCGCGCGGACGTGCCGGTGGCCAGCAGCAGCGGCAGCGTGCCGTTGCTGCGCTCGCCGGCCAGCGTGGACATGGTCAGCAGCGGCACGATCAGCAGGGCGAGTTCGGTCAGCCCGAACGGCACGATGCCGCCGGTCAGCAGGCTGCTCAGCAGCGGCACCGCCACCAGATCGGTGAAGCCCGGGCCGCCGGGCAGCGCCGCCAGCTTGATTTGCGCGCCCAGGAAGTGGCCGAGCAGCAGCACGAAGCGCCACGCCAGTTCCGCCAGCGTCAGCGCGGCCAGTACCCAGGCCAGCGGACGCAGGAACAAGCGGCGCAATTCCAGTTGCGTCACGGCGCGTGTGTTCATGCCGCATGGGCCGGCTGGTCGGCGGTGTCCGCGGCTTGTTGCGCGATGGCGAAGAAGGTGCGTTCCAGTGCTGCCTGATCGTCCACCTCGACCGCGCTGCTGTAGCGCAGCGTGCCCTCGTGCAGGATTGCCACCCGATCGCACACCGCGGTGACTTCGGCCAGCACGTGCGTGGACAGGATCACCGAGGTGCCGGCGGCGGCCTGGGCGCGGATCAGTGTGCGCAGCGCCGCCACCTGTACCGGATCCAGCGCGTTGGCCGGCTCGTCCAGCACCAGCAGTGCCGGTTGGTGCAGCAGCGCGCAAGCCAGCCCCAGCCGTTGGCGCTGACCTTGCGACAGCCCGCCCGCCAGGCGCTGCGCCAGTGGCGCCAGCTCCAGCTGCTCGATTACGGCCAGACACCTGTCGCGCAGCTTGTCACATGCCAATCCGCGCAGGCGACCATGCGCGCGCAGGTGCTCGATGACGGTCAGTTCATTCCATACCGGCGCGCGCTCGGGCAGCCAGCCGATCAGCCGCCGCGCCAGCTCGGGGTGCGCGATGAAATCCTGGCCCTCCAGCGTGATCGCGCCGCTGTCTGGTACCAGTGCGCCGGCGATCATCGCCAGCGTCGTCGATTTTCCCGCGCCGTTCGTGCCCAGCAGCCCCAGCACTTCGCCGCGTTGCAGCGTCAGGTTCAGGTCGCTCACGGCAGGTCGGCCGCCGCGCTGGCGCTGAACGTGGGTCAACTGCAACAAGGGGGCTGCAACCGGTGGAGTCATTGCGCCATTGTCATGGCGGCCCCATGGTTAGACAACAGGCAATGTGGCGTTTGTGTGGTTGCGCACGCATGGCGCCGGCCGTCGCCTGTTATCATCACAAGGCATTGCCCGGCTTTACGGGATGATGCCGAGGATCCACTCCACTCTGCCTGGTGTTCTGTCAATGCTCGACGCGGTTCTCAACTTTTTGGTCAACGGCATCACCAGCGCGAGCTGGGTCGAGATGCTGGTGTACATGCTGGTGATGACCCAGCTCACCATTTTCACCGTGACGCTGTATCTGCATCGCAGCCAGACCCATCGCGGGGTGGATTTCCATCCGGTGCTGGCGCACTTCTTCCGTTTCTGGGGCTGGCTCACGACCGGCATGGTCACGCATGAGTGGGTGGCGGTACATCGCAAGCATCACGCCAAGGTTGAGACCGCCGAAGACCCGCACAGCCCGATGATCTACGGCATCAACAAGGTGTTCTGGGACGGCGTGTCGCTGTATCGCGATGCCTGCGCGTCCAAGGCCGACATGGCCAAGTACGGTCGCGGCACACCCGATGACTGGATCGAGCATCACGTGTACAGCGCGCACCCGTACTGGGGGCCGACGCTGATGCTGTTCATCAGCATCGCGCTGTTTGGCGTGATTGGCGCCGCGCTGTGGGCAGTGCAGATGATCTGGATTCCGTTCTGGGCGGCCGGCTTCGTCAACGGCATCGGCCACTGGGCCGGCTACCGCAATTTCGAGAGTGCAGACACCTCGCGCAACCTGATTCCGTGGGCGTTCTGGATCGGCGGCGAAGAGCTGCACAACAATCACCACGCGTTCCCCAGTTCGGCGAAGTTCGCGCTGCGCAAGTGGGAATTCGACATTGGCTGGACCGTCATTCGCGGCTTGCAGGCGGTTGGCCTGGCCAAGGTGCTGCGCGTCGCACCGTCGCTGGACGTGCGCCCGAACGTGCGCCTGCCGGACGCCGACACCTTGAAAGCGGTGCTCACCCATCGCTTCCAGGCCATGACTGATTATTACCGCGGCGTGATCGTGCCGACCCTCGCCGAAGAGGCCCAGCGCGCTGGTGAAAACTTCAAGGCGATGCCGCGGCGCATGCGTCGCGCACTGGCCAATGGTGGCCGCTGGCTGGACAGCGAAGGCCGCGACCGCCTGCAAGTCGTATTGGCCAAACGCCCGACGCTGAAAACTGTCTGCGAGTTCCGCGCGCGCCTCTCGGCGCTGCTGGAACAGCGCGGTGCCGATCAGGCCTTGAAGGGTCTGCAGCAGTGGATCAGCGAAGCCGAGGCCAGCGGCATCCGCTCGTTGCAGGAGTTTGCGGCACGGCTCAAGGGTTATTCGGTGGTTGCCGCTGCCGCCTGATTGCCCGGGATTGCTGGTTCAAACAAAACCCGCCGCTTGGCGGGTTTTGTTTGTGCGTAATGGTGGGCAGTGCCCGCCCCACGAAGCCTGGCCCGGGCGGCATGGTGGGTAGCTCGCGCTGTTGTAGGGTGGGCACTGCCCGCCGCCCACCCTCGGCACGTGGCGACGTATCGGGAAGCCGGCGGGCAGTGCCCGCCCTACAGAGCGCAGCGCCGATCCGGTGATGGCTTCTGCTGTTGTAGTGCGGGCACCGCCCGCCAGCTTTCCCGGCGTACCGTTGCGGGCGAAGCAGCGGCGGGCAGTGCCCGCCGTACGAAGCTTGGTCCGCGTGGCGTGGTCGGCAACAGGCACTGTGGCCGTATTCCCGTGCCGACAGACATCGGGTGACCACCGGGTTTGGGTTTGCGAATCAGCCTTGCAGGCAAAAGAAAACCCGCCGTGCGGCGGGTTTTACTTGCCGACCGGATCATCACTCTGGTCTGCACCGGGGTGACATCCTGACGGTGTCGCCCGCGCTACGCGCGAGCGGCCGAAGGCTCACTTGATCTTGCCTTCCTTGTAGATCACGTGCTTGCGCACGACGGGATCGTATTTCTTGAATTCGAACTTTTCCGGCGTGTTCTTCTTGTTCTTCTTGGTGGTGTAGAAGTGGCCGGTGCCGGCTGAGGAGATCAGGCGGATTTTGTCTTGTGATTTGCTAGCCATGATTCAATCCTCAGACCTTGTCGCCGCGAGCGCGCATGTCGGCAAGCACGGCATCGATGCCATTCTTGTCAATGGTGCGCAACGCATGGTTGGAAACGCGCAGCTTGATCCAGCGATTCTCGCTGGCCACCCAGAAACGCCGTTCGTGCAGGTTTGGCAACCAGCGACGACGGGTACGGTTGTTGGCGTGCGAGACGTTGTTGCCGCTCTGCACACCCTTGCCGGTGACTTGACATACACGGGCCATGATGACCTCCGTTGAATGGCTTCAAGCAAGCCGCAGCCTGATGAAAACCGGATTTGCCGCCCGTTGGCCAGGGCAACATCGGCCCAGCGACGACCACGTGTTGGCGGGGTGTCATGCGCTGCTGGTGGGTGACGCTGGTCGCCTTGTCGTGAGGTCCGCAGTGCACGACGGACTGCCCGGGTTTGCCGGGTCGATAGAGGGCGAGCCGCGTATTCTCGCAGGAAATCGGTGCTGCGTACAATCGCCGCAGTCGTTTCGCTGACCGTTGGCGTGCGCGAATCCGGGAATTATGGAACAATCGGCCTCTTTTGATGATGTCCTTGAGGGATTTCCGATGGCAGAAGTGACTCCCGCCGAGCAGCCCAATGGCCAGGCGACCACGCCGCAGTTGGTGCTGCAGAAGATCTACGTGAAGGACGTCTCGTTTGAAGCGCCCAACGCGCCGCAGGTGTACCAGGAGATCAACCAGAACGAACAGCCCCAAGTGCAGCTCAATCTTGCCCAGAAGGCCAGCGATCTGGGCAATGACCTGTTCGAAGTGGTGCTCAGCCTTACCCTGACCTGCACGATTGGCACCCGCACGGCGTACCTGGCGGAGGTACAGCAAGCCGGTTTGTTCGGGATTGCCGGTTTTGCGGATGCCGAACGCGACGGCATCATCGGCAGCTATTGCCCCAACCTGTTGTTCCCGTATGCGCGGCAGCTGGTGTCGTCGCTGGTGCTGGAGGGCGGTTTCCCGCCGTTCCTGCTGCAGCCGATCAACTTTGATGCGTTGTACGCCGAGCAGCGCCGCCGACAGGAAAGCGGTGACACGACGCCTGCCGTGCTCAACAGCTGAGCCAAAGCCATGCCTGCGCATCCGACCGTTGCCGTACTCGGCTCCGGGTCCTGGGGCACCGCGCTCGCCGCTTTGCTGGTACGCAACGGCACGTCCACGCGCTTGTGGGGGCGTGACGCGCAGGCGCTGGCGAATATCGCCGCCACGCATCGCAACCAGCGTTATCTGCCGGATGTCGAGCTCCCGCCCGAGCTGACCTGCGAAGCCGACCTGGCGCGCGCAGTGCGTGGTGCCGCCATCGTGTTGATTGCGGTGCCCAGCCATGCGTTCGCCGCCATGCTTGCCGAATTGGCGCCGCTGCTCGATGCCGATACCGCGGTGGCGTGGGCCACCAAGGGCTTTGAACCGGGTACCGGGCGCTTTTTGCACGAGTTGGTCGCCGCGCAATGGCCGGATCGGCGCGCTGCGGTGGTCACCGGTCCGTCGTTTGCGCGGGAAGTGGCTGCGGGCCTGCCCAGCGCCGTCACCGTGCATTCCGACGACGGGGCGTTCGCCAGACAGTTGGCCGGCTTGCTGCATGCGCCGAACCTGCGCGCGTATTCCGGCGGCGACGTGCTCGGCGCCGAGCTTGGCGGCGCGATGAAAAACGTGCTGGCGGTGGCCACCGGCATTGCCGATGGCATGCAGCTCGGGCTCAACGCCCGCGCCGGCCTGATCACCCGCGGCATGAACGAGATGCTGCGCCTCGGCGTGGCGCTGGGGGCGCGACCGGAAACGCTGATTGGCCTGTCCGGTTTGGGCGACCTGGTACTGACCTGCACGGGCGATTTGTCGCGCAACCGGCGCTTGGGTCTGGCGCTGGGTCGCGGTGTGGCCATCGACGTGGCACTGCGCGAAATTGGCCAGGTCGTGGAGAGTGTGCTCACCACCGATGAAGTGATGCGGCTGGCGACCAAGCACGCGCTGGATCTGCCGATCAGCGCGGCCGTGCATTCGGTGTTGCATGGCGTGGC
>DAITPL010000057.1:0-16057 GCA_036833615.1 Rhodanobacter sp.
CGGCCGGCGGTGCCATGCGCGCCTCGTTGCCGCTCTTGATCGCCAGGATCAGCGGTGGCTCGTGCAGTTGTTCCACTTCGCCGATGCTCATGCCGACCAATGGGCTTTCCGCGGTGACGGTGAGCTCGGCGGTGTCACCCACAATGCCGTAGGTTTCGGCGAAGTAGCTTTCGGTGCGTCCGGGCGTCACCTTCAGCCGCTGGTCCTCGTGGCCCGGCAGCAACTTGGGGCCGAACAGATAGAAATACAGCACGCCCACGGCACCCAGCGCCAGGCCGATCGGCGTCACGCTGAACAAGCCGAACTTGGGGATGGTGTGCGCGCCGGGCAGCAAGTTGGCGTTGGCGCTCGCGATCAGGTCGTTCAGCACGATCAATGCCGAGTTCGCGATCAGCGTGGTGTTGGTCGCCGCGAGGATGCAAAACGCCATCGGCAACAACAAGCGCGAGAGTGGTACGCCGGTGCGCGCGGACAGGCGGCTGCTGATCGGGATCATCAACGCTGCCAGCGCTTGGCTGGGGATGACCGCGCTGAACATGCTGGCGACCACGTTGATCACCACGCCCAACCGTGATTCGACCCCGTGCGCCAGGCGCACCACGAATTGGGCGGTAAGGTTGAGTACGCCGGCGCGATCCAGGCCCTCGCCCATGACCATGATGGCGATGATCGCGATCACCGCAGTGCCGGAGAAACCGTTGAACACGCGCTCGGGCGGAATCAGCCCGGTCAGCCCGATGGTGACCACCACCAGCAGCGCCACCATGTCCGCGCGAATCCACTCCAGCACCAGCATCAACATGGTGAAGGCCAGCAGGCCGAGCACCAGGATCATGTCAGGGGTGAGCGCAAGTCCCACTAGCATGCGTCCCGCAAGGGCCGATGACGACTATGGATACAAAGGAGCAGTGGAAGCTTCACGCTGCGTCGATTCGTCCCTGGGTGAGTGGTCCAAGTATAGGCGGCTGCATGCCGTGGCTGGTGAACCGTGACCACAAAGTTGAGCGCAGGTTTCTTCCATGCCCGGCACTCTCCGTAGGAGCGCACCCTGTGCGCGAAAGGCTTTTCGGGTAGATATTTCCCAGGAGCCATCGCGCACAGGGTGCGCTCCTACCGTGTGATCGGGAATGATCGCGGCACGTATCCACCTATCGCTCTATCGCGACGTCGAGATATATACTCGCCGATACCGCGACAGGAACCCGGCGATGCCCACCATCAGCTTCGAGTTTTTCCCGCCCAAGACCGATGAACAGCGCGCGCAACTGGATCGTGCCGCGCAAGCGCTCAAGGCCCATCAGCCCGAGTACGCGTCGGTGACGTTTGGTGCTGGCGGCTCCACGCTGAGTTACACCGGCGACACGGCGCAGCGCCTGCACAACATGCACGGTCTGCCGGTCGCCCCCCACCTGTCGTGTGCCGGTGGCACGCGTGCGGAACTGGCGGCGCTGCTCGACAGCTACCAGGCTGCAGGCTATCGGCGGATCATCGCGCTGCGCGGCGACCTGCCCTCAGGCATGGCCTCGACTGGCGACTTTCGCTACGCCGCCGAGCTGGTGGCCTTCATCCGCGAGCGCACTGGCGACCACTTCCAGATTGAAGTGGCCGCCTATCCGGAGACGCATCCGCAAGCGGAAAACGCGTTGCGTGACCTGCAACATTTCAAGGCCAAGATTGACGCCGGAGCCGACGGCGCCATCACCCAGTATTTTTTCAACGCCGACGCGTATTTCCGTTTCGTCGATGACGTGGCCAAGCTCGGCGTGAACGTACCGGTCGTGCCCGGGATCATGCCGATTTCCAGCTACAGCCAGTTGCAGCGCTTCTCGGACATGTGTGGCGCGGAAATTCCACGCTGGATCGCCAAGCGCATGCAGGCACTTGGCGACGATGTCGTCGGCGTACGCGCGCTGGGCGCAGAGGTGGTCGCGCAACTGTGTCGGCGTTTGCTGGACGGCGGGGCGCCGGGGCTGCACATCTATACCCTCAATCGCGCCAATGCCCCCAGCGCGATCCTGCAGCAGCTGGAGTGAGGGGCGTGGCTGGGGGCTGTCCCGCTCGCGGCGCACCACGCGCTCGGCGACCAACACGCCACCGTCAAGGGCGAACCGGGTCCGGTCTGTCATTGTTCACCGTACTGGTGATAGTGGGGCGTCGCTGCCGATACCCTTATGCTGCGGCGATGCACCGGATCCTGGCACTGCTGCTTCTGCTCTCCAGCCTGGCGACAGCTCCGGCTATCGCGCAGACGCCGATCCATCGCTGCCTTGGCGCCGACGGCAATCCGGTGTTTACCGATCAACCGTGCGCGGCCTTGCAGGCCACGCCACTTGCGCGCCCGCCGTCCGCGGCAGCCGAACGCGCCGCATCGACGCCCGCGGTGTTGTGCGCGACAGACACCGATGCACTGAAGCGTGCCGTGATCGATGCGTTTGCCAGCCGCGACGCCAATCGTCTGGCCGGGCTGATGCTGTGGGGCGGTTACGGCCAGCGCGCGGCAGTGGCCGATATTCGTGCGCTGCAGAAGATCATGCGCGAACCGTTGCTGGATTTCGGACCTGCCACGGCATCCACAGAGGCATCGACGCCAACAATCGCCACGGACGCTGTGCGCTCCCCCGCGTTTGCTGCCGCCAGTGCTGCGTCGTCCTCCGCGGTCGCCACGTCGGCGCCTGACAACCTGCTGGTGTTGCACACCAGTGCCAGCGATGGTCGGGGCCAATCGCGTGAACTGCGTTTCATGGTGGTGCGCCGTTCCGGCTGTTTGTGGTTGCGCAGCGCAGACTGAAGCGGGTTGCACGCTGCGCAGCACAACGCCGCCGCGGGTGCGGGCCGCTATCATGGGCGATCTTCCGTGGAGAATCGACATGGCGCAGCAGTACCCTGAATGGATCTGGCAAAACGGTGAAATCAAGCCGTGGAAGGATGCGACGGCGCATGTCATGTCGCACGCATTGCATTACGGCTCGTCGGTGTTCGAGGGCATTCGCAGTTACGCGACACCTGATGGTGCGGCCATTTTCCGGCTCACCGATCACCTGCATCGGCTGTTTCACTCGGCCAAGATCTACGACATGGTGCTGCCGTATTCCGCTGACGAGCTGGCTGCCGCTTCCCGCGCGGTCATCAGCAGGAATGGCCTGAAGGCGTCGTACATCCGCCCGGTGGCCTATCGCGGCCTGGGCGGTTTCGGGCTGTCGGCGGAAACGCCGATCGACGTGGCCGTGGCGGCGTGGCCGATGGGTCCGTACCTCGGCGCCGAGGCACTGGAAAACGGCATTACCGCCTGTGTTTCGAGCTGGCAGCGGTTTGCGCCCAACACCATCCCGGCTGGGGCCAAGGCCGGCGGCAATTACCTCTCCGGCCAGCTCATCGCGCGCGAAGCGCGGCAACGCGGGTTTGGCGAGGGCATTGCGTTGTCATCGTCCGGCCTGCTCAGCGAGGGTGCCGGTGAAAACCTGTTCCTGGTGTTTGATGGCGCGCTGCACACGGCCCCGGCGAGCGCTTCCATCCTGGCCGGGATTACCCGCGACAGCCTGAAGACGCTGGCGCGCGAAGAAGGCATCGATGTCATCGAGCGCGATCTGCCGCGCGAGTACCTGTATCTGGCCGATGAGGTATTCATGTGCGGCACGGCAGCCGAGGTCACGCCGATCAGCGCGGTGGACGGCAAGCAGGTTGGCGCCGGCAAGGCGGGCCCGGTCACGCGTCGCTTGCAGGAACTGTTCTTCGGCTTGTTCGATGGCCGCACCAACGACAAGTGGGGCTGGCTGGAACAGGTCTGAGCCCCGGCACCTATCGGGTGACGGAGGCGGCGGGTCGATCTGCCGGCAGGTTCACCGGCATCGACGCCCAGGTACTGGCGGCCCTGCGCAGCGCCAGCGCGCGACCCAGGCGCGGCCCGCGGTGCGGGGCCGCCGCGATCAATCCGTGTGGGCTGCGTGCGGGTAGCCGAGTGTCTTGAGGGCCGCCGTGATTTCCGGCAACACTTCCGGATCCTCGATGGTCGCCGGCACCTTGATGTTGGTGCCGTCGGCCATGGTGCGGATGGTCACGCGCAGCACCTTGCCGGAGCGGGTCTTGGGCAGCCGCGCAACCACCTTCACGTCCTTGAACGAGGCCACCGGACCGATCTCGTTGCGCACGCTGGCGACGAGCTCGCGGCAGATGTCGGCCTCCGGGCGGGTGACGCCGGACTTCAGCACCACCAGACCAACCGGCACCTGGCCCTTCAGGTCGTCGGCGGCGCCGACCACCGCGCCTTCGGCGACGTCCGGGTGCGCGGCCAGGATCTGCTCCATCTGCCCGGTGGACAGCCGGTGGCCGGCGACGTTGATGATGTCGTCGATGCGCGTCATCACTGACACGTAGCCGTCCGCTTCGCAAATGCCGGCGTCGCCGGAGAGGTAGTAGCCGGGGTAGCGCGAGAGATAGGTCTTCTGGAAATCCGCATCGTTGTGCCACAGCGTGCACAACGTGCCGGGCGGCATCGGCAGCTTGATCACGAGGTCGCCGATTTCCCCTGCCGGCTGCTGCCGGCCTTCCGGGTTGAAAATCCGGATGTCGAAACCGGGTACGGGTTTGGTGGCCGACCCCGGCTTGACCGGCAGGTGCTCGATGCCGATGCAGTCGCTGATCGCCGGCCAGCCAAGCTCGGTTTGCCACCAGTTGTCGACCACCGGGACACCCAACAGCTGGCCCGCCCATTCAATGTCGTCGGGGACGCTGCGCTCGCCGGCCAGAAACAGCGTGCGCAATTTGGAAAGGTCGTATTGCTTCAGCAATGCGCCGCGCGGGTCTTCCTTCTTGATGGCGCGGAACGCGGTCGGTGCGGTGAACAGGGCATTCACCCCGTGTTCCGCGCATACGCGCCAGAACGCGCCGGCGTCAGGCGTGCCGACCGGCTTGCCTTCGTAGAGGATCGTCGTGCAACCTTGCAGCAGCGGGCCGTAGACAATGTAGGAGTGGCCAACCACCCAGCCGATATCCGACGCCGCCCAGTACACGTCGCCCGGCTGCATGCCATACACCGCGTCCATCGACCAGCGCAGCGCCACCGCGTGGCCACCGTTGTCGCGGACCACGCCCTTGGGCACGCCAGTGGTGCCGGAGGTGTAGATCACGTACAGCGGATCGGTGGCGGCGACCGCTACGCAAGCGACCGGCTGCGCGGCCGCCATCGCTTCGTGCCAGTCGCTGTCGCGTCCCGGGGTGAGTTCCGCCTTGAGTTGGGGACGCTGCAGAATCAGGCACGGCGTGTGCTCGGCATGGGCAATCTGCAGGGCCTGATCGAGCAACGGTTTGTAGGGCACGCTGTGACCCGGCAGCAGGCCGCACGACGCCGACAGGATGACCTTTGGCTTCGCGTCCGCGATGCGCTTGGCGAGCTCGGGGGCGGCGAAGCCGCCAAACACCACCGAGTGCACCGCCCCGATGCGCGCGCAGGCCAGCATCGCCACCACGGCTTCGGGCACCATCGGCATGTAGATCACCACCGTGTCGCCCTTGCCGACGCCCATGTTCCTGAGCGCGCCGCCGCACTGGGCTGTCAGGTCGCGCAATTCGCGAAAGCTGATCTTGCGCTGGGTGCCGGCCAGCGGGCTGTCGTAGATGAGCGCCAGCTGCTCGGCGCGACCGTGCTCCACGTGGCGATCCACGCAGTTGTAACAGGTATTGAGCTCGCCACCGGCAAACCAGCGGTAGAACGGCTGGCGTGAATCATCGATGACCCGATCCCAGCGTTTGCTCCAGTCGATGCCCTCGGCGATCTTCGCCCAGAAGCCTTCCGGATCGGCTTGCGCTGCCGCGTAGACCTTCGCATAGTTGCCCGCGTTGTTGCCCATGATTGGCCTTCGTGGCTGGATGAGAAGTCGTGATCTCGCTGCACTATGCCGCCGGTCCACGGGTGCTGCAAACCGCGACTTTGGTCGAAGGGAAGGCCGCGTGGGCCCAACGCGGCAGCGCAGGCCAAGCGTCGGCTGGCGCCTGCAACGTTTCAGGCGATACCGGATTTCTCGGCTTGCAGCGCCACGGGAGGTCGCGTGCCTCCGCGTCGACGCGCCAAGTCCACGAACCGGCGACATGCAGGCGCATCCGGTGTGCTTCAGCAGGGTGCAGGGTTGGTCAGCGGAATTTGATGCTGGCGACGGCGCCGTTCGCGTCGGCCCGTGGGCGCATCGAGACATCCCAGGCGTACAGCTCGCACAACCGACGCACGATCGCCAAGCCAAGCCCGGCCCCGCTGCCGCCGACACCTTCGCCGCGCACGCCGCGCTGGAACAGGCGTTCGGCATCTTCCGGTTTGATCCCCGGACCGGTGTCGATCACCTCGACCTGACCGTTGCCCACTTCGACGCGCACGGTGCCCTCGAGCGTGTACTTGATCGCGTTGCCGATCAGGTTGGTCAGCGCCACCGACAGCACCGACGCGGGGGCGTTGACGCTGACCGGTGAGCGCACCACCAGCTCGATCGCCAACGGTTTGCCACGCAGTTGCGGGCGCTGGCTTTCGATGACGTCGGCGGCGACCTTGCCCACCTCGGTGGTCTCGCCGCGCGTTGGCCCGCGCCGTTCGGCGCGCGACAGCAACAGCAACGCCTCGATGAGTTCGGTCGCCTGACGCGAGGCGCGTTCGATGCGCTTCAGGCGCTCGCTCAGCTTTGGCGTCAGGTCGGTCGAACCCTGCAACAGTTCAGTGGTGCTGGCGATCACCGCCAGCGGCGTGCGCAACTCGTGACTGACGTCGGAGTTGAACTCGCGGTCATGTTTCACCATGGCCGTGAGCCGTTCCGAATATTCGTCCAGCGCGTGCGCGAGTTCGCCGACTTCGTCATCGGCAAAATGCGGCGCCAGCGGCTCGGCCTGTCCGGCCTTGCGAAAGTCGTGCAGCCGGTTGGCGAGTTCCGTGACCGGCTTGAGCACCCGGCGCGACAGCCACAGGCCGATGGCCAGCGAGAGCAGGCTGAACAGCAGTACCGCGCCGATCAACGACAACACCAGTTGACGCTTGCCGAGATCCTCGCGACTGATGTCGTAACGGGTGAAGCCGATGATGCCGTTCTTGCGCTGCACGGCAAGCTTGTAGTGCCGTTGCCTGCCTTCGGCATCCACCGCGCGGATGTCATGCACGCCACTGGCCAGGTTCTGCCAGGCCAGCGGCATCTTGTACAGCGTGCGATCGCTCTTGACCCAGCCCTCGATCAACTCGGACTGGAACGGCCGCTCGGGATGCTCGAGCGCGTTGTCCACGGCCTGGTTGACGTCGTTGCGCAAGCTGTCGTTGATCAGCTGGTTCTCGACCTTGGCGCGCAAGTACAACGTGGACACGGCGAACAACGCGCTGAGGCCGAAGCCGAACAGCGCGAACGAGACGATCAGGCGGAACCGCAGCTTACGCCTGGATCGCATCCGGCTCGACCATCCGGTAACCGATGCCGTGGCGGGTGTGGATCAACGGCGTGGCGAAGGGTTTGTCGATGGCCGCGCGCAAGCCGTGAATGTGCACACGCAGCGAGTCGCTGTCGGGCAGTTCCTCGCCCCACACGCGTTGCTCCAGGTCCTGCCGCGTGACCACTGATGGGCTGGCCTCCATCAATGCCTGCAACAACTTCAAGCCGATCGGATTGAGCTGGATCGACTTGCCTTCGCGGTTCACGGTCAACGTGTCGAGGTTGAACGTGAGATCGGCCACTTTCAACACACGACTTTGCGGACCCTTGCCGCGGCGGGCGAGCACTTCCAGCCGCGCAGCCAGTTCCTGCAGCGCAAACGGCTTGGTCATGTAGTCATCGGCGCCGGATTCGAAACCGACCAGCTTTTGCTCCAGCGCATCGCGTGCGGTCAACATCAGGATCGGGGTTTGCTTGTGCGCTTCGTGCCGCAACTTGTGCGCCACCTCCAGGCCGTCCATGCCGGGCAGCGTGAGGTCGAGCACGATGACGTCGAAATCATGTACCACGGCCAAGTGCAGCCCGGTGACGCCGTCGCCGGCAAAGTCCACCACGTTGCCGCGGTCTTCGAGGTAATCGCCGATGTTGGTGGCGATGTCCGTATTGTCTTCTATGACCAGAACGCGCATGTGTCACTCCTGCACAACCGGCGCACGGGCCGGTTGGAGTTGTCAGCTTAACAAGCTTGGGAGAGGCTGGGGTGCCGGTCACGCCACGAACCTGAATGGAGTGATGTACAAGCGGGGAAAACTCCGGACACGTCGCCCGCTGTCCGCCGTCCGGGCCTGGATGCCGCGCTCGCTGGCATCGTCAGCTGGCCGTCACCGTCACGTTCACCGAGGCCTCGTGACGGCTTTATAGAGGCTCGCTGGTCAGCACGCAGTGAACCGGGATTCCCGTTGATTTCGTCTGCGGAGCAACCATTAGGCGCGAGGACGTGCTGCCGTCAGTACAGCCTTGTGGCTCGCAGCAGCCCGATCCGTGGGCCGAAGGGCTACAGCGCGGGAGGCAGCGCGTATTCCCACACGAACCGACGCAAGCCACCCTGCACGCGACTCATCGCTCCGGCGGCGCTGGCTGCCGCTGCTGATAGGTCTGGTAAAACTTGTCCATGTAGTTGTGGGTGTCGGCCCGCGCGCGCTGGATATCACCATAAGTGCGGCACTCGGTGACCGGGATACGCGTGCCCATGCTGGTCTTGGGTTTGCATATCAGACGCAAGTCATCGCGTTGCGCCAGGATGCTGTTGACCACTTCCTGATCGTTGAACAGTGCGACCTTGATCACCTGATCCATGTTGGCCACCGCGCCATACTTTGCAAACAGCGCGCCGATCGAGTCCAGGCTGGTGTTCACCTTGGCAAATTCTTCCTTCGTCAGGAATTGGAAACGCCCGCCAGGCACCATCTGCTTGCGCACTTCGGCAGCCGCCGTTTCAAATTTGGCCTTGGTATCGGCCTGCACCTGCGGGGTCTGAACCTTGGCAGCGCTTGCGACCGTCGGCAAAAGCAGTGCGCCAGCAGCGATGGCGACGAGGATCATGATGATCCGGTTTGGGGTCTTCATCGTTCTCTTCCGGTGAAGTCTGGTTCGCAAGTCAACCCGGTCTTGACTGGTGCTGGTGAATGCGTTGGTGATCAATTTCCACCGGACACGTAGCGGGGTCGTGCTTCCTGCTGCATGAATTGCTGCGTGCTGCGTCGCGACCGCTCGATCTCGCCATACGTGCGACAGGTTCGCTGCGGAATCAACGAGCCTACCGGCGCCGCCGACTTGCATACCATGCGCCGGTCATCGCGCCGGGTGAGGATGGCGTTGACATCTTCCTGATCCGTCAGCAATTGCGCGCGCTTGTTGGTGTCCATTTGCTCGACGGAGCCATAGCTGTCAAACAGTGCCTGCATGTCGTTCAGGCGCTTGGTCACGGTGTCCTGTTCGGCGCTGTCGACGAATTCGTAGCGTCCGCCGGGAAGCATCTCCTTTTGCACGGCGGCACTGACCGCTGCGAAATCTGCCTTGTTGTCGACCTTGACCGCAGGTTTTGTGGTGGAGGCACCCACTGCGCCCAACGGCAGCAACGCCACCGTCAACGCGATGAGCAGGAACCAGACTCTGTTGTACATGAACGTTCTCCGGGTACCCGACGAAGACCACGACGGCGCCACGTTGCGGGTTGGGCTTGCTCAGATGCTAGGCTGCCACGGGCGGCTGGTCAACGTCCGTTTGTGGCGAGTTTCCGCGGCGTGGAGTGGGTGCTGGCAGGTGCGCAGGCTGATCCGGTGCGCGCGTGATCCTGCAGCAAGTCGATGATCGCGGCGGCAACGTCCACGCCGGTGGCGGTTTCAATACCCTCCAGCCCGGGTGACGCGTTGACTTCAAGCAGCAACGGGCCGCGCCGGGAGCGCAGCAAGTCAACCCCGGCCACGCCCAGTCCGAGTGTTCTGGCGGCGCGCAGCGCGATGCGGCGTTCCTCGATGCTCAGGTTCGCGGCGATCGCGTGCCCGCCGCGGTGCAGGTTGGCACGAAACTCACCGGGACTGGCATCGCGCTGCATGGCGGCGACCACCTTGTGGCCGACGACGAAGCAGCGCAGGTCGCTGCCGTTCGCTTCAGGGATGAACTCCTGCACCAGAAAGTTCGCGTACAGGCCGCGGAATGCCTCGATCACGCTTTGCGATGCGCTGCGTTTTTCCGCCAGCACCACGCCAGTGCCCTGGCTGCCTTCGTTGAGTTTGATCACGTGCGGTGGGCCGCCGATCAACGCCAGCACGTCGGCCGTGTCATCCGGATTGTCGCCGAACACCGTGACCGGCATCTCGATGCCTTGCGCGGCGAGTAGTTGCAGGCAGCGCAGCTTGTCGCGCGCGCGCAATACCGCTTCGGCGGAATTGGGCGTATAGACGCCCATCATCTCCAGTTGGCGCAGCACCACCGTGCCGTAGAACGTGGTGCTGGTGCCGATGCGTGGGATCACGCAGTCGATGTCACGTACGGCCTTGCCCTTGTAACGCAGGGCCAGCGCGCCGGGTGCCACCCGGGCGTAGCAGCGCAGTGGATCAAGCACACGTACCACATGCCCGCGCTTGCGCGCTGCCTCGATCAGGCGCCGGGTCGAGTACAAACGCGTGTTGCGCGACAGAATCGCAATTTTCATGGGCAGGTTGTCATGCGGGCGCCGGTTTCACTGCGGCAGGGCGTGTTTGCGTGTAGGAGCGCGACGGATCGATGGCAAACCGCCCGGTCAGCGCCTGGCGCCCAAGCAGCATGGGAAACAGCATATGCCGGCGATTGGTGAGATTGATGTCGATATCGAAGCTTTGCCCGGCCAATTGCACCCCAGTGCGGATGAACCAGCGCTCAGTGCGTCGGCCGCTGGTATCGGTCACCGTGCGCCGATCGGTGGATGGCGCTTCGCAACGGATTTCGTGTGGTTCGCGCCGGCTCAGGCGCACGCTGAAACGCAGCCAGTGCGCACCATCGCGTCGGAATTCTTCCAGGGTATCGACATGCATGGAGCTGCTGCGCGCGCCAGTGTCGAGTTTCGCCTTGAGTGGGCCCAGGCCCAGTTGCGGCAGCACCAGCCATTCGCGCCACCCCAGCACGAGCAGATCGGCGGTGGCCGCTTCCACGAGGGTCGGATCCGGCATGGGCTGTTGGATGCGCGCAGTGGAGCGGGTGAAGGGAATCGAACCCTCGTCAGTAGCTTGGGAAGCTACAGCTCTACCATTGAGCTACACCCGCGTGGCGCAAGATGGTAACCCGACACGTGCGTACTTGGAAACGTTCCGGCGCGACTGGCGGGATGCGCGGGAGCCTGCTGGTGCATGAATGGCGGATGGCGGCAAGCTGAACCAGCACGCGCGCCGGCGTTGCAACGGGCGCAGGCGGCGCAAATACCTGCGCATAATTGAGTCGTGACCTGCGGGTCATCGCCTGCGGTCGTAACCGCCATCGTCCGGAGAACACCATGCGTCGGTTGGTCGTGATTTCCTCTGCACTGCGCAGACAGTGGCGCACGGCGGCAATGCTGCTCGTGTGTGCCGTGGGTGGCTGGGCGCAGGCGCAGGCGGTGATGCCAGGCGATGCTGCCGATCCGCCGAGTCGCGTGGCCCGTCTGTCGTACCTGGCTGGCGATGTCGGCTTGCTGCCATCCGGCGCCAGCGCGTGGAGCGACGCCAATCTAAATCGCCCGCTGACTACCGGTGACCGGTTGTCCACGGCGGCCGATGCGCGTGCCGAACTGGAATTTGGTGGCAGTAATGTGCGCATGGATGGCGGCACGGATTTCGGGTTGCTGGATCTGAACGGGCAGGTGGCGCAAATAGAGCTGACCCAGGGCACGCTCGGCATCAGCGTGCGTGATCTTGATGCGGGACAGAACATCGAGATCGATACACCCACGGTGGCGCTTGTCGTTGCCCGGCCCGGCGTATTTCGCGTCGATGTGGGTGACGGTACGCGCGGCACGCAGGTGTCGGTGCTGGGTGGCAGCGCCGTCGTCTACGGCGAAAACAATGCGCAACGCAATCTGGTTGCCGGGCGCAGCTATCGCTTTGACGACAGTACGCTGGGCAGCGTGGTGATCAGTGACCTGAGTGGCGATGATGCATTTGACGCGTGGGGTCGCGATCGCGATCAGCGGTATGCGCGCTCGGCGAGCCGCCAGTATGTGTCTGACGACATGGTGGGTTACCAGGATCTGGACCAGTACGGTGACTGGCAGACCGACAGCGACTATGGCGCGGTGTGGTATCCGACGCAGGTGTCGTCCACCTGGGCGCCATACAGCGACGGACACTGGGCCTATATCGCGCCGTGGGGCTGGACCTGGGTGGACGCCGCGGCGTGGGGTTTTGCCCCTTATCACTACGGGCGTTGGGCGAACATGCGCGGACGTTGGGGCTGGATTCCGGGCCCAATCGGGGTGCGTCCGATCTATGCGCCGGCGCTGGTTGCATTTGTCGGCGGTGGCGGCTGGTCGGTCGGGTTCGGCAATGGACCGGTTGGCTGGTTCCCGCTGGGTCCGGGCGAGATCTACAACCCGTGGTATCGCGCCAGCCGCCAGTACTACACCAACGTCAATATCACCAATATTTACGTGCGGCGCGGCTACGACCGCGACCGTTTCCATCGCGATATCGGCAACCACTACAACCACTATCGCCGGGGCGAGCGGGTGCGCGACGAGCGCTATGTCAACCGCCACGCACCACGTGGCTTCACCACCGTGTCGGGCCGCACCTTTGCCAGCGGACAATCCGTGCGCGGTGATGCCGGTCGCGTCGAGCGGCGTGCACTGGCCACCGCTGCAGTGTTGCCGCGTGGGGTAGGCGCACGCCCGGTGGCTGGCCGCACGACGTTGCCGCGCAATGCGCACGTGCGGGCGTTGCCGGTGGGCGGGTTCGATCGCCAGGTCGTCGCCCGGCGGGCACCCCCGGCGCTGCGCGCCGCACCTGCGGAAGCGGCGGTGCGTACGGCCCGTGGCAACGGACAGCGCCAGGTGGCAGCGCCTTCGCGCGTGCGCTTGTTGACACAGGGCGCGCAGGGCGGGGGTCGAGTAGCCCAAGGAGTGCCGCAGCAACCGGTTGCTGCGCCCGCCGAGGTAATGGATCGTGCCGATCGCATGGGCGTGCGGCGTGGCGGACTGGAACGGGTGGGCGTGGCGCAGGACAGCGCCGCCCAGCGCAGCGCAAATCGTGAGCTGGTACGCAACCGCGCCGCCGCCGCCGTGCGGCCGCTGCCGGCGACTGGGCGCGTGTCGCTGCGGCGCGATGACGTGTCGCTGGCCACCGGCACGGCGACCGCCGTGCAGCCGGAACGCACGCTGCCCGACGTGGCTCCGGTCCGCCGCGCGGAGTTGCGCGCGGGTGAATTGCCGTCGGCGCGCTTCGTCCGGCCGGGACGGCGTGTGGCGGTGCCGGCCGATGACGCGCCGCGATCGTTCGGTGGCCAGCGTGGTGCCGTCAATGAGCCGGTACGGGTAGCAGCGAATGGGGACTCGCCACGGAATCAACGTGACGGCGCGGCACGTCCCGGCCTGAGCATTATTTCTGCCGACAATGCCACACGGCCAACGCCGTCAGCGGACAATCGCCCGGCTTCGGCGCCACCGCTCCCGCAGGTGCGGCGCTTCGAACCGCGCGCGATGGAAAACCAGGATCGCGCCCCGATCGGACGGCAGGCAGCGATCGTCGATCGACCGCGCGCGCTGCAGCGTCAGGTGCCGGTCGATGCACCGGCCATGCCGCAGCGGCAGTTGCCGGCGCGTATCGACCGGCCTCAACCGGTCCGCGCGCCGCCGCAGCAGGCGTCGCGGATGATGGCCCCGCGGCAGATGGAGGCGGCACCACCGAGGCAATATCAGCCGCGCCCGGAGATGTCGCGCGCGCCGATGTCACCGCCGCGCATGGCGCCGCCGCCGGCGGCACGCAATCAGGCCGCGCCGACGCGCAACGAGAACAAGGCGCGGCCGGCGCGGCGGTCAAACGATCACTCGCGCGGAGATGATCGACAGAACTGATCGATTGCAGCCACGGGTGACGGAACTGGACAGTTCATGCTGGTTGTCGCCTGGTTCCTCACAGCATGCACGCCGTTACAATGGCTCGCCTTCCAGCATGCACGGGCCGCCGTGCCATGCAGTGCACTCGCCCGTTGCTGCTGGCCGTCGATGGCGAGCGCGCTGCGTCGCCGCGGCGGTGGCAGGCACCTACCCACCTCACCTCACTTCCGTGGTCGCCTGAGCTTGCCCATGACTGACCTCCCCGATGCCGCGCCAATCGACCATCTGCGCCACATTCGCAGTTTCGTGCTGCGTGAGGGGCGCATGACCCCTGCTCAGCAGCGTGCGTTTGATGATTACTGGTCGCGTTTCGGTATCGATTATGCCGGTGCCGTGCAGGATCTGGATGTCCGGTTCGGGCGCCATGCGCCACGGGTGCTGGAAATTGGTTTCGGCAACGGTGAGGCGCTGGCCTGGGCCAGTGAGCACGAGCCTGGCCGGGACTTCATTGGCGTGGAAGTACACGGCCCCGGCGTGGGCCGGTTGATGAACGCGCTGGCGGCACGTGACGCGCGCAACGTGCGCGTCTATCGACACGACGTGGTGGAAGTGCTGACGCACGATATTCCACCCGACGCACTGGACGAGGTACGCATCTGGTTTCCGGATCCGTGGCCCAAGCAGCGCCACCACAAGCGGCGGCTGGTCCAGCCGGACTTCGTGGCGTTGCTGGCCTCGCGCGTGGCGCCGGATGGCCTGTTGCATCTGGCCACTGACTGGCGGGACTACGCCGAACACATGCTGGCGGTACTGGAAGCGGCACCGGATTGGCGCAATGCCATCGGACCCGGAGCGTATGCGGAGAAACCCGCGTGGCGCATTGAAACCCGCTTCGAACGCCGCGGCCTGAATCTCGGTCACGGCGTATGGGATTTGTTGTATCGCAAGGTTTAGCCGGCGCGGCGCACCACGCAGTTTGCTGGTGACGGCAGCGGCGGGCAGTGCCCGAAAGGTCCGTGGCTGGGCGGCGGGCAGTGCCCGCCCTACAAAGCCTGCGGCGATGGGAGCGGCGGGCAGTGCCCGCCCTACGAAAGCTTCAGCGGTGCCCGGCCTGTGCGAAAAACCTGCTTGTGTAGGGCGGGCACTGCCCGCCGGGGCTCCCCGCAAGCAACAGGCGGGGGCACTACCCGCAGGCAACATATAGGGCGGGTACTGCCGTCGACTGCGTCAGCTCATCAGTAGCGGTAGAACTCCGGTTTGTACGGGCCATCCACCGGTACGCCCAGATACTGCGCCTGCGCTGTGGTGAGCGTGGTCAGCTTCACGCCGATCTTGTCCAAATGCAGGCGTGCCACTTCTTCGTCCAGTTTTTTCGGCAGCATGTACACCTTGGCTGCGTACGTGTCCTTGTGCTGCCACAAGTCGATCTGCGCCAGCGTCTGGTTGGAGAACGAGTTGGACATCACGAAACTCGGGTGGCCGGTGGCGCAACCCAGGTTGACCAGGCGGCCTTCGGCCAGCAGGAACAACGCGTGGCCATCGGCAAACACATACTTGTCGACCTGCGGCTTGATGTTGATTTTCTGCACGCCGGCCATGGCGTTCAGCGCGCCCACCTGGATCTCGTTGTCGAAGTGGCCGATGTTGCACACGATCGCCTGGTCTTTCATCGCCCGCAGGTGATCGAGCGTCAGCACGTCGCAGTTGCCTGTGGTGGTGACGTAGATGTCGCCACGGCCCAGGGTGGATTCGACGGTGTTGACCTCGAAACCTTCCATCGCCGCCTGCAACGCGGTGATCGGGTCGATCTCGGTGACGATGACGCGTGAACCGTACGCGCGCAGCGAATGCGCGCAACCCTTGCCGACGTCGCCATAACCGCAGACCACGGCCACCTTGCCGGCCAGCATCACGTCCATCGCGCGCTTCAGGCCGTCCGCCAGCGACTCGCGGCAACCGTACAAATTGTCGAACTTGGATTTGGTCACCGAGTCGTTGACGTTGATCGCCGGGACCAGCAGCGTACCGGCCGCGGCCAGTTGATACAGGCGATGCACGCCGGTGGTGGTTTCCTCGGAGACGCCCTTCCAGTCCTTCACCACCCTGT
>DAITPL010000058.1:0-15397 GCA_036833615.1 Rhodanobacter sp.
TGGCCAGCAGCAATGTCAAGTCGGTTTCGGGTGCCTATGACACCATCAGCCGCATCGACTCGGCGTTGAACACGATCAGCAACATGCGCAGTGACCTCGGCGCGGTGCAGAACCGCTTCGAGTCCACCATCTCCAACCTGCAGACCATTTCGCAGAACCTGAGCGCGTCGCGCAGCCAGATCATGGATGCCGACTTCGCCTCGGAGACCGCGAACATGACCAGCGCCAACATCCTGCAACAGGCCGGTGTCTCGGTACTGGCGCAGGCCAACGCTTCCACGCAGAGTGTGTTGAAGCTCCTGCAGTAATGCTTGACCCGGAGCGGCCGCGGTTCATCGCGGTCGCTTCACCTATTTTGAGGATCTGTGCTCATGGCAATCACCGTTGGCTCCACGACACCAACCACGGGGTTGCTCACTTCCATGGGCGTGGGTTCGGGTATCGATGTGGACAAGCTGGTCACCAGCCTGGTGGATGCCAAAAAGGCGCCGCAGCAGAACCAGATCACCAACCAGGCGGCGAAGGCCAATACGCAGTTGTCCGGCCTGGGTCAGATCAACGCCGCCTTGTCGGCCTTGCAATCGGCCATGGGCTCACTCACCGACGGCAGCGCATTTGCCGCGCGCACGGTGAGCAGCAGCGACAGCACGGTGTTTGGCGCCACGGCGGCCGGCAATCCGGTCAGCGGCAGCTACGACATCAGCGTCGATCATCTGGCCGCTTCGCTCAAGGCCTCCTCCGGCGCCTTTGCCGACAGCAGCACCAAGGTCGGTACCGGCACGCTCACCATCGCGGTGGACGGCCAGTCGATGAGCCTGCAACTGGACGACAGCAACAACTCGTTGGCGCAGATTCGGGACGCCATCAACAAGGCCAGTGACAACCCCGGCGTCAGCGCCACCATCGTCACCGGCACGGATGGCGCGCATCTGGTGCTGAGCGGCACGCGCACCGGCGCGGCCAATGCTTTCACCGTCAGCAGCAGCGGCGGCAATGGCGGCCTGGCCGCACTCAACTACGATGTGGCGGCATCGGCAGGCAATGCCCTGTCGGTGATCACCGCCGCGCAGGATGCGGCTTTCAGTATTGATGGTCTGGCGGCGAGCAGCGCCGGCAACACCGTCAGCACCGCCATCGACGGCTTGACCCTCAACCTGGTGGCCGCCGGCGAAAGCACGCTCACCGTCGCCAACGACGGCAGCAAGGCCACCTCGGCGCTGAACAATCTGGTCAACACCTACAACAGCTTTGTTGGCATCTACAAAAACCTCACCAGGTACGATGCCACCTCCGGCACCGCTGGCGCCATGATTGGCGACGCCACCCTCAACGGCATCAGCAGCACGCTCTCGCGCATCGTCGGCGGCGCGGTCAACGGCAGCACGCTTTCGGCCATGGGCATCGCGTTGCAGGTGGATGGCACGCTCAAGGTCGACAGCGCCAAGTTGGCGGGTGCCTTGAGCGATGGCGGCAAGGCCATGGGCGAGCTGTTTGCCGGTAGCGACGGCTTTGCCGCAAAGCTCAATGGTCAGCTCGAGCAATGGGCCGGCACCAGCGGCACGATTGCCAGTCGCACCAGCAGTCTGGCCCAGCAATTGAACGACTTGAAGACGCAGCAGAGTGGGCTGGACAGTCGCATGGCCAGCCTCACCGCGCGTTACCAGGCGCAATTCACCGCGTTGGACACACTGATGGGCAAACTCAACAGCACCAGCAGTTATCTGCAGCAGCAGTTTGACGCGCTGAACAACATCAACAAGAAGTAACAGCCCGTACCACAATTCGGGCAGGAGACGATCATGGGTTTCGGTTACGGAGCAGGTGCCTATCAAGAGGTTCGTTCGCGCGGCGGCGTGGAGTCGGCCAACCCGCATGGGTTGATCACGTTGTTGATGGATGGCGCGCTGGAGCGCATAGTCAGCGCCCGTGGGCACATGCAGCGTGGCGAGATTGCCGCCAAGGGTGAAGCCATCTCCCGCTGCATCAAGATCATCGGCGGCCTGCGCGACAGCCTGGAGCGCAAGGTCGATCCGGTACTGGTCGACCGGCTGGATTCCCTCTACGAATACATGAGTCGCCGCCTGCTGCAGGCCAATATGCGAGACGACACGACGATTCTGGATGAAGTGAGCAACCTGCTGAGCCAGGTGCGCGACAGCTGGATCAAGGTCTCGCCCGTCAATGCCAAGGCGGCGCAACACGCCGTCAGCGCATGAGCGGCACACTTGCCCGTGCGCTGCAACTGAGCCGGCAAATGCTGGCCGCCGCGCACGCGCAGGCGTGGGACACCGTGAGCGCACTCGAGGCCGAACGTGATCCGCTGCTGCTTGGCGCCCACGCTCCCGACGCCACCACCCGCGCCCAGCTGGCGCAGATTCTCGCCTGCAACCGCGAACTCGAGACGCAGGTTGCGCATGCGCGGGACGTCGCCGCCCTGCACTGGCGACGCGAAAACAACCGTCTGCAGGCTGTCGCCGCCTACGCACAGGCTTGACCTTGCCGGCCAGCCACGGCCCGACTCGAGCGGGATGAGAGCTCAAGGCCGCCGGCCCGGACCGCCGGCAAAGGTTGCGGCAGCGGTGGCTCCATTGCCACGCTCCCGGTCGAGGGAAGCCCTCGCGGATGGAGCCGCCCTGCCTCGGGCGTGCACGCCTTGCTGGGCCGTGGGTTATTCTGGTGCACGACCCATTGGTGCTTCCGTACGCGGTATCGACGCCACACGTGGCACGGAATTGTTCAAGCTCATCAGCGGACCTTGGCGACGGCCCGGGTTGCCTGCCTCCTCCCATCGGAGTTGCACGATGATCGCCAGCAGTTGGGATGATTTCGAACAGCGCGTCAGGTGCGAAGAAAGCCTGCATGTGGACGCCGAACCGCTGGCCTGGCCGCCGTCACCGGCGCAGCAATTGCGCATGGTGGAACGCAACACGAATACATTGGCGGCGATTGCTGCACTGGAGGAACGGGCAGTTGAAGCCGGGGATGAGGACAGTCCGGTGATGCAGGAGATGTTGCGCCTGGATGCAAAACTCACTGCCCTGGTGGATGTCGTCAATCAGCTGCTGGTACCGGCAAATTCGCTGCCGGCGCGTCAGGTGGTGCGCTTCAACGTGGTTGGCGCGTTGCTGCCGGACAGGCTGGTGCCGCCCGGCGACGGATTGCTGTTCCGCCCGCGCTTCGATGTATGTCCGAGCCTGCCATTGGAGCTGCCAGCACGGGTGGAGCGGCGATTCCCTGATGGACAGGTGTTTGTCGCCTTTGCACCGCTGGGTGATGTGCTGAGTGACGCGATTGAGCGACTCGTTTTTCGCCATCACCGACGCAAAGTGGCAGAGACACGTCAACTTGCCGGGTGAGCAACGTGGCAACCGTGTGACGGAAGTCGCATTTACCCACATGCCGTGAAGCTTTCTTGACGCGACGGAAAGCGTGCGAAAGTTCCTGCCATCGTTGCCGATGATTCGGCAAAGTGCAGGGGTTTCATGTACTTGCCGCCATGTGGCGGGCGTCGGCGGACGCCGTGTTCATCCTCCACAGCCGTGTTGACGCCTGCAAGTGACGCCTTGCTTGTCGCAATGGCGTCAAAACTGGCCCTGATATTGCTCATGGTTTCTCCGAGCCGGCGACGTAAAGCCGACAGACCACGGACTGGCCCGCAAGACCTGCGGGTTCGCCTGGCGACAGCGGTGGAACACAAGGAGAACAGGGTTTGCAAAAGTACGATTTTCTGGTGATCGAGGCGGATCACGCACGGATGACCTCGGTGCTGTCGGCGCTGCAGTTTCTCGGCTATCGGCCACAGGATGGCGGCTTGTGCGCAGTTGCGGATGAGGCCACGCACGCTTGGCGCGGGGTGTTTGTCGGCAGCATTGAGGATGCGGCGGAGGCCGAGCGCCAGTTGGCCTTGCTGGGCGACGATGCCGCCCACGTGGCGATGCTGGCAGCCAACGACTCGGTGTGGTTGCCGCGCTTTGCGGGCTCCGCGTCGACCTTTGCCACACGCTTGGCCACGGTGGACTTCCCCTTGCACTACCAGCAGCTGGCCGATGCGTTGCGCAGCGTGTATACGCGGGTGTTTGGTCGTGTGCGCGGTGCCATGCGGCTGATTGGCGATTCGGTCGCAATGACGCGCGTCAATGGCCTGATCCGCCAGGTGGCCCCGTTTGATTCCACCGTGCTGGTGCTGGGCGAGTCGGGTACCGGCAAGGAAATGGTGGCACGGGCGATTCATCAACGATCACCGCGCCGTGACAAGCCATTTGTCGCCATCAACTGCGGCGCGATCCCTGCAGAGTTGCTTGAAAGCGAATTGTTCGGTCATGAGAAGGGCGCGTTCACGGGTGCCATCAGTGCGCGCAAGGGTCGGTTCGAGATGGCCGAGGGCGGCACTCTGTTTCTCGACGAAATCGGCGACATGAGCATGCCGATGCAAGTGAAGTTGTTGCGGGTGCTGCAGGAGCGCGTGTTCGAGCGTGTCGGCGGCAACAAGACGCAGCGTTGTGACGTGCGCATCGTTGCCGCCACCCATCGCAATCTGGAGCGGTCCATCCATGACGGCCAGTTTCGCGAAGATTTGTTCTATCGCCTGAGCGTGTTTCCGCTGGAATTGCCCGCGTTGCGCGAGCGCCTGGACGACATGTCGCAGCTGATTGCCGAATTCAATCAACGCCTGGCGTGGCGCGGTCTGGGCCAGGTGCGTTTCAGTGCCACGGCGTTGCAGGCGCTGCAGGTGTATGCCTGGCCAGGCAATGTACGCGAGTTGTCGAACCTGGTCGAACGCATGGCGATCCTGTATCCGCACGGTGAAGTGCGCGCGGGAGATCTGCCGGAAAAATACCGTGGTCAGCGCGTCACTGACGAGGTGCGTGGCGCCGCGCTGCTGGCGCTGATGGACGAGCGCGTCATCCCGCCTGCCGTCACGCCGTTGGAGTCAGTCGACAGCCTTGGCATCCTGCCTGAAAACGGGCTCGATCTGAAAGACCACCTGGCCGACATCGAGGTTGGCTTGATCCGCCAGGCGCTTGACGCCACCGGTGGTGTGGTCGCGCATGCCGCGCGCTTGCTGCACATGCAACGCACCACGCTGGTGGAAAAGCTGCGCAAGTACGGCTTGCAGGGGAGCATGGCGGCGTAGGCGCCAAGGTGCGATGGGTACTGGTACGGCTTCCCCGATCGCACCGTGGCACGCCTCGTGCATCCATCACTGCAAACCCGTCACGCGACGGGATTCCGACATCTGTCAGGCGTAACGGTGCACTGCAATGAATACGATTGACGTCAACAACCTGCTGTCCCAGATGCGCCGGATGAGCGCTCAGGTGCGTCCCCCGGAAAGCGCCTTCAAGGCGGCGCCGGTCGCTGCGCAGAGTGACTTTTCGGCGTTGTTGCGTGAATCCATCTCCGCGGTGGGGCAGAGCCAGCTGGAAGCCGGGCGCATGGCCGCCAGTTTCGAACGCGGTGATCCCGGCGCCGATCTGGGCCGCACCATGATTGCGGTGCAGAAGGCCGATCTGTCGCTGCGCACGATGGTCGAGGTGCGCAACAAGATGGTGGATGCGTACAAGGAAATCATGAACATGCCGGTGTGACGCAACCGGTTGCCGCGCTTTACCTTCCCTAGACAACGAGCAGCACCATGGCAGACAACGCCGTCGCGACCACCGGAAACGGTTCGCGCATGGATCCCTTCAAGCAGTTCACGCGCAACCCGGCAGCGCGCCAGCTGGTGTTGCTGGTGGCGGTGGCGGCAGCGGTGGCGCTGGGGGTGGCGGTGGTGTTGTGGTCGCGCGGGCCGAACTATGGCTTGCTGTATGCCGGACTGGATCAGAAGGATGCCGCGGCGATCACGCAGGAGTTGAGCGCGACGCACGTCGCCTACAAGCTCGGCGCTGATGGCACCTCGATCATGGCCCCGGCCGAAGATCTGCCTGGTCTGCGCCTGAAGCTGGCCGCGCGTGGTTTGCCGCAGGGCAGCGCGGCCAGCAGTGCAACCCCGAATGATTCCCCGTTTGGCATGAGCGATCTGGCCGAACGCACGCGCTACCAGCAATTGCTGGAGGCCGACTTGGGCACGACGATCAGTGGCCTGCAATCCGTGCGCGCCGCGCGTGTGCATCTGGCGTTGCCCAAGACTTCGGCCTTCATCCGCGACAGTCGCCCGGCCAGCGCCTCGGTGCTGGTGACGTTGTATCAAGGGCGCAAACTTGACGCCGGACAGGTTGCCGCGATCGTGCATCTGGTCGCTGCCAGCGTGCCCGATCTGGATTCGCGTCAGGTATCGGTGATCGATCAGCAAGGCCAGTTGCTGACCACCGATCCGGACAGCCCCGGGGCGGTGGATGACAATCGTCTGCGCATTGCCACGCGCATCGAGAACACGTACGCCCAGCGCATCGAGGACATTCTCACGCCGCTGGTGGGTCCGGGTCGGGTGCGTGCGCAGGTGTATGCGGACGTGGATTTCAGCCAGACCGAGAAAGCCACCGAGACGTTCAATCACGACAACCCGGCGCTGCGCAGCGAGCAGACCAGCAGTGAGCACCACGGCAATGGCAGTGCGGCGGCCGGTGGTATCCCCGGCGCACTGAGCAACCAGCCGCCGGTTGCAGTGGCGCAGCCTACTGCCGCCAGGCCGGATGCCGGCAAGGCGGGCGCTGGCAAACCCGCGACGGCCACGGCAGACACGGCCACTGCCCAGGGCGACAGTTCCAGCAGCGCAACGCGCAATTACGAGCTCGACCGCACCATCAGCCATGTCAGCGACCCGGCTGGTCGCCTGGCGCGACTGACGGTGGCCGTGGCCCTGGATGACAAGCTGGTCGCCGCAACTCCGGGCACCACGGACGATGGCGAGACCCAGTCCGCAGCGCCCAAGAGTGTGCCATTCACCGCCCAGGAATTGGCGCATCTCACCGAGCTGACGAAAAACGCGGTTGGCTTCAACGCCGAGCGTGGTGACAGCGTCAGCGTGGTCAACCAGTCTTTCCAGCGCGGCCCGGGGATCGAGGCGCTGCCGGCGGTTCCGCTGTGGCAGCGTCCCGGCGTACTAGATCTGCTCAAGCAGGGCCTGGGCGTGATGCTTGCCTTGCTGGTCGCGTTTGGTCTGTTGCGGCCACTGCTCAAGGGGTTGCTGCGCGGCGATTCCGCCCCCCGCGCCCTGGCCGGCCCGCTGCCATCGGTCAATGTGCGGGTCGATGACCTCCCTGCTGGCGCTGAGGCACCCGCGCGCCTCGGCGCGGCCGCCGCGCCGGCACCGGCGCTGGCCTACGAACAACGGGTCGGCGCGGCCCGGCGCATGGTGGGGGAAAACTCCAGACAGGTGGCTCAGGTCGTGAAGAATTGGGTGAGCGAAGATGCCGGCTAGGTCCAAGGAATCCGAGATCAACGGCTCGCAGCGGGCGGCCATTCTGCTGCTGACACTGGGCGAAGATGATGCTGCCGAGGTACTCAAGCATCTGAGTGCGCGTGACGTGCAGGCGGTGGGTACGGCGATGGCCGGCCTGTCCGGCGTGAGCCGCGAACAGGTCGAAACGGTGCTGGACAAACTCACCGTGGACATGGGCCAGCAGACCGCGTTGGGGGTCGGGACCGAGGAGTACATCCGCAAGATCCTGGTCAGCGCGCTGGGCGAGAGCAAGGCTGGCGGGTTGCTCGATCGCATCCTGCTTGGCCATTCCAGCAAGGGCATGGAATCGCTCAAGTGGATGGAGAGCCGCTCAATCGCCGAGATGATCAACCAGGAACACCCGCAGATCATCGCGCTGGTGCTTGCGCACCTGGAGCCGGATCAGGCCGCCGAGGTTATCGGCTACCTGCCGCCGCGCGTGCGCAGTGATGCGGTGATGCGCATTGCCACCCTTGACGGCGTGCAGCCGCACGCGCTCAGTGAGCTGGATTCGATCATGGAGCGCCAGGTATCGGGCAATACCAGGAGATTGAAATCCTCCACCGTCGGCGGGTTGAAGGCGGCGGCGGAAATTCTCAACGCGATGGAAGGCACCCGCGAGAGCGAGGTCATCACCGCCATTCGCAGCCAGGACGAAGCGCTCGGCGGACGCATCGAGGAACTGATGTTTGTCTTCGAGGATCTGGCCGAAGTGGATGACCGCAGCATGCAGGTGCTGTTGCGTGAGGTGCCATCCGCCACGCTGGTCACGGCCCTCAAGGGCGCGGAGCCAGCCATCCGCGAGAAGATTTTCTCCAACATGTCCAAGCGTGCCGCCGACATGATGCGTGACGACCTGGAGGTGAAGGGCCCAGTGCGCCTGAGTGAAGTGGATGCGGCGCAGAAAGAGGTGCTGGCCACGGCACGCAAGCTCGCCGACGCCGGACAGCTCAACCTGTCCTCCGGTGGTGAGGAGTACGTCTGATGGCGGCGGTGCTCAGCGCAGGTGCCGTGGCCATTCGGCGCTGGGAGTTGCCCAATGTCGGCAGCAGCCAGCATGCGCACACGGCTGCCAATGGCGCTGCGGCGCCTACCGTACGCGACCTCGCCGCGCTGGAAGCACAAGCGCATGACGAGGGCTACGCGGCGGGCCGGGCAGAAGGCCTGGCGGCCGCGCAGCAGCAGGTGCGCGAACACATCGGGCAACTGGATGCCCTGTTGGCAGCGGCTGCGCGGCCGATCCAGAACCTGGATGTACAGACCGAACAGCAACTGGCGACGCTGGCCACGATCGTGGCGCGACGCGTCATTGCCAGTGAGTTGCAGCTGTCGCCGACGCTGATCCTGCGCGCCGTGCAGCAGGCCGCGGCAGCGTTGCCGGCCGCCACGCGCGAGCTGCGCGTGCATGTGCACCCGGATGACCTGCCCTTGTTGCAGGATGCACCGACGACGGACAGCCACTGGCAGTGCGTTGCCGACCCGACTTTGACGCGCGGCGACTGTCAACTGGAAAGTACCCGCTCGCGGCTCGACGCACGGGTGGAAACGCGTCTGGCAGCGGTGATTGACGCTGTACTCGGCGACTCCGCCGAGGGCAAGGCCGAGCCATGAAGTCGTTCGGGCAAGCGTGGTCTTCGCGACAACGTCGATGCCATGCCGGGCTCGGCGCATGAATGCCGGGGCGACCCTGGCGGCCCGGCATGCGCGCTGGCAGCAACTGCTGGCAGAACGCGGCGCGCGGGCGGCGACCGCGCGCACGCTGACGGTGGAAGGTTGCCTGCGTCGCGTGGTCGGGCTGACGCTGGAAGCCGAGGGTTGCGAGGCGGCGCTGGGTGCGCGCTGTCTGGTGGATACCGTTGATGGCGCACAACTGGATACCGAGGTCGTCGGTTTTGCCGACGAGCGCTTGCTGTTGATGCCGGTGGGTGACATGCACGGCGTGCTGCCAAACGCCCGCGTGCGTCCATGCGCGCGCAGTGGAGGTTTGCCGGTCGGCAAGGCGTTGCTCGGCCGTGTCGTGGGCGCCGATGGCGTGCCGCTGGATGGGCTGGGGGCGCTGGGTGCCGATGAGCAGGCGGCGTTCAAGCGCGAACCGATCAACCCGATGGCGCGCAAGCCGATCGATGCACCGCTGGATGTCGGTGTGCGGGCGATCAATGCGCTGCTCACCGTAGGGCGTGGCCAGCGTTTGGGCCTGTTCGCCGGTTCCGGCGTGGGCAAGTCGACCCTGCTCGGCATGATGACGCGCTACACCAATGCCGACGTGGTGGTGGTCGGCTTGATCGGTGAACGTGGCCGCGAGGTCAAGGAATTTGTCGAGCAGACTTTGGGCGAGGAAGGCCGCCGTCGGGCAGTGATCGTGGCGGCGCCAGCGGATGCGCCACCGCTGAAGCGGCTGCGTGGCGCGCAATATGCCACCGCGATCGCCGAGTGGTTTCGCGACCAGGGCATGCGCGTGTTGTTGCTGATGGACTCGCTTACGCGTTACGCGCAGGCGCAGCGCGAGATTGCGTTGGCCATCGGCGAACCGCCGGCCACCAAGGGTTATCCACCATCGGTATTCGCGATGATGCCCGCGCTGGTCGAACGCGCCGGCAATGATGCGGAGGGCCGCGGCTCGATCACCGCGTTCTACACGGTGCTGACGGAGGGTGACGATTATCGCCACGACCCGATTGCCGACGCGGCGCGCGCCATCCTGGATGGCCATATCGTGTTGTCGCGGGATCTGGCCGAAGCCGGGCATTACCCGGCGATCGACATCGAAGCGTCGATCAGCCGCGTCATGCCGGCAGTGGTTGCGCGCGACCACCTGCATGCGGCGCAGCGCTTTCGCCAGGTCTATTCGGCGTATCGCCAGCAACGCGACCTGATTGCGGTTGGCGCTTACCAGAAAGGCTCCGATCCGCAGGTGGATCAGGCCATTGAAATGTGGCCGCAGCTGCGCAAGTTTCTGCAACAGGAAGTGGATGAGCCGATGGATCTGAATACTGCGGTGAAGCTGCTGGCGGCACTCGCCGCGCAGGTGACGGCATGAACTCGCGCGCCGGACAGTTGCAACCCGCCGTCGAACAGGCGCACGACCGCAGCGAGGACGCGCTGGCGGAGCTGGCGCAACAGCAACAATTGCTGGTTGCCGGCGAGCATCAGCTCGGTGAGTTGCAACGCTATCGTCTGGAATACGCGGAGGTTGGCGACGGTAGTCAGACCGTGGGCGCACTGCTCAATCGCCAGGGCTTTGTCGAGCGCATCGATCAAGCCATCGTGCAGCAGACGCGGGACGTCACGCGCCTGGTACGGCAACTGGAACGGGCGCGCGAGTATTGGCGCCAGGCGCATGCCCGGGAAAAGGCGCTGAGCAGCGTGGTACAGCAACACCTCGAGCGCGAACGTCAAGTCGAGGATCGCCAGGAGCAGTCCGAGGTTGACGAACGCATGCAGTACCGGCGGCCGCGACGATGAGCTGCGTGGTTGCCGCCGCTTGCATCACCCCATCCGTATCGGCAGACGAGCAGATGGACGATTTCCCATACGGAGCCGCCTGACATGCCCGCACAGAATGTTGCTGGTCCGCCTGCACCAGCGGTAACCAACACGCGCACCGCCCCGGGCGACCCGCGCGATGCAGGTACTGCAGACGGTCATTTCGGCCGTCAACTTGATGTCGCCCGCCAGGCACATGAGCAGCCGCGCAAGGGCGGCGACCCGGATGTGGCCAGTCGTACCGGCGCGAAGCGCGGTACTGGTCCGCAGCCAGGCGTTGCCGCGCCGGCGGCGGACGCTGCGGAAACCGCCGTACTCGCTCCCGGGTTCACCGACGCGGTCAAGAGTGTCCTTGGCAGTACCGACGCGGCCCCTGATCACACCGACGCGGACGGGGTGCCGGCCGACAGCGTGCCGCAGGGGGTGTTCGCGCTGCTTGCGCCGCTGCTTGGTGGTGCGCCGGCAGCGGCCGTGGCGAAAGGTGGCATGAATTGCAGCGGCATACTGGCCGAACCGACAGTTGCCATCGGCAGCGCGGCTGGCGTGACCGCCAACGCTGCGGGTGCGTCAGCGTTATTGCAGCTGTCCGCCGCAGACGTGCAGACAGCGAACGCGGCGCCCGCAAAATTGGTGGCGGCGTATCCGCCTGGGCTGTCCGGCTTGCTCGATGTACAGCCGCACGTTGCTGATGACGCGTCGACGCCAGTTGTGCCGGCGGCCGGGATCGGCGCTGCACCGTTGGCGGCCGCAACTGCCGGCATGCCAGTCGTGTTGGTGGCAACTCCAGTGGGAACCCCAGCGTTTGGTGGGGAGTTTGGTCGCCAGATCACCTGGCTGGCCACGCAAAACCTCAAGCAGGCGCGAGTCCGGTTGCATCCGGAGGAGCTGGGGCAGGTTGACCTGAAGATCAGCGTCACCGATGGCCGCGTCGACGTCGCGTTCAGTGTGCAACATCCCGGTGCCGCGCAGGCGGTGCAGCAAAGCCTGCCGCAGCTGGATCAGATGTTGGCGCAACAAGGCCTGTCGCTCGGCCACGCCGAAGTGGGCCAGCACGGCGGCGATGGTTCTTCGTCACCCCGCCATGGTGGTGGCGCTGCGGAAGAGGACGGTGGTGGGGAGCTCCACGCCGTGACTGCGCTGACCGCGATACGCCCATCCAGTCTGCTGGACGCGTTTGCCTGACCAACCAGGCCGGCATGTCGCCTGGCGACGGTCGGCACGGGATCGTTACAGGGTCTGCCGCGCTTCCCCGCCATATGGGGGCAAGTGGCGTGGTTCGAGGTTGCAGGGCGGAACGCCGGTTGCTCGCTGTTGCGAGTTGCGGTGACGTGACAGCGCTCGCTTGTGGCTCCCTCGAATCGCTTTGCAGGCAAGCCTGGCTGCTCGTCAGCGTTGGCGGGTGTTTTGCGCGGATCCATGTAGTTGCGCCAGCCAACGTCGGCTTGCCCACACCTTTTCCGCCACGGCGCGACAACAACCTGTCGCGCGTCAAGAAAGCGCCGCGCGAGTATCCCGCCTCCAGCGTCGCAAGCCGCCAGACTCAAGGCCGGCAACGAATCTCCGTCATGGCACGGCGATTGCTTCAGGCCAGGTGGAAGCCCGCAAACGGGCAGCGCCACACGCATTGCAGAGTCGAGGTCGAGCATGGTCGAGGAAGAAGAAGAGCAGGTGGCGGAGCCAGCTCCGCCAGCACCGCGCAGGAAGCGTCGCCTGCCATGGTTGATCGGTGTGGTTGTGGTGCTGCTGTTGGCCGGGGTTGGTGGCTACGTGCTGTTCGCCCAGCGCGCCGCGCACAGCAAGGCACACGCAGCGAAGGGTGGCGCGGCCCAAGTCTCCAAGGTGGAGCTGTATCTCCCATTGGAGCCGGCGTTCGTGGTGAATTTCCGCGACGACGATGCGCTGCGTTATCTCCAGGTGGGTATCACCTTGATGGCGCACGACCAGGCGGCGATCGACACGGCCAAGGCTGCCGACCCGGTGCTGCGTGACGCGATGGTGTCGCTGCTCAGCAGTCAGGACTACGCGGTCATCGGCAGCGCTGCCGGGCGGCAGAAGTTGCAGGCGCAGGCTTTGGCGGCGGCGCGGAAAGTGGTGCAGGCACGACTTGGCCGACCGGGTATCGATGCCCTGTACTTCACCAGCTTCGTGATGCAGTGATGATGAGGAAGCGCGCATGAGCGATCTGCTGTCCCAGGACGAAATTGACGCACTGCTGGATGGTGTGGAAGGTGGCGCGGTGTCCACCGGCAACGATGAGCCACTGCCGCGCGATGCAGTGGCTGCATACGACTTCACCCAGCAGGACCGCATCGTGCGCGGCCGCCTGCCGACGCTGGAAATGGTCAACGAACGCTTTGCGCGGTTCTTTCGCACCGGCATCTTCAACGTGCTGCGCAAGACTTGTGACGTATCGGTGCTGGGCGTGTCGATGGTCAAATTCGCCGAATACGTGCACAGCCTGGCGCTGCCCAGCAACATGAACATGGTGCGCATCAAGCCTTTGCGTGGCACGGCGCTGGTGGTCCTCGAGCCGCGCCTGGTGTTTACCGTGATTGACAATTTCTTCGGTGGCGACGGGCGTTTCCACGCACGCATCGAAGGGCGTGATTTCACCCCCACTGAAAATCGCGTGATCCAGATTCTGCTGGGCGAGTTGTTTACCGCTATGAGTGAGGCGTGGTCGCCGGTGTTGGCGATGGAGTTTGAATACCTGAGCTCGGAGATCAATCCGCAGTTCGCCAACATCGTCAGCCCTACCGAGACCGTGGTGGTGTCGCGTTTCCATGTCGAGCTGGATGGTGGTGGCGGTGAAATTCACCTGACCTTGCCGTACGCGATGATCGAGCCATTGCGCACCCTGCTGGATGCAGGGGTGCAAAGCGACCGCGTCGACGGCGACGGCCGCTGGGCCGAATTGCTGCAGCAGGAGGTGCTGGATGCCGAGGTGGGCCTCAGCTCGCTGTTGCTGGAGGCGCACCTGAGTATCGGCGAGTTCCTGCATCTGCGCCCCGGTGACGTGATCCCGGTGCAACTGCCGGAATTGGCCACCGTGTACGCCGAGGATGTGCCGGTTTTCCGCGGCCGTTACGGGCAATCCAACGGACGCAACGCCGTAAGTTTCCAGGCCCACGCTGGACGCCGTGAACGCGTCGCCGGTGCCGGCCATTCCACAGAGAAGAATCCCGCATGAACCAGACCGCCGAACAAGTTTCCGCCGACGCCACCGAACGCGTTGCGTTTGATCCGCTGCACGAGGGTGCCGCCGACATGGGCGAAGTCAATCTCGACATGATTCTCGATGTGCCGGTGACGCTGGCCATGGAGGTCGGGCGTACGCGCATCAGCATCCGCAACCTGTTGCAGTTGAATCAGGGCTCGGTGGTGGAGCTGGATCGTGCTGCCGGCGAGCCGCTGGACGTGTTCGTCAACGGCACCCTGGTAGCGCATGGCGAGGTCGTGGTGATCAACGAGAAGTTCGGCATCCGCCTGACCGACGTGATCAGCCCCGCCGAACGCGTGCGCAAGCTGCGTTGATGATCATCGTCGCCAACATGCTGGCCAGTGCGCCAGCGGCAGCCGCCGAGTTCAATGCCGGTGGCGAATTGCTGCGGGTGTTGCTCAGCCTTGCCGGCATCGTGGTGCTGATCTTTGCCGCCGGCTGGTTGAGCCGACGCCTGCAACGCACCCGCGGCGCCGGTGGGCGACGTATCCGCTGCGTGGAGAGTTTCGCCATCGGCACGCGCGAACGCATTGTGCTGCTGGAGGCGGACGGCAAACGTCTGTTGATTGGCACTGGCCCTGGCGGCATGCGCACGCTGCATGTATACGACGATGTTGTCGCTGCACCGCCCGTTGCCGTCGCGGCGCAGCCGGTGGCCATGCCCGCGTTTGGCGAATTGCTGGCACGCTGGAAGCGCCGCGCATGAAGACGCTGCGCTGGATACTCGCCTTGGCGCTGCTGGCGCTGCCGCTGCTGGCAAACGCGGCGGCGCCCGGCATTCCGCTGGTGAACGTGCAGCCGGCCGCCGGTGGCGGGCAGAACTGGACGATGTCGCTGCAGGTGCTCGCGCTGATGACCGCGCTTACGCTGCTGCCGGCGGCGGCGCTGATGATGACCTCGTTCACGCGCATCATCATCGTGCTCGGTTTCCTGCGTCAGGCGCTGGGCACGCAATCCACGCCACCCAATCAGGTATTGCTGGGGCTGGCGTTGTTCCTCACGTTGTTCGTCATGTCGCCGGTGCTCAACACCGCCTACACCGACGGCATCAAGCCGTATATGGACGGCCAGTTGACTGCCGAGCTTGCACTGCCGGCGGCGGCGGCGCCGTTCAAGCACTTCATGCTCAACCAGACGCGCGATGCGGATCTGCAGCTGTTCACCCGCCTGGCGAAGGAGCAGCCGTACGCCAGCAAGGCCGACGTGCCGTTCAAGGTGGCGATGCCGGCGTTCCTCACCAGCGAGCTGAAGACCGCGTTCCAGATGGGCTTCATGCTGTTCGTGCCGTTCCTGATCATCGACCTGGTGGT
>DAITPL010000059.1:0-12384 GCA_036833615.1 Rhodanobacter sp.
TTGGATCCAAGCAATTCACCGAGTCGGTGATTCTGGGCGAGGTGGCACGTATCGGCGCCGACGAAGCCGGCATCGCGGCGGTGCACAAGCGCGAGCTTGGTGGCACCAGCATCCTGTGGGCGGCGCTGCAGCACGGCGATATTGACGTCTATCCCGAATACACCGGTACGCTCACGCATGAGCTGCTCAGGCACGTTGCGCCGGATGCCGACATCGCCACGCTGCGCGAGCGGCTGCGGCCACTCGGCATCGGCATCACCGATTCGCTGGGTTTCGACAACACCTACGCGATCGGCATGCGCGAAGAACGCGCAGCCACACTTGGCATCGAGCGCATTTCCGATTTGCTGGCGCATCCTGACCTGCACTTTGGTTTTTCCAACGAGTTCATGGATCGCGCGGATGGATGGCCCGGTCTGCGCCAGCGCTATGGCCTGCCGCAGACTCAGGTGCGCGGGCTCGAGCACACCCTGGCGTACCGTGCCGTGGCCAGCGGCGCGGTTGACGTCATTGACCTGTACGGCACCGACGCGGAGATTCCGTATTACCACCTGCGCGTGCTGGATGACGACCGGCATTATTTCCCGCGCTATGAAGCCGTGTATCTGTATCGGCTGGACCTCACGCGCAGCGCGCCGGCCTTTGTCGAGATGCTGCACCAGCTCACCGGTCGCATCGACGCCAGCAGCATGCGCCGGATGAACGCGCAGGTGAAATTGCATGGCGTCAAGGACGGCGTTGTCGCCGCCAACTGGTTGGGTGTGCACGTCGAGGGCGACGGCACCGGGTTGTGGTCGCGCCTGCTCCAGCGCAGCATCGAGCATGTGCAACTGGTGCTGATTTCGTTGGGGCTGGCGCTGGTGCTGGCGATTCCGCTGGGCATTCTCGCGGCGCGACTGAAACGCCTGGGTCAGGTGGTGCTCGCGCTCACCGGCGTGCTGCAGACGGTGCCGTCGCTGGCCATGTTCGTGTTCATGATTCCGCTGTTCGGCATTGGCACGTGGCCGGCAGTGGCCGCGCTGTTTTTCTACAGCCTGCTGCCGATCGTGCGCAACACGCATGCCGGTCTGACCGGCATCGCCCCGGAGCTGCTGGAATCCGCCGCGGCACTGGGCCTGCCCGCCGCCGTGCGCCTGCGTGAGGTGGAGTTGCCGCTGGCGATGCGCTCGATCCTGGCCGGCATCAAGATCGCCGCGGTCATCAACGTGGGTACCGCCACGCTGGCGGCACTGATCGGTGCCGGCGGTTATGGCCAACCGATTCTCACCGGCATCCGCCTCGATGACCTCGGCCTGATCCTGGAAGGTGCGGTGCCCGCCGCGCTGCTGGCGCTGCTGGTGCAGGGGCTGTTCGAGGTCATCGAGCGTTGGCTCACGCCGCGTGGGTTGCGCATCAAGGCGCGGGAGTAAGCGCGGTGATACGCAGCCTGCGAAGTGTGGAACAAGTATGCAAAAAACTGGTCGCTTGCCCAGTCCGCCGCAGCAGCTGAGCAACGCCAGTGCAACTGACTACGCTGGGAGTACACCCTGCTCATCGTCTTCAGTGCGCGACGCCTTCCTGGCTCCCGGCCGGTCCGCCGACAGCCGCAGAGCTGGCGAGACGCAACCACTGCAAGTGAAGGCGACTGGCTGCGGCGGCTGCCAAAAGCAGGCATGGGCCCGCTCAGTGCGATGGTCGCAAAGTGGCCGGTCGCCAACGTCAGGAACGGACCGGGAGCGGCCACCGATGCAGCGCCGGCAGTCAGCTCGAGACTGGCATTACTGTTCGCTGCGCCAAGCGGCGAAAGCTGCGGCGGCGTGACCGATAGCGTCTTCCAGCGCCGCACCGCGGCGGGTGTCACCGTCGTCGCGCGGTGGCGAGAGCAAGGCTTTTTGCAGCGCCACGCGTTCGCGCCGGGTGAGGTGTTGCAGCCAGCGGTCATTGTTGTCGCCGAACGCCAACGGATCGCGACCGGCGTGGTTGCGGCGCGCGACGCGCCAGGCATGCTCAAGCGCGCGGCCGAGTACGACGTAACCGAACTGTGGATCTTGCACGGGGCCAAAGCGTGCCTGCTGCCCGCCGGCTGCCAGAGGCCCGAGCTTGAAGCGATCGAGCTTGCCCGCGTAGTAAACGCTGCCGGTCGCGCCCAGAATGCCGCCGATCAGGGCGCCTGCGCCAAGGGTGTGGCCGACAGCGAGCGCGTCGATGCCCACGCCGCCCAACGCGCCTGCGCCGAAGCCGACGACGCCGAGGTAAGTGCGGCTGACGCCCCAGGCATGGCGCGCGCGGGCACTGAAGAGATCGTCGCCCGCATCCCACGCCAGCTCGCTCTCCCGGCGTTCGAGCCGGTGGTGTTGATACAGCTTCTCGATGTCATGGCGCAAGCGTTGCTCGCGTTGGCGCTGCCAGTCGCGCCAGCGCTCGCGCAGGGTCTGTGTGGCCGCTGTGCGGTCGGCACCTTCGCGCAAGGAGAGGGTTTCCACGTGTCCAAGCATGTCGCCGATCGCCGTGGCGATCAGCGTGACGGACTGACGATCGCGCTGGTTGCCTTGGTCGCGCAAATAGTGCACCGCGCGCTCCAGGGGCTCGCGCCAGCCGGGCGCAAGTTCGCCGAAGCCGCGCAACAGCCACAGGTGCTCCTCGAACGGTGCCTGCACGGCGTTGAACTGCCGCACGATGCGGAAGTATTGCCCCAGCGCGGCTTCCCATTGCGCGCTGTAGTCGTGCTCGCCGATATGGTTGATGAGCGCCAGACTGGGACGACCAGTCCAGCGCAGGATCTCCATTTCCGCCTCATTCTCGCTGGAATAGGGCACCGAGCCGTCGACCACATACAAGATTCCCGCACCGTCAATGATCGGTCGGAGCAGCTCGCATTCGTCATGGAAGCGTGCTTCGTCCCCATGCTGGATGACGAACGCGCGCACCGTGTCCGGACGGTCCGAAGCGGCACGGCTGTGCGCCTGCATCCATGCCAGTGCCTGACGTGGTCGTTGGAAGCCCGGGGTATCAATCAGTTCGTACAGGATCACGCCGTCCACGCGCAGCGGGTACACGTCGCTGTTGCGGGTGGTTCCCGGCTCCAGCGCGATGGCGATGGCATCGTTTTGCGCGAGCGTCGCGACGATGCTCGACTTGCCCTTGTTGGGGTGGCCGACGACGGCGAAGCGCGGCACGTCGTTCATGGCGCACCACTCTCGGCCGGTACATCGACAACGATGACGTTCGGTTGCTGCAGGCGCTGGATAAAGCGTTGCCATGGTGCAAGTGCTGGTGCAGCGGGCAACATCAGCGGTCGACCCGGTGCCAGTGGCAGCAACTGGATCGGCACATGATCCAGCCGCTGGCGCGCATGGGTGATGAAGTCGGCGAGTTCGCCGGTGGGCGGTTCCCACCCGCGCGTGAGAATGATCACCGGGCCACCCATTGCACGCGCCTGTTCCAGGACCGCGCCGTCGACATCGAGGCTGGTCGCGCCGCCGGCATCCAGGACCAGCGCATCGGCGCCGAGCCACTGCCGTGCAAGGTCCGGGTCGCCCGCGTCAGCCCAGCGGATCAACACGCGGCCCGGTGTGGCAGGTGATGGCGAACGCGTCCCGCTATCTGCTGGCGGCAGCGTGCCGGTACCGGCGCCCCCGCCGCTGTCAATCCAGGGCGTGGTGCAACGCTCGCGCAAGGCGGCGCGGCCCGGATGGTCGGCAAGCTGGTGGCGCACGCGCCACGCCAGTTGCGCGCGGGCCAGCGCCAGCAACACGACGCGCGGCAATATCACGTAAAACAGCCACAGCATGGCGATGAATCGCCACCAGATGCCGAGCAGTTCCGGGTTGGTCGCGACCGCGGGGCCGACGCGGAAATAGCGTGACTGCTCGACGAGTGACAGCGATGGGACCGCACCCGGCATCCAGCCATGCCACGGCCACGCCAGCACGCTGGTCAGCTCGTGGTACGCGGGCGCCGACGCTTGCAAAGTCGTGCTCCAACCAAAGGCGAGATCGTGGATCACCACCTGGCTCAACAACACGACCAGTGCGGCGATGCCGAATGCGAGCCCCCCGCTTTGCGCAATGCGCGCGGCAAGCGGCGCTGCCAGCGCACGCAGCACAGGTTGCGGTTCGGTGTGTTCCGGCAGCCAGCGCGCGCCAAGGCTCCGCAACACGCCATGCCATGGCTGCCAACCGATCCACGCCTGCACCGTCGTGAGCAGTGCCAGCAGAAGCTGCAGCAGCACCACGCCGATGATCAGGGTGACGTTGATACGCCGACCGCCGTCGTAATACAGGAGCCCCAGCATGGTGGCTGCGCCAAGCACGCCGCCACCCACAACGAACAAAACGCGCATCCAGCGCCAGGCCCGTAGACGCTCGTCGGTGTGTGCAGGGGCATGATCGTGTCCGCGTACCGCATCCAGCCAAGTGGTCAGCGAGCCACGGCTACCGTCGATGTCCTGGGTCGTGGCGAGGTGCCGATCACGACGATGGAGGAATCGGCGATCCTGTTGCCGATCGCGACGGTACTGCTCGTCAAAGTCCAGCAGCAGGATGAGATTGCGCAAAGGACTGTTTCATTGCCGGGTTGGGCAACAAGTGTAGCCAACCCGGCACCCGGGCTGCAGCTTGGGCCGGGGTGGTACCCGAGTGGGGCTTGCCGCAGCAAAATTTCGTCTGCCCGCACGGGCGCGCCGAGCATCTTGTCCGTGCCGTCCAGTCGCCCGGCCAACGCCCGACTGACGACCCCGACAGGTGCAGGCTCGCAGTCGTTCTGCACGGTCCACGATCGGTCACGCGCCAGCGGAAAATCGCATACTTCACCGACACGTGGAGTGGCCGCGAGCACCCCGGCGCCTTCGATCGAGGGTCGCGTTGGCCATCGTTCTGGACCGTATCAGCGTTTACCACTGCGGTCATGACCTGCATGATTGCGCACGCGCAATGATTTTTGCGGCGCGCGATGAAATCGTACTAATGGCTCGCCACAGCGCAATCTGGTTGCCGAACATGACGAGCATGGGTCGTCCTTCCGTATGCGCTGCCCGCCAGCGCATACGGAAGTCGCTCAGTGCGGTATCGTAGTCGCCGATGCAGCGCAGCAGCTGGCCGCCTGCCGCACAAAAGTTGGCAGTGGCTGCTGCTCACCACGATTGTCCTCGGGCTTGACCGCGATGGACGCCACTTGCCGTCACGATTTCCGGCAAAGGCACCCACCCCAGGCAAGGGGCGGGTGCGCAGGACGGACTACTTGCGTTTGGCGGCGCTGGCGTCACGGGCGGCGCGGAACTCCGAATCCGTGCTCCAGTTGGGCCATGCCTGGTCGTTGGCCAGGTCACTGCCGACGGTGTAGAGCAATTGCAGGTCGCGCGCCAGGCCGGTGAACGTCCAGCTCGCCTGCCACTCGTCACCTGGCTGGTGGTAGCGCTTGGCGGTGTAATCGGCGGCCGCGGCCTTGCCGGCCTTGACGCCGCCGTCAACCAGATTGTCGCCCGAGCCGAAGGAAATGGCCGGCACGCCACGTTTGGCGAACGAGAAGTGATCGGAGCGGAAGAAGTAACCGGCGGCGGGATTGGAGTCCGGCGTGTAGGTCATGTGGAACGGCTTGGCCGCGGCGATCAAGTCATCCAGCAAGCCCAGTTTGGCGCTGCCGGAGATGGTGAAATCGTGGGTCGGGCCGGTGGGATCGAGCGCGTCCATGTTCAGCACGCCCGCGGTCGTGGCCAGCGGGTAGAGCGGATTGGCGGCGTAATACTCGGAGCCGAGCAGGCCTTTTTCCTCGGCCGTGACATTGAGAAACACCACCGAGCGTTCTGGCTGCGGCGCCTTGGCAAACGCGCGCGCCAGCTCGATCAGCGCCGCGGTGCCGGTGGCGTTGTCCACGGCGCCGTTGTAGATGCGATCGCCCTTGGCGTCCGGCGCGCCGACACCCAGATGGTCCCAGTGCGCGCTGTAGATCACGGTCTGGTCGGGGTATTTGCTGCCGTTGATGCGCCCGACGATGTTGTGCGAGGTGATCACGCTGGAGTCGACCTTGAAGTCCGCGCTCAGGCTTTCGCCCTTGAGCACCACCGGCTTGAACGCGCGCGTCTGCGCCTGCTTTTTCAGCTGGTCGAAGTCCAGCCCGGCCTGCTTGAACATGGACACGGCAAGGTCGCGCTGAATCCAGCCTTCCAGTTGTGTGTGTGCCTCGGCCGGCTTGTCGCGCACGATGTCGAACATCGTGTTCGTGTTGGAGTTCTTCACCGTGGCCCAGCCATACGCTGCAGGCGCGGTTTCGTGCACCACCAGCGCGCCGACGGCACCGCGGCGGGCCGCTTCTTCGTACTTGTAGGTCCAGCGCCCGTAGTAGGTCATGGCCTTGCCACCAAAGTCACCCTTGCCAGTCTCGAAATCGGGATCGTTGACCAGCACCACGGCAATCTTGCCGTGCAGGTCGACGCCCTTGTAATCGTCCCACTGGCGTTCCGGGGCAGTGACGCCGTAGCCGACAAATACCAGCGGCACGTTGGTGACGTTGACCGACTTGGAGCCGTCCATCGGTGCGCGAATGGCGATTTCCTGGCCCTGGGTCAGCGACTGGGACTTGCCGTCAGCGGTCAGGGTCAACGCCGGTACGCCGATGATCTCGCTGCGCAACAACGGTACCGCCTGGGTCCATGCGCGCTTGCCGTCTTTCAGATCGCCGCCTGGTTGCAGGCCGGCATCCTTGAACTGCGCCACGACGTAATCGATGGTCTTGGCCTCCGCCGGGGTCGCCGGCCCGCGACCCTCGAACGCATCCGATGCCAGGGTTTTCACCTCACTGGACAGGCGCTGTGGGCTGAACGTGGGCGGCGTGGCGGCAAATGCCACTGAGCATGCAGATGCGATCAACGCGGAAAGGAGCAATCGATTCACGACGGATACCTGTAGAGAGGAGTGGAACGATTGATACTAGCTACCGCCGCCGCTGAATCCAATCACACGGGGTGGACAGCCGCGGGCGTGCGGACAGGCGGGACCCGGAGATTCAGCCCACCAGCGGGCAGTGTCTGCGCGCAGGCGTCCATGCCGGCCATGTGCACCAGCACGCCGGCGAGGCTGCGCAAGTCCTGGGCGTTGTGTTGCATGACGCGGCGCAGGTTGGCCGCCGAACCCCCGCGCAGATACGTCAGCCACGCAGCCGGGGCCTCCGCGCCGGGCAGGTCGTCCTCGCGCACGACGCCCAGCAGCTGACGCTCGGCGGTGGCAAGGCGGCAGTTATTCCACACGCCTTTCCAGTGCCGGCGCACGGGATGCAGCAAGTCCAGGTGTTGCCGGCCGGGCAGCGGATTGGGCAGGCGCGCCAGCCGGTAGCGCGTGGCCAGCAACGGCGCGTCGTAGCATTTGCCGTTGTAACTGACGAGCACGGTGTGCGCGTGGATCCAGCTGGCAAACGTGCGCAACATGGCTGTCTCGGCGCCCATCGTGGTGATGGTGAGCTGGCGGATGCGGAAGCGCACGCCGACCCAGTCCGCCGCACCAAGCATGAACGCGCGGGTGCCGGTGCCGCCCGCCAGACCGGTGGTCTCCGTGTCGAAATGCAACAGGTGGGCGCAGGTCACGGGCGCCTCCACCCGCGCGAAGCGCACGTCGATGCAATTCGCTGGTGGTGGCCAGTCCTGCCAGGCTTCGGTGTAACGCAGGCCCGGCGCGATTTCTTCGCCAGGCACGTCGCGGTCGCGCGAGGGCAGGGTGAAGCGGGTGCCGGCGTTTCTTGCGCGCAGTTCCAGCAGCCGGCGCAGATCGGCGGGCATGGGTGGTGGCGATGCGCAGGGTGCCGTGTGGCTGATGCCGGCTTCGCGACGCAGGTCGCGCAGTTTGTTGAGTAGTGCGTTCATGGCTCGCGCAGCATCGTCAGCACCCGTGCGGCCAGCGCCTTGGGCGTACACGCAGCATCTTCGTCGGCAGCGAGGATCGGGCCGACGCAGGCCGGGCAGCCGCTGCGGCAATCGCAGCTGGCCACCAGGCTGAGCGCGTGCGCCAGCAACTCGTCGCGGCGGGCAAACAGTGGCGCGCTGAGGCCCACGCCGCCGGGAAATGCATCGTACAAGTACACCGTCGGGGTGAATGGCGCCTCCGGCGCCAGTGCGGTCGGTTGTCCGTCGCTGCCGCGCAGTTGGCCGCGGCCGGCATGATCGGCACTGACGAACCATGCGCCGTCGCCGCTGCCGACGGATTTTTGCAAATCCCGCTGCTCGGCCATGACGGCGACGGTGGCCACCAGATGCAGCGCGCACGCCGCGCCGAGAAAACCGTCCAGCGCCTGCTGACGGTCGGCAAATGCCGCATCCAGTACCGCCTGTGGCAGCTGCCACCACACGGCCGTGGTATGCAGTTCCTGATCCGGCAGATTGACTGGCCCGTAGCCGACATTCTCGTGGCTGTAGTAGCGGATTTTCTTGTAGCCGGCGACGCGGCGCACGACATGCACCTCGCCGTGCTGCGCCTGCCCGCAGACGGCCGGTGCGCGGTCGAAACAATCCAGCACCTTCAGTTTGCTGTAGTCGATGGCGTCGGTGTAATAGTCGACATGCGTGCGCGTGACGTACGCCTTGCGGCCCGCCCAGTCCAGCCGTTCCACCTGGTAGGGCACGGCCTGGATCAGGTGGATCGCGCCTTCGTACAACGTCACGGCGGCGGCGCTGAAGTCCACTTCGGCGATGATGTTCTGCTTGCCGTTGGTGCGATCGACCACCACAAAGTTGCCGTCGGCCACCGCGCGCAACGACACCGCGCCGGCCGGGTAACTGTCGGCCACCCATTCCCAGCGCTCCCCCTCGCGGTACAGCACGCCGTCCTCGGCCAGCAATTCCAGCCACGGCGTGGCGTCGATCGGGCCGAAGCTGGCGGCACCGGTGAACGGCAACTCGAACGCGGCGCAGCGGATGTGGTCAAGCAGGATCAGCGCTTGATCGGGTGCGATGCGCGCATGCTCCGGCGTGGCATCACGGAAAAATTCCGGGTGGCGCACGAGGTATTGATCCAGCGGGTCGGAGCTGGCCACCAGCACCCCCAGCGACGATTGCTGCCGGCGCCCCGCGCGGCCAAAGCGCTGCCAGGTGCCGGCCACCGATCCCGGATAGCCGTTGAGCACCACCACGTCCAGCGCGCCAATATCCACGCCCAGCTCCAGCGCCGAGGTGCTGACGATGCCGTCAATCTGGCCGGCCCGCATGTCGCGTTCGGTGGCGCGCCGTTCGCGCGGCAGATAGCCACCGCGATAGGCGCGAATGCGCGGTGGCTGCCGTGGGTCGTGGTCAAACACGTCCTTGAGGTATTTCGTCAGCACCTCGACCAGCGTGCGACTTTGTGCGAACACCAGCGTTTTCAGGCCGGACTTGATCGCCAGCCGCGCAATGCGGTTGGTCTGCGAACGCGCCGACGCACGCAAGCCGAGGTCGGCGTTGACCACCGGCGGGTTCCACAACAACACGTGTTTCTCGCCACTGGGCGCGCCGCTCTCGGTGATGCAGGTGACGGGTGCTTCGATCAGCGCCTGCGCGTGCTCGCGCGGGTTGCCGATGGTGGCCGAACACAGGATGAATTGCGGGCTGACGCCGTAGAACGCACACACGCGTTGCAGCCGGCGGATGACGTTGGCCACGTGCGAGCCGAACACGCCGCGATAGGTGTGCACCTCGTCGATCACCACATAACGCAGGCTTTCGAAGAACTGCGCCCACTTGGTGTGATGCGGCAGGATCGCCTGGTGCAGCATGTCCGGATTGCTGACCACCACATCGCCGTGCAGGCGGATCGCCTGGCGCGCGTCACCGGGCGTGTCGCCATCAAACGTGAACGCCTTGACGCCAAGGTTGCCGGCCTGGTTCAACTCCAGCAATTCGGACACCTGGTCCTGGGCCAGCGCCTTGGTGGGAAACAGGTACAGCGCCTTGGCGTGTTGTCCCAAGGCCGCGGCCAGCACCGGCAGCGTGTAGCACAGCGATTTGCCCGATGCCGTGGGCGTGACGACAGCGACGTGTTCGCGCGCCTGGCTCGCCGCCCACGCCCGGGCTTGATGGCTGTACAGCTGCGTGATGCCACGTCGGCGCAACGCCGCGGCCAGCGCCGGTGGCAGATCGTCCGGCAGTGGGGCGAACGCGCCGGCGTGTGCCGGCACGACGAACGCCCCGGTGATCCGTGCCGCGTAACGCTGCGCCAGGCGCTGCGCCAGTGCCTGGCCATCGCTCGGCCCGTGCAGCACAGCGGCATCGGCAGCGCGATGGCGATCGGGTAGAACGTTCATGGCATGTCTCGGCAAGGGTCCGGCTCAGTACAGCGGGGTGGTGTCTCACCGCGTGCGACTGTGTGCTGACGGGGTCTGCCGGCGCTGTAGCGGCTGGTTGCCGTGGCAGGGCCATTGCGTGAACGCCCGCGAACTTCGTGCCGGTGCCGGGGCGCGGGCATGACTTCCGGCACAGCTCATGGCATTTGCAATGTTATACTGTTACAACTTGCTCGCCGCTGAGCGGGGGAACGCCGAACACGTTGCCCGATGCAAGCTGGAATTCGGCGACTCCATGAACCATGCAGGCCACAGATCGACCAGCTCGCCACGGCGAAGCTCTTCAGCGCTGGTCGACGCGGGGAACGGAGCCTGTGCAATAACCCTGACGGGACGCACGTGTGAACAAGACATGGGTCGCTGGCGTACCCGGCACCGCGGGTGGCTCAAATCAAGCGGTCGCCGCGTCCGTTGGCGCGGCATGGTTGCAGTGCCGTGCGCTGCTGGTACCCATGCTGGGCGCACTGCTCGTGACGGGTTGCACCGTCGGCCCGGACTTTCAGCGCCCGGACGCACCTGACGCCAGCAGCTATGGCGCGCATCCGGTCACCGCCACGGTGGCTGCCACGCATGATGCGGGTGGTGGCGCCCAGCACTTCGTTCGCGGTGGCGACATTTCCGGCGACTGGTGGACGTTGTTTCACTCCAAAGCGCTGAACGCACTGATCGAACAATCGCTCGCCAACAACGCCGACCTCAAGGCCGCGCAGGCGGCGTTGCTGGTGGCGCACGAAACCACGCTGGCGCAGCGCGGTGCGCGCTATCCGGCAATTTCGGCGGGCTTCTCCGCCAGCCGCCAGCAGGACCCGCCGGGCGCGCTGGCACCGGTGCCCAGCAACAACGCCTTCCTCTACAACCTGTTCACGCCGCAGGTAAGCGTGTCGTATGCACCCGATTTGTTCGGCCTGAACCGGCGCACGCAGGAGTCGGTGCAGGCGCAGGAACAAGCGGTGCGCTTCCAGACCATCGCCACCCAGGTCACGTTGAGTACCAACGTCGTGCTCGCGGCGGTGCAGCAGGCATCGTTGCGCGCACAGGTCGACGCGACGCAGCAACTCGTCACGATCAACACCAAGATGTTGCAGGTGCTGCGCTATCAACTGGCCAAGGGTTACGTCGGGCGACTGGACGTGGCCGCGCAGGAAACCCAACTGGCGCAGGTCACCGCCACGTTGCCGCCATTGCGCAAGCAACTGGCGCAGCAGGACCACCTGCTGGCCGTGCTGGCTGGACAGTTGCCGAGCCAGTCGACGACGCCGGCATTTGACCTGTCGAGCCTGCAGTTGCCGCAGGATCTGCCGTTGAGCCTGCCGTCGGTGCTGGTCGCGCAGCGGCCGGATGTGCGCCAGGCCGAGGCCGACATGCACGCCGCGAGCGCGCAGATTGGCGTGGCCATCGCGAACCGCTTGCCGAATATTGCGCTGACGGCGAATGCCGGCAGTACGGCGCTGGCCATTGGTCAGGTGTTCAAGACCGGCACCGGCTTCTGGAACCTGGGCGCGGATATCGCCGCGCCCATTTTCCAGGGCGGCGCGCTGCGCCATCAGGAACGCGCGGCGCAAGCCGCGTACGTGCAGGCGGCGGCGCAGTATCGCAGCACGGTGTTGACGGCGTTCCAGAACGTTGCCGACACGCTGGTGGCGCTGGAGCAGGACGCCGCCGGCTTGCGCGCAGCTGCCGCCGCGGCTGATGCGGGGCGGGTAACTCTGGACTTGTCGCAACGGCAATTGCGCGACGGTTACGCCAGTTACCTGACCGTCCTGAGTGCGGAGCAGGCGTATCAGCAAACGCAGCTTGCGCTGGTGCAGGCGCAGGCCGAGCGCTACAGCGACACCGCGGCGTTGTTCCAGGCGCTTGGCGGTGGCTGGTGGCACCGCGCCGAGTTGACGCGTGACGGGGCGCAGCCAGCTGCGGCGAAACCGGTAGTGGCCAACCGCTCCGGCGCGCCACGAGTTGCGGCAAAACCGGCGGGCATCAGGCCAGCCGAGTCAATCCAGGATACCGATGAACAGTAGAGCATTCCCTGCCGCGCCGCTGGCGTCGTCGCCGTACGCCTTGCCGCGCGCGATCGTGTTTGCCGCGCTGCTGACGGCGTTGGCGCTTGGCGGT
>DAITPL010000059.1:12484-14847 GCA_036833615.1 Rhodanobacter sp.
CTTGCCGCGCGCGATCGTGTTTGCCGCGCTGCTGACGGCGTTGGCGCTTGGCGGTTGTTCGACCAACACCGACGATGTCGCGCATGCGTCCACCACGACACCGCACGCGGTGACGATGACCGCGGCACAGCGCGCTCATCTGCGTTTGTACACCGTGGCGCCGTCCGACTATCGCCGGACGCTTGACACTACCGGTGTCGTCGACTTCGACAACAATCGGGCCACCAGCGTGCTGGCGCCATTTTCCGGCCCGGTGGCGCGCCTGCTGGTGGCCGCGGGCGACAAGGTGAAAAAAGGCCAGCCGCTGGCCATCGTCGATTCGCCTGATTTTGCCCTGGCCATTGGCACCTATCGCAAGGCCTTGGTCACTGCGCACAACGCGCGCCGACTGGCCGACGTGGACCAGGATCTGGTGGCGCACGACGGCGTGGCCCGGCGCGAGGCGCAACAGGCGCAAACCGATGCCGCCAGCGCCGAGGCGGATCGTGATGCGGCGCTGCAGGCGCTCGTTGGGTTGAACGTCGACCCGCAGACGATCAAGGACATCCAGTCCGGGCGCCCCGTGTCGCGCATCGATGGCACCATTCGCGCACCGGTCACCGGCACCGTGGTGCAGAAACTGATCACGCCCGGGCAATTGTTGCAGGCCGGCAGCACGCCGTGCTTCACCGTCGCCGATCTCTCGCGGGTGTGGGTAATGGCGCAGATTTCCACGACGGATCTGGCCGCCGTCCACGTCGGCGATGCGGCTGAGGTGCTGGCTGGCGACAGCGCGGGCAGCTTGCCTGGCACGGTGGCCAATATCGCCGCCCTGGTGGATCCGGATACGCGGGCGGTGGCCGCGCGGGTGGTGGTCGACAACCCGCATGACCTGCTGAAAAAGCAGATGTATGTCCGCGTGCGCCTGCATTCGCGCCAGTCCAGCCACGGTTTGCTGGTGCCGGTGTCGGCGATCCTGCGCGATGACGAGAACCTGCCATTTGTGTACGTCACCCAGCACGACGGCAGCTTCGCGCGCCGACCGGTCACCCTGGGCTATCGGCTTGCCGACCGCTATGACATCAGCGCCGGGCTCCAGGCCGGTGAGCAGATCGTGGTCGACGGCGGCATCTTCGTCCAGTTCATGCAAAACCAATGAGCGAACCCGTGCCGTCCACTGGGTCATTGCCGGCGCGCACGCCGTCGCTGATGAACCGGATTGTCGCCGCTTCGCTCGGACAGCGCTTCATCACCATCCTGCTGACCCTGGTACTGGTGGGCGCTGGCGTGTGGGCGCTGAGACATCTGCCGATGGATGCGTACCCGGACCTGTCGCCGCCGATGGTGGATATCGTCACGCAATGGCCGGGACATACCGCCGAGGAAGTGGAGCGACTGATCACGGTGCCGGTCGAGCTGGGCATGAGCGGCGTGCCGCAGACCACGGCGAAGCGCTCGGTGTCGCTGTACGGGTTGTCCGATGTCGTGCTCACGTTCAAGGACGGCACCGACAACTACTTCGCGCGCCAGCAGGTGTTCAACCGCATGGGCGACCTGGGCTTGCCCAATGGGGTGACGCCGTCCATCTCGCCGTTGTCGGCACCATCCGGGCTGATCTACCGCTACGTATTGCAAAGCCCCGACCGCTCGCCGATGGAGCTGAAGACGCTGCAGGATTGGGTCGTCGCGCCGCAGTACCGCGCCGTGCCGGGCGTGGCCGATGACTCGGGTTTTGGCGGCGGCACCATGCAGTATCAGGTGTTGCTGGATCAGGCCAAAGTCGCTGCCGTCGGCTTGTCGGTAGCCCAGATTGAAGCGTCGCTGGCGGCCAACAACGGCAATGCCGGCGGCGGGTTCTACTCGCAGGGCGGGCAGTTTTACTACGTGCGTGGGCTGGGTCGGCTGGACACGCTGGAGGATATCGGCAACGTGGTGCTGGCCGTGCACAACGGCACGCCCGTGTTGCTGAAGGACGTCGGGCGGGTCGTCATCGGCACCGCGCCACGGCTGGGCGAGTTTGGCTTCGAGCACACGGATGACGCGGTGGAAGGCGTCATCCTGATGCGCAAGGGCGAGAAGACCCAGGATGTACTGACCCGGGTCGAGGCCAGGACGCAAGAGCTCAACGCGCACCTGCTGCCCAGTGACGTGAAGATCCACACCTACTACGACCTCAGCGACCTGATCGCGCAGACCACGCAGGTGGTCGAGCAGAATCTGCTGCGCGGCGTGGTGCTGGTCATCGTCGTGCTGTTGTTTTTCCTCTACGACTTGCGCGCCGGGTTGATCGTTGCCGTCACCATTCCGCTGGCGCTGCTGTTTGCGTTTTTCTGCCTTGACCTGGCCGGTGCCTCGGCAAACCTGTTGTCCATCGGCGCGGTGGA
>DAITPL010000060.1:0-14830 GCA_036833615.1 Rhodanobacter sp.
GGGTCGGCCGGACCACGCGACCTGAGCGGCCACCCGGACCCAGGCGGACGGTCGCCCAGAATATTTTCGGGAAACCTCAAAAGCCGGGTCAGCACTTTCCACGTGCTTCCCGGGACGGCCAATCTTCGCCGGGCCGGCGCGGTGCCCGAGCTGCACCTCGATAGCGGTGCGGAAACGGTGCGTGCCCAAGGCGTGCTGACGCTGCAGATGCAGACGTATGGCAGCCAGGTCGTCATTCGTGTTGATGGGCAACCACGCGCATCTGCCCATCAGCTCGGGCGAAACGGGAAGGTATCGCTGGCCATGCGCCAAATCGGCCAGGCCTACGTCACCGCCTTCAACCGTCGCCATCGGCGCAGCGGAACGCTGTAGGAAGGACGCTTCAAGTCCTGCTTGGTCAACTCGGGTCGCTACCTGTTTACCGCGTACCGCTATATCGAACTCAACCCGGTTCGAGCCGCCATGGTCGAGCGGCCTGACCATCACCACTGGTCCATCCAGCGTGCACGCCAACCTCAGCTCTGTGCGAGGACGCATTGGTGACACCGCACGCCTGCTTCCTTGAGTTGGGTGCGACAGCTCTGACGCGTGCCGAAGCCTATCGAACGTGGCTCAGCCAAGGCGTCAGCGACGACGAGCTGACCGCCATTCGCCAGCACCTGCAGCAGGAACGGGCACTTGGAAGCAAACGTTTTCAGGCTATGGCGGAGAGAACTTTAGGCCGCCCGGTGAGCGTCCGGCGGCCCGGGCGACCGGGGCAAGATCAAGACAAGCCCGAAGTGATTTAACTTCCTCCGTCCCGGTTTCGGCGGCAAGGTGTTGGACTTGCGCCAGGCCGTGGCGGTCATGGGCAACAGCCAGCTTGGCGTGAAGCTCACCGACGCAGAGGTGGACCAGAACACCGCCTTCCTCGACTCGCTTACGGGCGAGCAGCCCCAGGTGACATTGCAATCTTGCCGCCGAGCGTGGCCGGGACCCCGCAGCCCAAGCCATGAGATGAAAAAGGTGTCGTGGACAATTTGGGCACCGCCGAAAAACGGGACTCCGAAAAACGGGACGGAGGAAGTTAAGCGTGGGCAGCATTGCCGTATCCGATTCACGTGAGGCCCCATAGCAACGATGATGGCGGCGGGACCCAAAGGCGGGGCGGAGGAAGTCAATCACATCCAAGTTAACTTCCTCCGTCCCGGTTTTCCCGCCCCCTCCCCAAGACAACGACAAAGGACACGCCAATGATCCGCGCCGTTTGCTTCGCCTTCGCCATCCTGGCCGCCTCTGCTTCAGCGTCCCATGCAACGGAAATCGTCATCCACGACGCCAAGTCGCAGCCCGAAAGCCTGGCCATGGGACCGGACGGCACCCTGTACGTCGGCAGCGCCAGTACTCCCTACGTCTATACGGTGAAGAAGGGCGCGACGACGGCCACACCCTTCATCGATGCCAGCGCCGCCGGCCCCGGCACCTTCTTTTTCGGCGTACTGTCCGATGCGGCAACCAACACTTTGTGGACTTGCCAGCTGACTCCCGTTGCCGGGGCCTCCCCGGTACGCCGCACCACCGCCCTGCGCGGCTTTGATCTGAAATCGGGCGCGCCGAAACTGAGTTGGAACCTGCCGGGCGACAACTCCACCTGCAACGATTTCACCGTCGGCCCGGACAAGGCGCTCTATATCACCGACACCGCCAACCAGCGGATCTACCGCCTGGCGCCCGGTACCCGGGCCGCCGAGCTCTACCTCGACAATCGCAGCCTGCTCGGCATCGACGGCATCGCCTTTCTCAACGGAACGCTGTACGTAAACAATGTCTTTTTCAGCAAGCTCTACCGCGTGCCGGTGGGCACCGACGGCAAGCCGGGCACACCGGTCGACATCTGGATGGACGCCCCGGTCCACGGGCCGGACGGCATGCGCGCCGCCAACGGCAAGCTGTTCGTGGCCGAGAACGGCGGTGGCAAAATCAGCAGCCTGACGATCGCCGGCGACACCGCGCACGTCACCGTCATCAAGGATGGGCTGAAGACCCCGACAGGCATCGAACCGGCCGGCGATACCCTCTGGTTCACCGAGCGCGCGACCGGCAAGGTCTGGTCCGTGCCGATGCCAAAATAAAAAAAACGGTACGGAGGAGGATAAGCGCGCCGCAGGGCGCGACGACGGCGCGCCCGCGCGGAGTTCAGGCATGCTGCGCGGCCTCAGCGCGCATTGCGTCCTCGCGGGTCGGGTGCACGGTGCCGGGCGCGTGGTGCGGCGGCGCGTAGATCGTCACCAACCGCAGGCGCTTGTCGCCGGTGTTGCGGATGTCGTGGCGCGTCCCGGCCGGCACCAGCAGCACGTCGCCCTTGCCCAGCGGCTGGCGCGCGCCCGCCACGACCGCTTCGCCCGCGCCCTTGGCCACGAGGAAGATCTGGTCGTTGCCGTCGTGCACTTCCTCGCCGATCGCTTCGCCCGCCTGCAGGCACATGAGCACGATCTGGGAATGGGGTCCGGTGGCCACCTCGCGGCGGAAGTCGCGGTTGTGCCTGGCCAGTGCGCGGATCGACTCGTCGAACGTGCTCATGTCGCTTACCTCGGTGGATGGCGGGCGGTCGCCCGTGCGGCACGCGACCAGGTCCGCGTGGCCGAAGCCCTGCGTGTAGTCGAGCACAGAGATCACCGTCGGCTCGACGCGGAAGATGCGCACCTGGTCGGCGGAGGGCATCGGGAAGGGCAGCGGGGCCGCCTGCTCGGAGTACTTGGTGGGCAGCAGGCGCAGGACGCGCTCGGCCTCGCCGGGATCGAGCACCGGGGTCGCGCGCGCGGCCATGGACAGGCCGGTGATCGCCATGATGTCCGGCGTGTCGTGGTCGATGGTCAGCGACACCCGGTCGTCACGTGCGAGGTTTCGGGCCTTCTGGCTGTCCAGCCCACACAGGAAGTACAACACCAGGCCTTCGTTGACGTAGCCCACGGTGGTGGCCTGCGGCCAGCCGTCGGGGCGCACCGTGGCAACCGTCATGATGCGGTGCGCGTCGAGCAGGTCGAGGATCTTGCGCCGGATCGCTTCGTCCATCGCCAGCCCTCCTGTCGGGATGACGCATCCTCTGCCCGCGCGGCAGCGGCGATATTGACGCCGGTCAATTCCGGGCCAATCGACGCCCCGCGGGCATCGTGTTCACCGTCCACGGCACGCCGAAACGACCCACCAGCGCGCCATGACCCGGCGAGCAGAAGGTCGGCGCGAAGCCCCGTCGCAACCTGCCCCACAGGCCCAGGCGTCAACAGCAGATGCACGTGGTTGGTCATGAGCGCGTAGGCATGCACGGCGCAATGCCGACGCAGGGCAAGCTCCCTCAACTCCTGCAGGTAACGCAGGTAGTCGGCCCCCTCGAAAAACACGGCTGCCTGTCATTGCCCCGCTGCACGATGTGCTGCGGGATACCTGGTAGATCAAGCCTTGGTTGGCGCGGCATGAGGCCTTCCTTGAGCGAGAACGCCAACGCTGCGCCATCCCTCCGCACCGCGCTGTCAGCCGAACCAATCGCACGCCATCAGAAAAGTGCACCCTGACTCGGGTTTTCCCGCAGCCCTACCCGCGCAACAGGAAGAACGGCAGCGTCACCAGACCCAACGCGAAGAGTATGCCCAACACGCTCAGCACGACGCGCATCGGCTCGGCACGAAGCACCGTGATGAATGTGTCTGCGGTGCCTGCGCGTTTGGCCGCCGCGTATTCGGCACGGGCACGGGCGGCGCGCTGCTGCTGGTAGTCGTCCATCGCACGCCGGGCGTCCGCGAAGGCCGCGTCTTCGGTGATCCAGATTCCCCCTGCAGAGACACCCCAAATGCTGGGCCTGGTTTCGTAGAATGCGATCCGCTGCGCGTCGAGCATCGCGCGCACATCATCGGCCTCATCGCCGGGGACATTACGCAGATTCATGAGCAGCTTGGGCATGCAGCCATGATAGCCGCCGCTGTCTATCTCCGACCGCGTAGTGTCGGCGCGGAATCAGGTGAACTCGATCCGGCTTTTCGGCCGGTCAAAGCTCTGGTATGTCCCCCGACTGAAACAGCACTCGCGGCGTGCCGTAGTCTCCGCTCTCTTCGTCCACGTCCATGCTGTAGGCGATGACGCCGGCATGCTTGTCGGCCAGCAGCCTTGCCCTGCGCGCTGCCTCATCAGCCGTCTTGAACTGCAGGACCTGGCTTGGTTTCAAGCCATTCTTCACCCGGTCGAAGGGCTGCACTACGTGGATCGTTTCCATACTTGCTCCTGGGTTGAGGCAAGTATGACGGGGCGATGTATCAGCAGGACACAGGTCGGCGGGATGGACAGTATGTTATTACTGGGATTTCCGGATCAATCGGACACAAGGGAAGCATGCAGATGGCCAAACTGGCAAACGCGGTTTTTCTGATGGCTCTGCTATCAAGCACGGCCTGTGCGCAGACCAACGCCGGCGAGCAGAAGTCCGATCCCGACCTGCCCTTCACCGTCACCCAGGTGGCGAGCTTCGATCTGCCTTGGCGCATCGCGTTTCTGCCCGATGGCCGCATGCTGGTGACGGAAAAGGTCGGCCGCGTGCAACTGGTCACCCCGCAAGGCGCCAAGACTGAACTCGGGGGCGTCCCGCCGAGCTACTACAAAGGCCAGAGCGGCATGCTCGGCGTCTTCCTCTCGCCCCATTACGCCACCGACCACAATGTGTATCTCACCTATTCCGAACCGGGCAGCTACGGCGGCGGGCTGGCGCTGGGACGGGGCCGGCTCGTGCTGGATGACGGGCAACCCCGGCTGGATGGGTTCCAGGTGCTGTGGCGCCAGATGCCCAAGGGCAAAGGCGGTCAGGAGGGTGCGCAGATCGCGTTTTCACCGGACGGCCAGTACCTCTTCCTCACCGTGGGTGAACGCCAGCGCTTTACCCCCGCCCAGGATCCCAGCCAGCCGGAAGGCAAGATCCTGCGCCTGACCCTGGACGGCAAACCCGCGCCCGGCAATCCGTGGGCAGGCAAGACCGGCGCCCGCAGCATTCCCTTGATCGATCCGCCGCGCAATACCGAGGCGGCCAAGACGGCACCGGTGGTCAGCACCTATACCTTCCCCGGGCCCAACCTGACACCGGCCGAGACCTGGACCACCGGCCACCGCACGCCGTACGGTCTCGCCTTCGCCCCCGATGGCCGACTGTGGGAGCTCGAGCATGGCCCGCGCGGCGGCGACGAACTGAACCTGATCGAGCGCGGCAGGAATTACGGCTGGCCACTGGTTTCCTATGGCCGCAATTACGACGGCGTACCCATCCCCAACCCCGACACGCGGCCGGATCTCGCCAAGCCCGTGATCTATTGGGTGCCGGTGATCGCGCCGGGCAATCTCATGTTCTACAAGGGCAGCGTCTTCCCGCAATGGAATGGCAGCGGCTTGATCAGCGGCCTGGCCAGCGAGGCCATCATCCGCGTCACCTTCGACGACAAGGGCGGTGCCACCGCCGTCCAGCGCTGGAACGTCGGCAAACGCGTCCGCGACATCGAAGCGGCGCCGGACGGCTCGCTGTGGATGCTGGAAGACGCCAGTCCCGGCGGCCTGTACCGCCTCACGCCGAAATGATTCGACGGATCAAATCAAAGCGGGTCAGAGCCGCTTCCGGCGTCATCCCAAGCCCTCACCCGCCGTCAGAAATTGTCCCTGACACCCGTTTCCAAGCGAGCGGAAGCCGAGCGCGAGGGGATCCAACTTCCTCCGTCCCGGTTTCCGGGCTTACACAAAGCCTTCCACCCCGTTGCGGCCGGCACGCTTGGCTGCATACAGGGCCGCATCGGCGCGGCGCAGCAAATCGTCGATGCTGTCATCTGCCCTGGCAACCGTCGCCCCGCAACTGATCGTGACCAGGTGACCGCCAACCAGCGGTTCCGCCGCAATGTGTCCGCACAACGCACTGGCCATGCGCAGCACCTCGTCCGGGCCGACGCCGCGCACCAGCGCCACGAACTCGTCACCGCCCCAGCGCCCCAGCGTGCCCGTACCGCGGAACATCCGCGCCGCGCGCACCGTCAACGCCACGAGAACTTCGTCACCAACGCATGCCCGAACTGGTCGTTGATGGCCTTGAAGTGGTCGATGTCGAAAAGTATCAGTGCAAACCCACCACCGCGATCAGTGGCGCCGGCAAGCTCGCCTCCAATTGCGGTTGCCATTCCGCGGCGATTGGGCAGACTGGTAAGGCCATCGGTACTGGACAGGCGCGCCAATTGATCGACGGTCAACTGCGCCAGCAACAGGCGCTGCTGGTAGCTGGAAAAGAAATACAGCGCAGCGGTCAGCCCCGCTGACACCACATGCAACTGCAGGCGCGGCGACGGGGTGGTCAGGGTAGTGGAGCACAGGCCAAGCTCATCGAAATTTACTTTGTTTTTAGCGTCGAGGAACTTTACAAAATTGATACGGTGCACCGGGCGCGTGAAAGTTAAAACGCAATAGAATTAATTCGTTATATCGATGGCACGGTTCTCGCTTGCGGATGGATGCATCCACGAAGGAGAACGTCGACATGTTCACCAAGTTTCTTCCAAGAACCAACTGGTTGCTGTTGGCCACGATTGCATGTGCAATTGTTGTCGCGCCCGCCGCGAGGGCGGGTACCGTGGCGTCCGGGTTCGACGCAAACACGTTCCCTGCCAACGACGACGGTGCTTCGGGGCTGGTCACCCTGCCATTCACTGCCAACTACTTCGGCACCGACTACACGGGTCTGTACGTGAGTAACAACGGCTACATTACGTTCAACTTCCCCCAAGGCACCTTCACGCCTTCTGGCCTCGGCAGCGGTTATAGCGGCCAGCCGATCATTGCCCCGTTCTTCGCCGACGTCGACACGCGTGGTGCCGGCAGCGGTCTGACCAGCTGGGGCAACGGCACCTATGCCGGGCGTACCGCTTTCGGCGCCACTTGGCCGGGCGTCGGATATTTCGCTGCACACACGGACAAGCTGAACACGTTCCAGTTGATCATGGTCGATCGGTCCGATGTCGCCGCTGGAGACTTCGACTTCTACTTCAACTACGACCAGATCCAGTGGGAAACCGGAGAGGCCAGTGGCGGCTCGAACGGGCTTGGCGGTATCTCGGCGGCAGCGGGCTATAACGCTGGCCAGCCTGGCAATCCTGCGGGTACCTACGCTCAGCTCGCCGGTTCGCTCACCAACGGCGCCTTGCTCGATGGCGGACCGGACTCGCTGGTCGCCAGTACCAACGACGGAGTGCCGGGACAGTTCCTGTTCCAGGTCCGGAATGGCACCATCACGCCACCCGTTACATCGGTGCCAGAACCGTCCTCCCTGATGATGTTGCTGATAGGCCTGCTTGGTCTGCTCGGCTTGGAGTCCTTGCATCGTCGGCGCCACGGGTTCTGCGACTGAGTTCCACACTGCTCTGATACCGACGGTCGTGTCGACGTCAGCTCGTTTGACGTCGGCGCGGCCGTTGGTGCCTTCCAGATTTGCGGATCGGCCTGTCCGCCGGTAGCCGCCAACGGTTTTGAACGTTGCGTGCGTGGTCAAGACCAAGCTTGTGCGCAGGTGGAGCTTGTCGGCTTCAGGCCAAGCCAACAGCCAAGTGTCCATCAGCACATAGGCATGCAGCCTGCAACCAAATCGCCCCAGCGCTTGCCGGAGACACTGCAGGTAACGCTGGCAGTCAAGATCATCCAGAAAGCATGGCCACCGATTGTTGCCCCGCTGCACCACCTGCTGGGGAATACCGGGAAGATCAAAGCGAGGTTGGCGAGCCATACCTCACGGCATCGCCGCTCCACCAACCGACTGCTGTCAGTGCAAACCGCGCCCACTCATCATCCATACCACCCATCCACCCTCAGGCATTGTCCCTGATAACTTTTTCAAGCAGCGCCACTGCCGCAGATCGGGCTTCAGCCCGGCACGCCCAGACGCACGGTCAAGCTTTGCGCGGCGGTACCGAGTGGCCCATGGATATCGCTCAGGACCGAGAATGTTTCCCCAAGTCCGGTCGAGCCGAAGTTGACGCGAGTATCGAAGCCGACCCATCCAGCCGTGGGCTGGCGAAAGAAGTGCACGGTAAGATCCACGTTGGCGAAGAACACGCTGCGCGGGTCTTCGCGGACGACCAGTCCGTTGGCGGTATCGATCAGCTTCAGAAAACCCGCAACAGGTGGATCGGTTTCCCCCTGCACGAGCGGGTAGCGCGTGCGAATCCAGCTGCATCCGCGGCCCGGCCGGGCGTTATCGTCCTGGCGTGCCTCCAGCGAGTCGATGTAGCCACCGCCCCAGATCGACGAAAACGCCAGGTGACGCATGGCATCGGGCGGCGGCAGCGGCATCCACTCGATGCCATGCACCGGCGTCGTATCACCGGGTGCCAACCGCCAGATGCGCGCGCGGATGCTGACCCGGTCGCCATGCCGCATGCACGCTTCGACCAGTTCGATGGACCGGCCCGGCCGCACGATCTCCACATCGATGGTGAACTCACCCGAATGAATGACGCCCAGCACGTCGAAGGACACGCGCGAAATCAGCTTGTCGCCCGGCAAGCGGCGTTCCACTTCGGCCAATACCAGACCGGACGCGGGCGCCAAGTGTTGTTCACCCGGCTGCCACGCCCCCTGGGAATGCAGGGTGGAGACGAATCTGTCGTCCCCGAGACGCACATAAAACGCGTCCGGGTACGTCTCACCAGAATGACCAAGGTGGTTGTTTGTCGCGACGGGCATGCGTCCAATCCATCAAGAAACCAAGGGAAGTGTGCACTTTCCGATGAGGCGACTGCAGCCAGCGGACACATCGACGACCGCGCGGCATGTCCAAGTTGTTGTTGAAAAAGCCATTGAGGTCGAAATACGAAAGTCGGCCATGCACGACGGCGTCCGGCATCGACTCTTCAACGACCATCAACACATCCCTGTTGGCCACCTCATTCCCAATCTCCAGCCGCCGTCGGAAATTGTCCCTGAAGACTCATGTCGCCTTCCTGAGCGAGAGCGCCAAGGCTGCGCAGTCCCTCCGTACCTCGCTGTCAGCCAGGCCGACCGCACGCCGTCAGGAAAGTGCACTCTGACCCGGGTTTTCTACGCATGACGTTCGACACCTGCCGGCACGGGGCGTGTCGGCGTATCGTCGACCGGACCTGTCGCCCCGGTGCGGCGCGGCAGAACCCCCTTTCCTGTCATCACCGCCCGTCCGGTTCGGAGTCCTGCATGAGTGCCAACAAGCCGCAAATCTTGTTCCTGTCGCTGGCCGTGGGTCTGGCCCTGTCCGCTTGCAATCGTCAGAGCGATGGAAACCCCGCCGCCGATGCGCCGCCCGCCAAATCGGCCACGACCGCCGCCAAGCCCGACACGACAGCCGTCAAGACGTTGACCTTGGACCAGAGCAAGCTGCCGCCGGTGATCCGCTTTTCGGTCGACGACCTCGACAAGAGCAAATTGGTCTGCAAGGACTTCGGTGGCTACGTCAACGACAAGTGGATCGCGGCCAATCCGATCCCCGCCGACCGCAGCAGTTGGGGACCGGGCGCGGTATTGGCCGAACGTTCGCTCGCTGTGCAGCACCAGTTGGCCGAACAGAGTGCAGCCGACCAGAACGTCAGTGGCGTCGAGAAGATCGTCGGTGATTTCTGGGCTACCGGCATGGACAAGGCCAAGATCGATGCGCAGGGCATTACGCCGCTGAACGAGCGCCTGGCCAGGATCGCCGCGCTGACCGATCCGGCGAGCATTGCTGATTACCTGCGCACTTCGGCAGCCAGCGGCGAAGGTTTCGTTTTCCAGTTCGGGCCCGAGGCGGACTTCAAGGACTCGTCGATGAACATGGCCTACGCCGTCCAGGGTGGGCTCGGTCTGCCGGACAAGAGCTACTACGTCGACAAGGACAAGGCCGACAAGCTCGCTGCATACCAGGCGCATGTAGCCAAGGTGCTGGAGCTGTCGGGCATTGCCACGGATGCGGCGGCAAAACAGGCCAAGGCCGTGGTCGATTTCGAAACGCGCCTGGCCAAGGCTTCCAAATCCAGCGAAGAACTGTCGCGCGATGTATCGCTTTACTACAACCCCGTGTCCCCGGCTGACGCTGACAAGCTGACCCCGAACTTCCCGTGGGAAAAATTCTTCGAGTCGCAGGGCGTGGCGACACCGAAGACCTTCTCGCTGGCGATGCCGAAGTTTCACGAGGAAGTCAGCAAGATGATTGCCGACGAGCCGGCCGACGCGTGGAAGGCCTACCTGCGCTTCCACACCGTCGACAGCGCTTCGCCGTACCTGAGCGAACCGTTCGTGCAGGAGCGCTACGCGTTCTATGGCAAGACCATGAGCGGGCAGAAGGAGGCGAAGGCCCGCTGGAAGCGCGTGCTCGGGGCGATCAACGACAACGTCGGCATGGCCATGGGCGAGCTCTACGTCAAGGTTGCGTTCCCGCCTGATTCCAAGGCGAAGATGGAAGTCCTGGTGAAGAACCTGGGCACTGCGCTCAAGGGACGCATCGAACGCCTCGCATGGATGAGCGACGCCACCAAGGTCAAGGCGCTGGAGAAATGGGCGACGTTCGACCCGCGCGTTGGGTACCCTGACAAGTGGCGCGACTGGTCGGGTCTGGAGACCTCTCGCGAGAGCTACATAGGCAACGTTTTGGCCGCCAATGCATTCAACTACAAGTGGGCACTGGGCAAGATCGGCAAGCCGGTGGACAAGACCGAGTGGAACATGACCCCGCAGACGGTAAACGCCTACTACAACCCGCTGGCGAACCAGATCACATTCCCGGCTGCGATCCTGCAGTCACCGTTCTTCGATCCTGATGCCGATCCGGCGATGAACTACGGCTCCATCGGCGCGGTCATCGGCCACGAGATGACCCACGGTTACGACGACCAGGGCAGTCGCTTCGGACCCACCGGCAATTTCGAGAATTGGTGGACGCCGGCCGATGCCAAGGGGTTCGCTTCGCGCACCGACAAGCTGGTCAAACAGTTCGACAGCTACGAAGCGCTGCCCGGCCAGCACGTCAATGGCAAGCTGACCCTGGGCGAGAACATCGCCGACCTCGGCGGTTTGGCGACCTCCTACGATGCGATGCAGATCGCCACCAACGGCAAACCCGATCCGATGACCGACGGACTGACGCGCGATCAGCGCTTCTTCCTCAACTTTGGCACATCATGGCGCGGTGAAAGCACTCCGGATGCGGTCAAGGTGCAGCTCGCTTCCGATCCACACGCGCCGCGCCAGTTCCGCGCGATCGGCGCGCCGGCCAATCTGCCGGCATTCGCCAAGGCGTTCGACTGCAAGCCTGGCGACCCGATGGACCGCACCGGCGACAAGCAGGTGGTGATCTGGTGATCGCAGCCTGCGCTCACAGCCGGCGCACACGCGCCTGATCCATGCGGCCGTCGCGCCATTCCGCGACGGACGCACTGTTTTACCCGCAACGATTCCGCTAAAGGGGCCATCTCAACCTGACCCCGGTTTTCACTCCTTTCCCGAACCGCGCAGGCACCGAATGTTCGCCGTGCTCACCTCAGCACCGGTGGGGGCAAGAGCCGGGGAAACAAAGGGCCGGGATTCGGCCAGCGCATCATGGGTCGGGCTGGTCGATCGCGAAGCCTCTCTCCCGAAGGTTGGCAAGTAGCCCATCAGGCCCCAGCAGAGAGTAGATCGGCATCAGCGCGAGCGTGCTTTGATTGGCCTTGATGGCACGCTCAGTCTCCGTGTTCCACCTATCGGATAGCTGGTTCACCCTTTCGTCCTGAGCCGCCTTGACGGTATCCAGGTTTGATAAAACGGCATCACAAATAGGCGCCTGGTCGGCGAAGGCGGAGCGCTCGATCGCATCAATGTCGCCAACGGCCCAGGCGTTCGCTCGCGCAACCATGCCAGCGGTGTCCTTTTCGAGCCGAAGCATCGTTGCCTCAAAGCACGGAACGTCGTACTCCACAGGCAATGTCTTCATTTCGCTAACCAAGTCCTCGGAATTTTTCACGTGAATTTTGAATGCGCCGCCAACCACCGGAACTCTTTTCTTCTTTGCGATCTTGATGACGCTCTTCGTAACGGCATCCTGCATCGTGAGGCCAAGCTTGTCGACAGCGGCCTTGAACAACTCCTTTGCGGCCAGCCTCGGTCGCTTCCGATCAATGGCAGAGCGATTGCCCAGATAGGACATCTTCAGCTTTTCCCATCGATCATACAGTTCCCGCGGCAGGACATCCTTCAGTCGAAGACCATCCGGGAGCTTCCTCGATCGCATCAAGGCGACTACCTGGAAAAGATCGGCATCCACACCTACATCGCCGACCGATGGCACGATTACTTCCTGCGAAGCGTCCAAAACCTTCTCTACTTCTCTCGAATTCCAGATCATCTTCTTGGGAAGTGGCTGTAGTGTCCCTAGAATCCATAACGTATGCCCTTCTCTGGATGCTTTCCATAGAGCAGGCCCAGGCTGCTGCCCGGTGACGACCACCTCATCAAGTAGCGTAGGAGCCTGCGCATACGTTGCAGCCGGTGCCGACGTCAGGAATGCAAGGCATGCGAGGACGGTAAGCTTCGCAAACCATTTACTCCTTTGCGAATGCCAGAACCGCCGTGGGGCCGGCACGCGTGGCTCGCCAGCAACGGAGTCTTTCATTGTCACTCTCCGTTTGGCCGCCTGTACTTGAACTCGTCAGGGCTGCATAGCACCTCGTTGTACCAGCAGCCTTTCGTCGGTTCTATTTTGGTGACAGTCGAGGATATAGGGATGTCGTCATATAAAAGAATTGAAACGAGCTTGCCAGAAGGTGCATATGGATCGAGGACTACGATCCTCACTTCTGAGACACCAAGCTTACGGTTACGCTTTGGTCGTCGGCCACCTGGCGTATCCACTTTTTGACGGCCCCCGGTGCATTCAGTTTCGCAGTATTGTCCTCTATCTTGTACTCGATCTCCCTTGATGCAATCGTTTTTCCTTCCAGCGAATCGAAAAGCCGGGTCAGAGTGCACTTTCTGCAGCTTTCCTGGGGCGGCCGATCTTCGCTGGGCCGGCACTGCGCCCCAACTGCGCCTCTATCGCCGCGCGGAAGCGCTCGGTGCCGAGCGCGTGCTGGCGCTGCAGGTGGCAGCGGATGGCTTTCAGCTCATCATCGGAGACGGCCTGCTTCACCAGCTCGCGGTAGGCGGCCTGCCGTGACTGCGGATCGGCATCAAGCGCCAGGAAACTCGGGTGAGGCGTTACCAGAAGATCCGGTCGGCCATTGGCGTTGGCGCCGTAGCTCGACCACCGGTAGTCGCCCGGGTCACTGACCATGCGTGCACGCACCGGGTTGAGCTCGATATATCGGTAGCAGTGCAGCAGATAGCTCTCCCGATCCACCGGACAAGCCTTGTAGCGCCCCTCCCACAACGTGCCGGTGCGGTGGTAGCGGTCGTTGACATAGCGCACGTACCTGCGCCCGAGCGCCTGCATCAGCGACGCCACCTGCCCGACCGCCGCGGGCGTCAGAAGCAGATGCACGTGATTCGTCATCAGCACGTAGGCATGCACGGCACAGTGCCGACGCAGCGCAAGCTCGTTCAATTCCTGCAGATAGCGCAGGTAGTCAGCCTCCTGAAAGAAACAGGGCTGACGATCATTACCCCGCTGCACCACATGCTGCGGTATCCCGGGCAAATCGAGCCGTGGCCGACGTGGCATGCAAGCCTCCCTGCCGAAAGCGCCCAGCGTGGCCCAACGGCCTTCTCCCGACTGTCAGCCCACCCAGCGCCAGCCTGTCAGGAAAGTGCACTCTGACCCGGGTTTTATGGAGCCGCAACGGAGGTGTATCTGATGTTGAGCATGATCGAGGGGCTTCCGGACTACGTGGTCGGCATCCGGATCAACGACAAGCTGCGCGCGGAGGACTACGAGAGGCAACTCATCCCGCTGATCAACGACAAGCTGGAAAGGCACCACAAGCTCGACTTGCTGTGCTGCATCGACGGCGGATGGAAAGGCATGGAGGCCGGCGCAGTGTGGCAGGATCTGCGGCTGGGGCTGGGCAAAATTGGCCACTGGGCGCGCATGGCGATCGTCAGCGACATCAAATGGATCGAGAACGCGATCAAGCTGTTCGGGCTGTTTTCTCCCGGCGAACTGCGGCACTTCGACAGCAACAACTACGCAGCTGCCGAAGCATGGGTCTGCGAGCGCGAGCGCGCTCGCATCGGCATCGCACTGGATGCCGGCGTCGGCGTCCTGGTGCTGGAGCCTGCCGCGGAACAGGCGCTGAGCGAAGACGATTTCGAAGCCGTCGGCAAAGTGATCGGTGACTATCTCAAGGATCACGCCCGGCTTCGTGGCGTCTTGATCCACAGCCGGCGATTTCCCGGCTGGCAGAGTGTGGGCGCCCTGTTCGCTCACCTGAAGTTCGTCAACACTGTGCACGACAAAATCGGCAAGATCGCGCTGGTCACTGACAGTCCCATGGGAACATTCGCCGACCTTGTACTCGATCCGTTGATGCTGGCCAAGGTCCGCAAATTCGATTACGACGAGCGCGACCAGGCCATGAGCTGGTTGCAAGATTGAGCACACCCGTCAGCGCATAACTCCGAGCCAGAAAACAACCAGGGGAAGTGCATTCTGATTCCCCGTTGATAATGTCTCTGGGACGGCCCCGTTTTTTTGGCGGTATCCCGGGCAAATGGAGCCGTGGCCGACGTGGCATGCAAGTCCCTGCCGAAAGCGCCCAGCATGACCAACGACCTCCCGCAGCTATCAGCCCAGCCGGCGCCACCGTGTCAGGAAAGTGCACTCAGGAAAGTGCACTCTGACCCGGGTTTTCATTTTATTGGCGCGAGGCTTTCG
>DAITPL010000061.1:0-14729 GCA_036833615.1 Rhodanobacter sp.
CGGGTGCGCTGCGGCAATCAGCCGCCGAGTTCCTCGAAGCGATTGGCGTCGCGATTCTTGCGCACCTTGGCCGGGTCCCACACGCGCCCGTTCATGGTGATGTAGACGCCATCGGGCAGCGTCTGCACCGCGGCCACCGCGCAGCCGATGTTGAACACCGCGTCGGAGCCCTGGAAACGCGCCGGGTTCAGTGCGCCAGTCAACACGATCACCTTGCCCTTGATGTTGGTCAGCGCCTTTGCGGTCTCGACCATCGTGTCCGTACCGTGGGTCACCAGCACGAAGCGCCCCGGTTGCTGTTCGATCGTCGAGCGCACCAGCGCGCGATCGTCGGCGCCCATGTGCAGGCTGTCCTTGCGCAGGATGGGGATCACGTTGAACTGGAAGCCCACGCCGAGCTGGCTCAGGATCTCGCCGATCTGCGGCGCGCCGATCTTGTAGTCCGACTTGTCGTCGAAATAGATCTTGTCGATGGTGCCGCCGGTGGTGACGATGGTCAGTTGCTGCATGCCGATTAAACCGAGAGGGAATCGGCCCATTTTAGCCCGTGCGGACACGGCGCGGGTCGCGCCGCCGTTTTTCACAGGAACCCAAAGGTTGTGTCCAGCCGATCAAGGCCGAGGCCGGCGAAGCGGTGGAGCTTCGTGGGGCGGGCACTGCCCGCCGCTTGGCCCTTGTTCGTGAAGATGTGCAGGAACGGCGGGCAGTGCCCGTCCTACGATCGCGTCAGTCCAGCAACAGTGCGGTGTTCTCGGCGTCCGGCGTGACCAGCCGATCGAGGCCGAGGCCGACGAAGCGGTGCAACGCGGCGGCCGAGCGCGGGTCACCGTGCCGACTTGACCATGTGGCTTGGCGCGCCAACAGCGCGGCCGCCGCGCAGCGCGCCAAGGTGAAGGCGAGGCCGCGCGCGCCGGCTTCCAGCGTGTCGCGCGCTGCCGCATGCTGATCCAGCCAGCGCGCCGCAGCGTCCAGCGTTTGCCGGATCGCGCTCGCGGCATGCATGTCGTGGTTGCCATCCATCCAGCCGGCGCTTGCCGTGCGCAGTGCCGCGAGACTGTCCCCGGCCAACGCCCGCAGGCTGTCCAGCGACAGCACATTCGTCGTGCCTTCCCAGATCGCGTACACCTGCGCGTCGCGCAGCAGCTGCGGCAGGCCAGTGTCCTCGATGTAGCCGGCGCCGCCGAAACATTCGATCGCCTCGGAACAAAGCTGTACCGCCAGCTTGCCGGTCCACAGCTTGGCCAGCGGCGTGAGCAGGCGCAGCAACGCCGCTTCGTGCGGCGCCGCCGCGTCGTGTTCGACCCGGCCGAGCAGGTGCGCGACCTCGAACGCCAGCGCGAACGCGCCCGCGAACTGCGCCTGCATGTCGGCCAGCGTCTGTGCATGCAGTGGCTGCTGGAGCAATGGACGGCCAAACGCCCGGCGGCGCGCGGCGAAATCACGTGCCAGACCGACCGCCCGCGCCATGCTGGCAATTGCGCAGATCGCATTCCACGTGCGCGTGACGTTGAGCATCGGCGCCACCTGGCGAACGCCGTGGGCCAGTTCACCCAACGGCCACGCGGGCAGGCCGTCCAGGTGGATTTCCGCGGTGGGCAGTTCCTGCGTGCCGAGTTTGTCCTTCAGCCGATCGATCACGAGTTCCGGCTTGCGCCGCTCGCCGTCCATCGTCTCGACGTAAAACAAGGCCAGCGCGCCCGTGCCGGTGCCCGCGCCTTCCGGTCGCGCCAGTGCCAGCGCCACCTCGCCGACCACCGCCGAGCTGAACCACTTGCGCCCGTACAACCGCCACTGGCCGCTGGCATCCTGCCGCGCGATGGTTTCGGTGTTGCCCACATCGGAGCCGCCGGCCGTCTCGGTCATCCACTGCCCGCTGAGCCAGAGCGTGGCCGGATCGCGGCTGAGGAGATGCGGCAGCACGCGCTCGATCAGATCGCGATTGCCGGACGCCTTGAGCGCGGTGGCGGCGCCGTCGGTCATCGCCAGCGGGCAGGTATAGAACTCGCTGGCCAGGTGGTACAGGTAGACGCGGGCGAATTCCTCCAACCGCGCATGCTCGCTGTCCGCATGACCGGCGGCGAGCACCGCGTGCCGCGTCGTCAGCGCCGCACCTTCCTGCCACGCCGGGGTCAGTTCGATGCGATCGATGCGGCGTCCCCACGCATCCCATTGCGTCAGCACCGGCTTGCGCCGCGTAGTGGTGCACGCACGCTGCCACGCCATCTGCGCGTAATCGCCCAGCGCATCCAGGTCGACGTCCAGCGCCGCGCGTCGCTCGGCCGGCAGTGCGCGATCGAGCAAGGCGAGCAGCGAGCGGTCGCCGCGATACGGGTGCGGCAGTTGCGGTGAATCCTGCAGGAAGGCCATGGCGCGCTCCGTCCAGAGTCGATGGGTCGAGTATAGGCATGCGGGCGTTCGCCGCGTTGCGCTGGCATGATCGCAAGCCTCTTCCCCGGTGCAGGCACAACCCATGCGATTTTCCGAGGCGATGCAGTCAGTCACGCGGCACGGCGACGCCTGGCAGGCGACGGTGAGCGACGACTGGCTGCAAGGCCGCAGCGCCTTCGGTGGCCTGCAGGCGGCGCTGGCCCTGCGCGCCATGCGTGAACTGGTACCGGCGGACATGCCCTTGCGCAGCTTGCAGACTACCTTCGTGGCGCCGGTGCCGGCTGGCACAGTGGGCATCCACGCGCAGCGCCTGCGCGAAGGCCGCAGCGTGATCCAGCTCGAGGCCAGCCTGCATGATGGCGAGCAGACCTTGTGCCGGCTGGTCGGCGTGTTCGGCAACGCACGGCCGTCGGTGCTCGATTTCCAGCCGGTGCAGCCGCCGGTGACGAGCACGACAGCACAGGAGCTGCGCTACGTCGAAGGCCGCATGCCGGCCTTCACCCAGCACTTCAGCGCACGCTGGCTGCTCGGCGACCTGCCGTTCAGCGGCGGCCAGCAGCGCGCAAGCGTGCTGCAGCTTGCATTGCGTGACGAAGGCCGCGTCGACGAAACCCACGTGCTCGCGTTCGCCGACTTCATCCCGCCGATCGCCCTGTCGATGTTCGCCGCGCCTACCCCCGGCAGCTCACTCACCTGGATGCTCGAACTGCTGCGCGACCGCTACGACGACCTTGGCATGGACAACTGGCGTGTCGACGCCGAACTCATCGCCGCCCGTGCTGGCTACACCAACCAGAGCGTGATGCTGTGGGGCCCGGGCGGCGAACCGGTGGCCTTGAGCCGGCAGAGCATGGTGGTGTTCGGGTGAGGACGGCTGGAGTATCCCGCGTACGGTGATCGCGCTGTGCTCATGCGCGTAGAAACACCGCGGGATTGGATTGTGGGATCAGATTGCAGCAAGATGACCAAGTCGTTTATTCATCGGGATTGTCCTCAGCGGTGCCTGCGCAGTGGCAGTTGCACGATTACACTGCATTGTAAAAATCTACTTGGCGTCAGGCGTACAACAATGTTCGGCCAAGATGCGCATAAGACTTTTCCCTGCTTGACCGATGAGTTTGCACTAGAGCTTGGTACCCAAGCCAATATGGCTACTCGCATTTCCCGACACGAGCGGCTCTGGAACTGCTCGTGCTCAAGATCCAGTGTTTTTTCAAAACGCCGCAAACGCGTGGCAGGTGGTGAAGCTGGCATTTTCGCATGCCGCCGTCCAACATGTTAAAGGCGGGCGGCTGCGCCGCCGCTCAACTCCAGCGTCAGCCATCACAGCGAGGCATCCATGAGCGCCGACGTCAGGAACGCACTCAGTAAAGTTCCTCAGGTTACTTTGGGCTTCTGGATCATAAAGATCCTCGCCACCACTCTCGGAGAAACGGGTGGGGATGCGGTTTCAATGTCCATGAACTTGGGTTACCTGGTGGGGACTGCCGTTTTCATGGCGTTATTTGTCATAGCTGTGGTGTTGCAGATTTCAGCCACGAAATTACATCCTTTTCTCTACTGGGCAACGATCATTGCGTCCACCACGGTGGGAACAACCCTTGCGGACTTTGTGGATCGCTCATTGGGGATCGGCTACCTTGGTGGCACCGTTATTCTTGCAGCCTTGCTCAGCGCATCGCTGCTTGCCTGGTACCGTTCGCTCGGCTCAATTAACGTTGGTTCTGTGCACACACCAGCGGCCGAGGGGTTTTACTGGCTTACCATCATGTTTTCCCAAACGCTCGGCACCGCGCTGGGTGACTGGACGGCGGACAATGCAGGCTTGGGCTATACAGGCGCTGCGTTTATATTTTCAAGCCTCCTCTTGTTGGTAGCCCTCGTATACTTCTCGTCGAAAATATCGCACACAGTGCTGTTCTGGACTGCGTTCGTTCTGACCAGGCCGCTTGGCGCTGTAGTCGGGGATTATCTTGATAAACCGATGACCAGCGGCGGACTTGGGTTTAGTCGTTACGCCGCCACTGCCGTCCTGCTCGCTGCCATCATTGGGTTGATTTTATTGGTGCCCCAGCGTGCAGCCGGGAAGTCACACTAAAACATTGATGGCGAACCAACCGGTGTCTGCCGCCGAAGACAGGCTATGTCATTGTCAAGGAATATTCCGGGGCGAAGGGCTTGAGATCCCGTAGCACATGAACCTCGATGTCAGTGCGTGGGCTGCTTCGGATCAGAAAGTATTGCATGGTCCGTGGACGGAATCCGGATCATGAACGCCAGCGCCCAGCGTTCCCGCTCAACGGCTGGGTGAGCGCGATCTTGACTCGCACCGGCCCCGGCCAGGTATCTGGAAACCTTGGCAGAGCCCCGCATCTGGGGGACTCAATTAAACCAGGCGGACGCCGGCTGTGTAACAGGGTATCGAGCAGCCTCTCGTTCGCGGCAACCGCTGCAAGCAGAGGTCGGTTCGTAACCAGGCGGCAGCGGGAATCATCCTGCACCACCATGCGGTTTGCGCCTGGCGCCGGCACCCAACGCGCCAATCAGCAACAGGGTGAGCGCAATCTCGACCAGCGCCAGCCAGCGTTCGCTGGGTGTGCTCCAGGCTTCGGCGACGCCGTGGCAAAAATAGAACAGGCTGAGGATGCCGACCCAGAGCAGCGCGCGTTGCGCGTTGCGGATGGCCAGCAGCGGCAGCAGCAAGGGGATGACGGTGATCGCCAGGACCAGCCAGATGGGCATGAACTGTGGGGGGAACAGCCAACCGTACCAAATGGGTTGCAGGACAACCAAAGCGGCCCAGGTGAGCAGGCCCAGCCGTTGTTCCGCGGGCAAGGGGATGCGTGCGGTCATGCGTTCGCCGCCAGTTTGCGGGCCGTGTCGGCGAGGCGGCGGCCCAGCGCGCGGGCCAGCGCGCGTTCGTGTTCGCTGAGCGGGTTGTCGCCCTTGGCGCCGGTGACATGGCTGGCGCCATACGGGGTACCCCCGGTCTGCGTGGAAGTGAGCGCAGGTTCGGTATAGGGCAGGCCGACGATCAGCATGCCGTGATGCAGCAGCGGCAGGGCCATGCTCAGCAGGGTCGATTCCTGGCCACCGTGCATGGTGCTGGTGGAGGTGAACAAGGCTGCCGGCTTGCCAGCCAACGTGCCGCTGGCCCATTCGGCGCCGGTACCGTCGAGAAAATATTTCAGCGGTGCGGCCATGTTGCCGAAGCGGGTCGGGCTGCCCATGGCCAGCCCCACGCAATCGAGCAAGTCCTGCTTCTGCACATAAGGCGCGCCGTCTTCCGGTTCCGGCGGTTGCGCCACTTCAGTCACCGGCGCTACCGGCGGCACCTGGCGCAGGCGCGCGCACATGCCGGGCACTTCCTCGATACCTCGCGCGATCAGGCGTGCCAGTTGCGCGGTGTGGCCGCTGCGGCTGTAGTACAGGACGAGAATGTCATGATTCATGCGATGTGGTTCGGCTGCGAGGCATTCACGCGTTTGGGACATCCCCGGGCGATACGTTAGTGTACTGACCGCAGTCCGTGATGTTGGCTGGCATACGCCGTATCCACTTCGGGGGCACTGATGACCCGCCGTTTCAATCGTGACCGCACGCTGAGTTTCAGCCGCTTCATCTGGCAGCGCTTCATTGCGGACAAGTGCTTCGAGACGGCCGGTGCGCTGTCATACACCACGCTGGTGTCGCTGGTACCGCTGACCGTCGCGGTGTTCGTCATGTTCTCCGCGTTTCCGGTGTTTCAGCCGGCGCGCGACACGCTGGTCAATTTCGTGTTCAGCAATTTCGTGCCGGCGGCGGGCAAGGCGGTGCAGGAAACCATGCTTGGTTTCGCCGCCAACGCCAGCAAGCTCACCGGCATCAGCATTCTGGTGATGTTGTTCAGTGCGCTGGCGATGATGATCAGCATCGAAGACCGGCTCAACCGGATCTGGCGTGCGCACGCGCCACGCAGCTGGGGCTCGCGCTTGCTGCTGTATTGGGCAGCGTTGACGCTGGGGCCGATTTTGCTGGTTGGTGGTATTGCGCTGACTTCCTATGTCACGGCCTTGCCGCTGCTGCACGGGGCCGTGGGTCAGTTTGGTGGCGTCGCGCGCGGGCTGCTGAGCACGCTGCCGTTTCTGGTGACGTTTTTCACGCTGTGGCTGATGTACACGGGCATCCCGAGTTGTCCGGTACCACGACGCGATGCGGCAATTGGTGCGTTGCTCGGGGCGGTGTTGTTCGAGATTGCGCGCTGGGGGTTCACCCTGTTTGTGCAGCATGCGCAGACCTACCAGCAAATCTATGGCGTGCTCGCGTCGATTCCGATCTTTTTGCTGTGGATTTACCTGTCGTGGGTCATCGTGATTCTGGCTGCGTCGATTGCGGCGTCCGTGTCCGCGTTCGAATACCACGCCCCCATGCGGGCGTTGCCAGCCGGCGCGGAATTCCTTGGTCTGCTGGTGGTGTTGCGGCATTTTGTCGATGCGCAGCGCGGCGGGCAAAGCGTGGACCCCGCAGTCATACGCGCGGTCGAACCGTATTTGCACAGCGCCGCGATTGCCGACTACTTTGTCGACTTGCAGCGCGCGGACCTGATCCAGCGCGCCGAGTCTGGTGGCTGGGTGCTCACGCGAAGTCTGGACAGCACCGATTTGTTGCGCGTATACCGGCATACTGAGTACCGGTTGCCGCTGCATCCGCAAGACGAGGCTGCGACGCTGGGCATTGACTTGCCGCCCGAATTGCTGGCGCTGCTGGAGGATTTGGCCGCGGTGCTGGCGGCGCAGCTGGGAACGCGACTGGAACAGGTTTATCCACCCAAGGCCGGCATCGCCACCGATGCCACGGAGATTTCCGCGTGAGGCTTCCAAGGTTGTACTGCATGCTTGTGCTGCTGATGTTTGCGCTGGTGCAGCCCGTTTCGGCGGCGTCGACGATGCCGGTGCACCCGCGGCTGCGGGTCACCACGCTGGATGGCCAGACCTTCGATCTCGCCGCGCAGCGCGGGCATTGGGTGATCGTCAATTTCTGGGCCACGTGGTGCGTGCCGTGCATCAAGGAAATGCCGGATATTTCGCATTTCGTGGTCACGCACAAGAACGTGCGCGCCATTGGCCTGGCGTACCAGGACAACGCCGTGGCGGACATCGTGGCGTTTTTGCACAAGCGTCCCGTGGTGTACCCGATCGCGCAAGTCACGCTGGACAAGCCGCTGGCTGACTTCGACGAACCCGTTGGCTTGCCAACCACGTGGCTGATTGATCCACAGGGCAAGGTTGCCGCGCACATCGTCGGCCCGGTCACGGCGGCCAGCCTGGCGAAAGCCATTGGCGTCGAGTGATGGCGACGGCAAGGTTCATTGTCACCGGCCGGGTGCAAGGGGTGTTTTTTCGCGCCGGCACGCGCGAGCGCGCACTGGCGCTGGGCTTGACCGGATACGCCCGGAATCAGCCGGATGGCAGCGTCGAGGTGGTTGCCAGCGGGGCAGCTGCTGCGCTTGATGCGTTGCAAGGCTGGTTGCAACAGGGGCCGCCGGCGGCGCGGGTCGAGCAGGTCACGCGTGCAGACCAGGCCGAGCGGGAACTGCAAGGGTTTCGCTGCGCCTGACGTGGGCCGGCTCACGCGGTGCCCAGAGCCTGCAGTTGGTCGGCCTGATATTCCCGATTCAGCGCGCCGATCAACTCGGCCAGGTCGCCTTGCATGATTTCCGGCAGGCGGTACAGCGTGAGGTTGATGCGGTGGTCGGTAATCCGCCCCTGCGGGAAATTGTAGGTGCGAATGCGCTGGCTGCGATCGCCGGAACCGACCTGCAGACGGCGCGCCTCGGAGCGTTCCGCACTTTGCTTGCTGCGTTCGGCATCCAGCAAGCGCGCCTTGAGCAGGCTCATCGCCCGCGCCCGGTTCTTGTGCTGACTGCGTTCATCCTGGCATTCCACCACGGTGCCGGTGGGCAGGTGGGTGATGCGAATGGCGGACTCGGTCTTGTTGATGTGCTGGCCACCAGCCCCCGAAGACCGGAACGTGTCGACCTTCAACTCGCTCGGGTTGATTTCCACGTCATCAATCTCGTCGGGCACCGGCATGATCGCGACGGTGGCCGCGGAGGTGTGGATGCGCCCCTGCGACTCGGTTTCCGGCACGCGCTGGACGCGGTGGGTGCCGGATTCAAACTTGAATTGCGAGTACGCGCCGGTGCCTTCGACGCGTGCCACCACTTCCTTGAAGCCGCCGTGTTCACCCGCGTGCTCGCTGAGGATTTCCACTTGCCAGCGCCGCGTTTCCGCATAACGCGTGTACATGCGCAACAGGTCGCCGGCAAAGATGGCGGCCTCGTCGCCGCCGGTGCCGGCACGTATTTCCAGATACAGGCTGGCGTCGTCGCGCGGGTCCCTGGGCAGCAACAGGATCTGCAACGCCGCATCCAGGTCGAGCAGCCGTTGCTGCAGGCGTTGCACGTCGTCGGCCGCCATCTCGCGCAATTCGGGATCGTCGAGCATGGCGTGCGCTTCGGCCAGCTCGCGTTCGGCCCGGTCGTGCTCGTGCAGGGAGACGGTTACCGCATCCAGTTGCGCGTATTCCTGTGACAGCGCGCGGAAGCGTGCGTTGTCGGCATGCGCGTCCGGCTGCGCAAGCAGCAGCCCGATTTCCTCGTGGCGTTCGGCCAGTGCTTCAAGCTTGCGGCGGATCGATGGAGTCATTGCTGGGTGATGTTCACTTTGGGCTGGCGGCGGGTGTTGCCCCGAGGCCATGCGAGGGCAGCTGCGGTGGGCAAAGCCGGTATCCGCAGGCGCTTCCGTCACCGATCGGTCGCGGCCGGGGGCGTCCTACGTCCGCGAGTGGCTGTCATCGTCGATGTGGTACAGGCGCTCAGCCGCGTGCAGCAACTCGGTGTCGCCACTCAACGCAGCATCACGCAGACGCACGGTCGGATGGTGCAGCAGCTTGTTGGTCAAGGTGTGCGCGAGGAACTCCAGCGTGTCTTCGGCCGGCTTGCCGTGGCTGAGCATGGCCCGCGCCTTGCCCAGTACTTCATCGCGATAGACCTCGGCGTGATGGCGCATGTCCAGCACGGGGTTTTTCAGCGTGAGCGCACGGCGCCAGGCCATGTAGCGTTCCACCTGCAGGTCGATGATGGCCTCCGCTTCGTGTGCGGCAGCGGCGCGCGAGCGGCGGTTGTCGTCGATCACCTGACGCAGGTCGTCGATGCCGTACAGATACACGTCCGGCAACTCGCCAACGCTGGCCTCGATGTCGCGTGGCACGGCAATATCGACCATGAACATGGGCTTGCGCCGGCGCGTGTTCATCGCCTGCTCGACCATCGTCCGGGTCACGATGGGTTGGCGTGCGGCGGTGGACGAAATCACGATGTCCGCTTCGGCCAGGTGCTGCGCCAGGTCTCCCAGCGCAATGGCGTAACCGCTGTAGCGACCGGCCAGTTCCTGGGCGTTTTCGGGCGTGCGGTTGGCCACGATCAGCCGCGCGACGTGTTTCTCGGTGAGGTGCCGGGCGACCAGTTCGATCGTGTCGCCGGCGCCGATCAACAGCACGCACGCCTGTTTCAGGTCGGTGAAGACACGCTCGGCCAGACGCACGGCCGTGAACGCCACGGAGACCGTGTTGGCGCCGATCCGGGTATCCGTGCGCACGCGTTTGGCCACGGCGAACGTGTGCTGCAGCAGGCGATCCAGCGGCGCGCGCATGGTTTGCGCCGCCTGGGCCTGGCGGTAGGCATCCTTGACCTGGCCGAGGATCTGCGGCTCGCCAAGCACCATCGAGTCCAGCCCGGTGGCGACGCGAAATACGTGGCGCACCGCCTCCTGCTCGTCATAGCGATACAGGAACTCATCCAGTTTGCCGGCGGTCAGATGCTGATGCCGTTCCAGCCAGAATTGCGGTGCCCCTTCGGCACCCCGGTGCACACCAGCATATATTTCGGTGCGGTTGCAGGTGGACAGAATCAGCGCTTCCTCGACCCCTGGCTCGTGGCTGAGCTCGCCCAACGCCGCGGCAGCGGCGTCCGCGTCGAACACCACCTGTTCGCGCAAACTGACTGGCGCAGTGAGGTGATTGAGCCCGAGGGCGATCAGCGGCATGTTAGGGAGGTATCTCGACGGTGGCAGGGTGGCAACGTGGGCTAAGCTTGGCGCAACGTCGCCGCGTGGTGATCCGGGCAAGCGAATCGGGCAAACAGATGAAGTCTAGTGTGCTGAGCAGTTCGGCCAAGTTCAAGCCGTTGCGGCATTTTACGGCACTGGCGGCGTGTACGCTGGCTTTGGCTGCCTGTGCCACCGCTCCCGTGCAAACCGTGCCAGGGGCAGTCGTTGCCACGCCACAACCGCTGGCGCGCATGGTGGTGACTACACCCGATGCGGAGCACGATGTGCTGGCGCAGATGCTGGCGGGCGAAATGGCACTGACGCGGGCCGATCTGCCGGCGGCAGCCGGTTTCTATGGCCGGGCCATGAGCTTGAGCAGCGACCCCAAGGTTGCCGCCCGCGCTGCCGAGCTGGCGCTTGCCATTCACGACGATGCCGCGGCGTCGCGCGCGCTGGACAAGTGGCAGCAATTGGGTGCGACGCCTGCAGCGCTGGCCCGGGCCCGGGCAGAACTGGCACTGGATCGTGGCGACGGGGCGCTGGCGCAGATCGAGCTTGAGCGGTTGCTGGCCAGCGGGGACAAGAACGCGTGGCGCCAGTTTGGGCGCGTGCTGGTTGGCGCGCGCGACCAGGCCCAGGCCGCGCGCATGTTGGAGGCGTTGGCGACACCGCAACGCCTGCCGGCCGATGTCCAGGCCTGGCTGGCGATGAGTGAGTTGGGCGACAAGCTGGGCCGGCACGCGTACGCCATGCGGATTGCCGAAGCTGCCATGACCCGCTTTCGCAGTCCCGAGAGCTACGCGTGGACGGCCCATCTGAAGCTCGGCCAGGGCGATTCTGCCGGTGCCCGGGCGTTGCTCCAGCAGGCGATCAGCAGAGCGCCCACCGATACCCGATTGCGTTTGGCGTATGCAACCATGCTGGGTCGGGCGGGTGATTATCCGGCTGCGTCCAGGGCGCTGGAACGCGGCCCGCAGAACGCCGAAATCTATGCGCTGCGGGCGGCACTGGCCGCGCAGAACAAGGATGGCAAGACGCTGGCGACGCTCTATCAACAGCTGCAGCAGGCCGCACCGGAAGTGCGCGAACAGAGTGCGTACCTGCTCGGGCAGTTGGCCGAAATGCAGCGTCGCGACGCCGAAGCGCTGACGTGGTATGCACAGGTGGGTGATGACGATCCGCACGCGCTTGATGCGGATCTGCGCAGCGCTCTGATCCTGCACACGCAGGGTCGGACCGCCGATGCGCACCAGCTGCTGGAGCAGTTGGAGTTGAGCTATCTCGAACAGCCTGCGCAGTTGCGACAGGCCTATCAGCTCGACGCTGAACTGTATCTGCGCGAGCGGAAGTATCCGCAAGCCGAAGCTGCGTTCGGGCGTGCGTTGCAGGTGGTGCCGGACGATCCCGCGCTGCTCTACGGCCGCGGCCTGGCGTACGCGCAGGCGGGTAATATCGACATGGCGGTACAGGACTTTCAGCGTTTGCTGAAAATCAAGCCCGGCGATGTCGATGCCAGCAATGCGCTGGGTTTCACGCTGGCCGATGCCAATCGTGACCTGCCCGAGGCGGAGCGCCTGATCCAGGTGGCGCGTGCGGCCAAGCCGGAGGATCCAGCCATCGCCGACTCCTGGGGTTGGCTGCAGTATCGGCTGGGGCACCTGGAACAGGCAGTGCAGACGTTGCGTGGGGCGTGGGCGTCGCGCAAGGACCCTGACGTTGGCGTGCACCTGGGCGAGGTCCTGCTCAAGCAAGGCAACGCGCATGACGCGCAACGGGTATTTGACGAAGTGCGCAAGATTGATCCGCACAATGCAACGCTGCAGGAAACCTTGAAGCGCCTGCATCCATGAAAGTCGTGAGCCGGTTATTGTGCATGGCGCTGCCGTTGTTGCTGGCGGCGTGTGTGCCCGCCGCGCGCATCAAGGGCGATGCCGGCTTGCTCAACGAGCAGTTGGCCCGCGAGCAGATGTTGGCGCAGGCCACGCACTGGACATTGAGCGGACGGCTTGGGGTGACCTCCGCGCGCGATGGCGGCAGCGGCAGTTTCAGCTGGACGCAGGATGGCGAACGTTACGAGTTCGTACTGCGCGGTCCGCTGGCAAGCAAGAGTTTCCGCCTCAGTGGTGGTCCCGATGGCGCGTTGCTGGAAGGGCTGGACGGTGGCCCGTTGCACGGCGCGGATGCCGAGGCGCTGATGCACAAGGCGCTGGGTTGGAACGTGCCGTTGCGTGACTTGCGCGCGTGGGTGCTCGGCCTGCGTGCGGATGGCGGCGCGGCGGAACTGGATTTTGGCACCAACCGTCTGCCGTCGCTGCTGCGTCAGGATGGCTGGGTGGTCGACTATCGACAGTGGGACATGACCCGCCAGCCGCCGCTGCCGCAGAAGGTGTTTGCCGAGCGGGCGCCGTACAAGGTGAAATTGTCGATCGACAGCTGGCAATTTCGCTAGGAGCGCGGGCGGAATCTTCCGGGCTGCGCAAGCGGCGGCATGGTCCGGCTGTTCCGTCGCTGCCGGGCCATGGAACCACCATGGGTTGGTGCAAGGCAAAAACTGTCCTCACGCAACCACTCCATACCTCGAAAGCTTCTACTGCCCAAGCTCCCGGGCTGGGCGCTCCGCTGACCGCACACTTCGGCACAGGGGTTGCGGCAGGTTGGTTGTGTTGGCAGTGAGCGGTAGTCTGCAGCCCGCGCTGGCAACGGGCGCGAGTCGTCTTGGAGACTTTGATGCGTTTTCGCGTGGAACCTGCCCAGTCCGATCAGGTAGCTGCGTTGTGCGCGATCGAACGCGCGGCAGTGCAATTGTTCCGTGGCCATCGGGCGTGGGCGAGCTATGCCGCCATGGCGATACCGCCGGCGCTGCTGCAGCGGGCGATAACGCGCGGGCTGGTATGGGTGGCTCGCGATGCGATCGACGAGGTGGTCGGTTTCATCTGGCTGGACACCGATGTGGCTGCCGGTGGCATTGGCGTTGCGGAAATCGATGTATTGCCGAGCCATGGCCGACTCGGCATCGGCTCCGCATTGCTGGAGCAGGCGTGTGACTGGGCGCGCGCAGCGGGTTACCGGCAGGTGGATCTGGGCACGCTGGCCGACGTGGCGTGGAACGCGCCGTTCTACGCGCAGCACGGATTTGTCGCGGTCGACAGGAAGGACGCGAGCTTCGCACTGGCGCGCCAGCGCGACGCGGACAACGGGTTCCCGGCGGACTTGCGCGTGTTCATGCGCCGCCAGCTGTCACCGTTGGCCCGGGATGAATGGACGGTGTGGCCCGCGCCGGCCAAGCTCAATTTGTTTTTGCGTATCACGGGTCGGCGCGCAGACGGTTATCACCAGTTGCAGACGGTATTCCGCCTGCTCGACTGGGGCGATGAGGTGCGGTTGCGGGTACGTGCCGAGGGTGCAGTCCAGCGTCAGCACCCTATGCCTGGTGTGCCTGCAGAGCGCGATTTGACTGTGCGCGCGGCGCAGTTGTTGCGTGCCCACGCCGGGATCAATGCCGGCGTCGACATTGCGGTACACAAGCGCATTCCGCTGGGTGGTGGCCTGGGTGGTGGCAGCTCGGATGCGGCCACCGTGCTGGTGGCATTGAACATGCTGTGGGGCCTGGGTTTGAGCGAGGATGTACTGGCCGAACTCGGGCGCCAGCTTGGTGCCGACGTGCCGGTGTTCGTGCGCGGACACTCGGCCTGGGCCGAAGGGGTGGGCGAACAATTGACGCCACTGCAGTTGCCGCGCCGCCACTATGTCGTGCTTGATCCGCATGCGCAGGTATCCACGGCGGAGCTGTTCCAGGCGCGTGAATTGACACGAAATGCGCCACCGGCGACAATTTCATCCTTTGTTTCCGGCGAAACGGTGGACAATGCCTTCACGCCAGTGGTGCGTGCGCGGCATCCGGCCGTGGCCGCGGCACTGGACTGGCTGGAACGGTCCGGGCATGCGCGCCTCTCCGGCAGCGGTGGTTGTGTTTTTTTGGAGACTAGATCGTACGACCAGGCGCTGGCCATCGCCCGGCACTGCCCGTTGGCGTTCACCGCACATGTCGCCTCCGGCATGACGGTTTCCCCGCTGCAGCAGTCGTTGGTCCGGCATCGGCGTCTGGTGTGAGTGGCACGGTCGCCGATGGATGCAGCGGCAGAGGTAAAGCTTAAGGACAGCCGGACAAACAGTTCACTGGGGCGTCGCCAAGCTGGTTAAGGCACGGGATTTTGATTCCCGCATACGCAGGTTCGAATCCTGCCGCCCCAGCCA
>DAITPL010000062.1:0-14664 GCA_036833615.1 Rhodanobacter sp.
CTGATCGAGCAGATCCTGTCCAGCCACAGCCAGGTCGAAGGCACGATGGAGCTGCCCGAAGTCGCGTCCATGACGCGCGGTTTGCGTCGGCAGGGCGACCCGGACAGCGCGACGCCCTACCACGATGCCCTGGCCGCACTCGACGCCGACGCATTGCGCGCACTTGGCGAGCAGTATCTGGCCCGCACGCAGATCCAGCGCAAGACTTCCGCGCCGCTGTTCATCGACAAGATGCCGAACAACTTCATGCACATCGGCCTGATCCATTTGATGTTGCCGAATGCAAAGATCATCGATGCGCGCCGGCATCCGCTGGCTTGTTGTTTCTCGGCGTTCAAGCAGCATTTTGCGCGCGGGCAGAGTTTCAGTTACGGGCTCGAGGATATCGGGCGTTACTACCACGACTATGTCAGGCTGATGGCGCATTTCGATGCGGTGTTGCCGGGACGCATCCATCGTGTGCTATATGAACGCATGGTTGCGGACACCGAGGGCGAGGTGCGCCGCTTGCTGGATTATTGCGATCTGCCGTTCGAAGCAGCATGCCTGCGGTTTTTCCAGAACCCGCGGCCGGTGCGTACTGCCAGTTCGGAACAGGTGCGTCAGCCGATCTATCGCGAAGGTGTTGATCACTGGCGGCACTATGCTGCCTGGTTGGGGCCGCTGGAGCAGGCTTTGGGGCCGGTACTGGAGAGTTATCCCGCTGTGCCGGAATTCGGGGAATGCAGCCCGTTTTGTTGAATTGCCGTGGACCAAGTCAGGGGAGATCGTATGCACGCAAGTAGATCCAGACACACCGTGAGTGCCCAGCGGGCGAGGCTGGTGCGATTGCCGCTGGCTGCGGCAATTTGTTTTGCCATGGCCGCGCCGGCCTTTGCGCAAGATGCGGAGCAGCCCGCTGCGCCGAGCGCAACGCCCACCGCGAAGCAGAAAGCCACGACGCTCGGCGTCGTTACCGTGACTGCGCAGAAGCGCGCGGAGAACCTGCAGAAGGTGCCCATCAGCATTGACGTGCTGGCCACCGATCAGCTCGAAGCGTTGCATGTGCAAAGCTTCGATGACTACGTGAAGTACCTGCCCAGCGTGAGTTTCCAGCAGGGCGGTGGCGGCATTGCCACTGGCCCGGGCTTCGCGTCGATCTACATGCGCGGAGTGACCAGCGGCGGCAACACCAACCATTCCGGGTCGCAGCCGAGCGTTGGCGTGTATCTGGACAACCAGCCGGTGACGACGATCCAGGGGCCACTGGACATCCACATGTACGACATTGCCCGCATCGAGGTGCTGGCGGGCCCACAGGGGACGTTGTATGGCGCGAGCGCCGAAGCTGGTGCGTTGCGCATCATCACCAACCAGCCTGACCCAAGTGGTTACGCGGCAAATTACAGCGTGGGGGTGGACACCGTTGCCCACGGCGGCATCGGCTACACCGCCGAGGGCATGCTCAATCTGCCGATCAACCAGAGGGCGGCGATCCGCCTGGTTGGCTGGCGTGAACATGACGCCGGGTACATCGACAACCGGGCCGGATCGCGTACGTTCCCCACTTCGGGCATCACCATCAGCAATGCCCCGGATTGCACGCCAAGCGGGACCTCACCCGCCTCCGCGTTCCAGTGTGTCGGCCACGCCCGGGACAATTACAACGACGCCAATATCAGCGGCGCGCGCGCCGCGCTGAAAGTCGACCTCAACGACAACTGGTCGATCACCCCGATGCTGATGGGGCAGCAGATGATCTCGCATGGCAATTTTGCCAGCGATCCGGCCATTGGCGATCTGGCCGTAACCCACTTCTATCCCGAGCGCGTCAATGACCGCTGGTGGCAAGGCGCGTTGACGGTGCAGGGCAAGATCGGCAATTTCGATCTGACCTATGCCTACGCGCACCTCAAGCGCAATCAGGAAGAGCAGACCGACTACACCGACTACGGGTTTTGGTACGACGCCTTGTATGGCTCCGGTGCGTATTTCTACGACAACAGCGGCGCGCTGATCAATCCCTCGCAGCACATCAGCGACCGGGATCGCTACACCAAAAACAGCCACGAGCTGCGGCTGGTCTCGCCGGCAGACGAACGGCTGCGGCTGGTCGCTGGCTTGTTCTGGCAGAAGCAGAAACACGACATCCTGCAGAATTACCGGGTGGATGGTCTGGCCGACGCGCTGTCCGTTCCCGGCTGGGAGCACACGATCTGGCTGACCCGGCAGATGCGCTACGACCGGGACAAGGCGGTATTCGGCGAACTGTCCTGGGATTTCATCCCCGACGTACTCACCGGCACGATTGGCGAGCGCTATTACCGCACCAGCAATCGACTGTACGGTTATTTTGGCTACGGCGCGGGTTTTTCCACCAGCCAGGGCGAAGCCGCCTGCGTGTCGCCTGAACCGTTCTTGGGCGCGCCATGCTCCGACTTCGACAAGGGCATCAAGGAAAGCGGAAGTCTGACCAAGTACAACCTGACGTGGAATATCACCCCGACGAAGATGATCTATGCCACGCGCTCCGAGGGCTTTCGTCCGGGTGGTGTCAACCGGCGCGGCACGCTGCTGCCCTACCAGGCGGATTTCCTGATCAACGAGGAGCTGGGCTGGAAAACGTCCTGGTTGGACAACCGGCTGTCGTTCAACGGCGCGGTGTTCCGTGAGACATGGAATGACTTCCAGTTCCCGATCCTGGGGGCGAACGGTCTGACTGAAATCAAGAACGCCAACTCCGCCCGCATTGACGGTCTGGAGTCGCAGTTGAACTGGCAGGCCACGTACAACCTGCAACTGACGACGGGGATCGCGGTGTATCGCGCCAGGTTGAGCGCGAACTATTGCGGATTCACTGACGCGAGCGGCAATCCCATCACGGATTGCCCGCCGGGCTCGATCAACCCGCAGGATGGCAGTGTCGTGGCCGGTCCGCTGGGTCCGAAGGGCACGCAACTGCCGATAACGCCAAGGTTCAAGGGCAACCTGATCGCGCACTACAGCTTCAACATGGGTGGCAACGACGCGTTCGTCCAGGCTGCGCTGGTGCATGTCGGCAGCCGCACGACCGACTTGCGGTTGAGCGAGCGCGCCCTGCTGGGCAACCTGCCTGCCTACAATTCACTCGACCTGTCTGCCGGCCTGCAAAAGAACAGCTGGTCGGTCAACGTGTTCGTCAACAACGTGTTCGACAAGCGTGCGGCGCAGTACAAGTACACCGAGTGCGGTGTCGATGTCTGTGGTGCACACGGTGTCGCACCGCAATATCCCAACGGTCAGGTCTATACCGGCTTCAGCCAGCCACGCACGATTGGCGTCCGCTTCAAGCAGGATTTCTAGGCGCCTGGGCGGTAGAAACACAAGTGGCTGCGGCTTGCCTCACCTGCCTGTTTCTACCGCCAGTTCTTGGACCCAGCGTGCCGCTCGTGCGGGAAGTCGCGACGTTTCTTCCGCACGATGGCAGCGACGATCGTGCAACCGATCACGCGGCTGCGTATACCGCCAGCCGCAAGCATTGGCCATGACGGGTGTCGAAACCCCAGTGTGCCGGAGCCGCGTAGGGCGGGCACTGCCCGCCGCACTTGCACCGCGCACGACGGCGTATCTCCAAAGGCCGGCGGGCAGCGCCGGTCCTACGCGGGCGTGGCTGCGGCTTGTTGCACGAACGGGATTGCCGGCAATAGTGACGACGCCGGGAACCATCGGCATGGCCAAGGACGTCACGCGGCGACGGGATGCATGCCGACAGCCCGGTATCATGCGGCGCTGGCATTCATGCCGACGGCTCAGCCGGGTCCGTCTCGCCGAGATCCTTGAGCAACCGGAATATCTCGCGGTAGGCCCGTGGCGGCTTGTTCGGCGTGGCTTGTTCGCTGCGCGCCTGGCGGATCAGTGCGCGCAGGCGCTGGGTGTCGACTTGCGGGTGCGCGCTGATCAGCTCCGGCAAAGCCGCGGGATCTTCGTTGAGCAGCCGCTCACGCATGCTCTCCATGCGGTGCATGACGGCGTCTTCCGCGCGCTGACGTTCGCGGTTTTCTCCAAGCTCTGCGCGCACGGCAGCGAAGTCGGCGGCGTCGTATCGGCGCATGACCTTGGCCAGGAACGCGAGCTGGCGTTTGTGCGCGCCATGCGACGGCGTGCGACGGGTGATGTCGACCTCGCGGCGGACATCGTCGGGTAGTTCCAGCCTGGCCAGACGAGTGGGTTGCAGTTCGACCAGCTGGCTGGCGAGAGCCAGCACCGCCAACGCCTCGCGGCGCTGCTGGGTACGGCTGGGACCGTAGTCGGTATCGTCCAGTTCGGTCTGGTTGCGGCTGCGGCTCGGGCTCACGGGGTTCGATCTCATGCGGAGCGGATTTCAGGCCTGGCGGTCGTCGGGCCAGGCGGGCGGAGGCCCGGCCAGTTCGAGGGCGAAGCGGGCAACGCGTTGGCCATCGAGTTCAACGGACTCGCTGAACATGCGCAACGGGCGCACCCACAATCCGTGCTCGCCGTAGAGTGCCTGATAGACGACCAGCAGCTCTTCCGTTTCGCTGTGGCGGGCGACGCCCAGTACCTGGTAACGCTGGCCCTTGTAGTGACGATAGATGCCGATGGCGGGTGGCACAGGGCTCGGTGTGGCGCTTTGCATTTCGCGGCGACGGCCCCATGTTGATCACCTCGACGGGTGCGGACCGCTTATTCTACCCGTCTATCCTCCAGGAAACCCCAACGTGAGCGAAGTCGCCGTCAGCCAGGACCGTAGTCGGGATCACAGCCAGCACGACCTGGATCGTCTGGCCGAATTGGCCGAGGACGTGATCCACCGGGCACGTGGCGCCGGTGCAAGTCAGGTCGAAGTGTCGGCCAGCATCGAGACCGGCCTGAGTGTGAACGTGCGTCTGGGCGAGGTGGAAACGGTCGAGCACACGCGCGATCGTGGTTTCGGGTTGACGGTGTACTTTGGCCAGCGCAAGGGTTCGGCCAGCACCGCGGATCTCAATCCCGACTCCATCCAGGCCACGCTCGACCAGGCTTGCGCGATTGCGCGTTATACGGAAGCTGATCCGGCGGCCGGGCTTGCTGATGCGGCGCGCATGGCCACGGTGTTCCCCGATCTGGACTTGTGGCATCCGTGGGATATCGACACCACGGCGGCGATTGAACTGGGTATCGCCATCGAGGACGCCGGGCGCGCGCATGCCGGCATCACCAATTCCGAGGGGGCCGGCGTGCAGGCCGGGCAAGGCATGGCGGTGTATGCCAATTCGCACGGCTTCGTCGGCCGTGAGCGCGGCACGCGACACTCCCTGTCGCTGGCACTCATTGCCGGCCACGACGATGGCATGCAGCGTGACTACTGGTATGACAGCGTGCGTGCGGCAGGCGACCTCATCAGCGCGCAAGCGCTGGGCGACAAGGCGGCCGAGCGCACGCTGGCACGCATCGGTGCGCGCACTCTGTCCACGCGGCAGTGTCCGGTGTTGTTTGTGCCGGAACTGGCACGCGGCTTGATTGGCCACCTGCTCGGTGCCGTCAGCGGCGGTGCGTTGTATCGCCAGTCCAGCTTTCTGCTCGATCACCTGGGCAAGTTGGTGTTGCCGGCATGGTGCAATATCAACGAGCAGCCACTGTTGCCCCGTGGTCAGGGCTCGTCCAGCTTCGATGCGGAAGGCGTGGCTACGCGCGATAGCGCATTGATCGCCGGTGGCGTGTTGGCGCGGTATGTGCTGGGCAGTTATTCGGCGCGCAAGCTGGGGCTGGAGTCGACCGGCAACGCCGGCGGCATCCACAACATGGTGGTCGCTGCGGGCAGCGCCGATGGCGCGCGCGATGACTTTGCCGGACTGCTCAGGCGCATGGGCACGGGTTTGCTGGTGACCGAAGTGATGGGCCAGGGCGTGTCCATCGTGACCGGCGATTATTCGCGTGGCGCCGCCGGTTTCTGGGTGGAGAACGGGCAGATTGCCTACCCGGTACAGGAGATCACGATAGCCGCGAATTTGCGTGACATGTTCCGCGGGATGGTTGCCGTGGGTACCGATGTGGATCGCCGCGCGTCGGTTCTCACCGGCTCGATCCTGCTGGAAGCCATGACCGTGGCTGGCGAGTAAATCTTGCTGGCGTGCCGGTGCCGGAGCGCACGCCAGGTGGGTAGACGCGCGGTGGGGTTCACAACGCGTACGCAGCTTGGGTGCTGTACTTGCTGCAAGACAGGCCGGCGGGTTGATCGGCACCCCAATCCCGGCACAGCGCGGCGATGCTTGCTAGCATCTGCGCTGCCGGCGACCGGTCGGCAGCTGCTGACGCAAGGAGACACGCATGAGCGTTCCACCTGAGTCCGTCATCCCGCCCGAGTCCGGTGATCCCGTGTCGGCCGGTTTCCCGCCAGCCGAGCAGCGGCAGTGGGCCATGTTTGCCCATTTGTCCGCCCTCGTTGGTGCCATTCTCACCGGTGCGTTTGGCGGCGGCTGGGGGTGTTTCATCGGCCCGCTGGTCATCTGGCTGGTGAAAAAGGACACCATGCCGTTCGTGGACGATCAGGCCAAGGAGGCACTGAACTTCAACATCACGGTGGCGATTGCATTCCTGGCGCTGCTGGTGCTGACCGTGCTGACGCTGGGCATCGGCATGATCCTGACGATTCCGCTGTGGATCATCATCGGGATTTTCTGGCTGGTGTTCACCATCATCGCGGGGATCAAGGCGAACGAGGGTGTGCGCTATCGCTACCCGTTTGCGTTACGCCTGATCAAGTAGCCTGAGGTTGATCGTGCCCGACCGGCGCTGCGCCGGTCGGGCGGCCCAGTACGGCGGGCAGTGCCCGCCCTACGAAGCTTTGCCGTGGAGTTCGACTTCATACTCTGGTGTTTCAATGTCTGTGGCTGCGGGCGACATACCGCCAAGTCGTGCAACAGCGCCACGCTCATGTAGGGCGGGCACTGCCCGGCGGCCTTTCAGATACGCCATCGGATGCGTTAAGAGCGCGGCGGGCAGTGCCCGCCCTACGCAGCTCTGGTGCCTTGGGGTTTCGCGGCCGCGTCGTGGATTTTCAATGTTTGCGGCAGGCGGAATACACGGCCAGCTCGCGCAGCAGCACGCCACCTTCGCCCAGGGGGGCGATGGCTTCCAGCGCGCTGGCGGTGAGTTCGGTCACGCGCGCGCGGGCGGCGGGCATGCCGATGATCGAGGGGAAAGTCGGCTTGTCGGCGGCGGCATCCTTGCCGGCGGTCTTGCCCAGTACCGACGCATCGCCTTCCACGTCGAGAATGTCATCGCGCACCTGAAACGCCAGGCCCAGCGCGCCAGCGTACGCGTCGAGTGCGTCTTGCGTGGCCGGGTCGGCGCCACCGGCCAGCGCGCCGAGGCGCACCGAGGCGCGAATCAACGCGCCAGTCTTGCACGCGTGCATGTGTTCCAGCTCGGGCAGGGTCAGTGTGCGGCCGACGGCGCCGAGATCCAGCGCCTGTCCACCGGCCATGCCGCCAGCGCCGCAAGCCTGGCCAAGCACGCTGAGCATTTGCACCAGCGTGGCCGGGCGGGTCGCGGCGGCCGGATCGCTGGCGAGCAGTTCGAAGGCCAGTGCCTGTAGCGCGTCGCCGGCCAGGATGGCCATGGCTTCGCCAAAGGCGACGTGACAGGTTGGCTGGCCACGCCGCAACGCATCGTTGTCCATCGCCGGCAGGTCGTCGTGTACCAGTGAATAGGCGTGGATCAACTCCACCGCACAAGCCAGCGCGTCCAGTTCGGGGCCGTTGGTGCCGAGCGCGTCGGCGGTGGCGTATACCAGCAGGGGGCGCAGGCGCTTGCCGCCACCCAGCACGGCGTAACGCATGGCCTGGTGCAGGGCGGTCGGCGCTTGCGCGGTGCGCGGCAGATACCGGTCCAGCGCATGCTCCGAGCGGGCGATCAGGGCTTGCAGCGCGGGGCCAAGCTCGGGTTCAGGGTTCAAATGGTTCAGCGTTTTCAGGAGCATCGGGATCGAGCAGCAGGCGTACACGCAACTCGGCTTGCTCCAGTGATTGCTGGCAATGCCGGAACAGACCAATACCACGCTCGAACGAACTGAGGGATTCTTCCAGGCTCAGCTCGCCGCCCTCCATGTGCGCGACCAGTTGTTCCAGCTCGTCCAGCGCGTGTTCGAAGTCGGCTGGTGGTGGGGTTTGCTCTGCAACAGGAGGGGACTTGGCCATGGCCGACAACGCTAACGCAGTGCCCCTCGGGAATCAATCTGCGGCTGCGTCCGCGGCACGTTTGCGTGATCCTGATCAAGGCGTCGGATGCCAGCGGGGTTGGGCTCCGGCCTGGGTGAAAACCGCCGCACCGCGCGCACTTATCCAGCGGTCAGCGACCGCCACCAGGTCGTCGTCGAGGTACAGCAGCGGGCAGGCGGCACGTTGCCATGGTGGCACCTGCGCCTGCTGAAACAAATCGCGCACGTCGCGCGTATGTGGGTCGCCGAGTGGTTTGATGCGCTCGCCGCCGCGGCGCAGGCGCAGCGTGAGTGGCGCAGGCAGCCGTGCGTGGTCCGGCTGCAACGTCAGCGTGCCGCCATCGGGCAGCTGTAGCGGTTCGCCGCGCCATGTAGCTTGCCAGTCGGAGGGCGGCGTGCGGCGCGGGGTCATTGCCCACAGTCGCCCCTTCCAGATGCGTAGTTCGGCCCCGGGCCAGCAGATGCGCGGCACCTGGTCCGGTCGTGCCCGGGATTGTCGTTCGAGCTGTTCGCGTTGCGCGGTGGTGGGTGCGCGCAGGCCGCGCTGGTGCAGCCAGTGATCGAGCAGCGGGTCGCGCAGCGCGGGGTCAAGCGCCAGCCAGCCAGTGACGCACAGACTGTCGGTGGCCGGATCGCGCAAGGTGGCCAGCGCCGCCAGCCAGTACGTTTGCAGCGCGTCCGCCGCGGCACGGCTGAGTGCCGCGCTGTGCACGATGGAATGCACGGCTTGCGGCCAGTGTTGCAACAGGCGCGGCAGAATGTCGTGACGCAGCAGGTTGCGCGCAAGCTGCGTGTCGCGATTGGACGGGTCATCAATGCTTGGCAAGTGCCAATTGCCGACGTAATCCAGCAGCAACTGACGCGGCACGCCGAGCAACGGCCGCCATAGTTGCCCGCGAGCAAACGCACGCAGCTCGCGCATGCCACCGAGACCTTCCGGCCCGGTGCCGCGCAACAGTTTCAGCAGCACCGTCTCGGCCTGATCGTCGCGATGGTGCGCGAGTACCAGCCATTCCCCAGCGCCCAGTTGCGTCGCCAGCGCGGCGTAACGGGCATCGCGTGCCGCTGCTTCCAGGCCACCGCCAGCGCTGCGTTTGACCTGCACCGGCAACACCGTGCACGGGATGGCCAGCGTTGCGCAAAAGTGCGCGCAATGCTCGGCCCAGTTTGCACTTTGCGCCTGCAAGCCGTGGTCGACGTGCAGCGCGCGCAGGCCGCGTGACCGGGCCTCCGGCAATTGCGCCAACGCATGCAGCAGGGCCGTGGAATCCGGGCCGCCGCTGAACGCCACGCACAGCGGCGCGGGCGGCACGGTGGTCAGCGACGTGCGCAGGTGTTGCTGCAAGGCGTCGCTCATTTCTTGCTGGCGCGTGGCCGCACGTAGAGGTGTTTGCCGTTGCCGATGTGGCGCTCTTCGGTGTCAAACAAGCCGATGCCGGCAACCAGGCCGCTGAGTTTGGCGTAGCCGTAGTTGCGCGAGTCGAAGTCGGGTGATTGTTTGTTGATGATGCTGCCGATCGCACCCAGCCCGGCCCAGCCGGTGTCGTCGGAAGCGGCTTCGATGGCCCCGCGCAGCAGGTTCATCAGCCGCGTATCGCCGCGCAATTCCTTGGCCGAGCGTCGTTTTGGCGCAGTACTGGGGCCCATATCGGTGCTGGCGGCGGCAGGGCCGGCCAGCACTTCGGTGTAGATGAATTTGTCGCACGCGGTGCGGAATGGCTCGGGCGTTTTCTGCTCGCCGAAGCCGTACACGATGCGGCCCGATTCACGGATACGTGACGCGAGCCGGGTGAAGTCGCTGTCGCTGGACACGATGCAGAAACCGTCGAAGCGTTCGGCGTACAGCAGGTCCATCGCGTCGATGATCATTGCCGAATCGGTGGCGTTCTTGCCGACGGTGTAACGGAATTGTTGAATTGGCTGGATCGAAAGACGCAGCAGCACTTCCTTCCACCCATTGAGGTCCGGCTTGGTCCAGTCGCCGTAAATGCGCTTGACGTGCGCGGTGCCGTACTTGGCGATCTCGGCGAGCAGGCCCTCGACAATAGCCGGGCGGGCGTTGTCGGCGTCGATGAGAACCGCGAGCTTGGCGGTGTCCTTGTCCTGGGCCATGCCGGTTATTCCGCAGTGAGGGCGCTTTCGATGATAACGCCTCGTGCCGCCGCCAGCCTGCGGCGTGAGCCGCGCCCTGCACGGTGGAGTGTTGTCGGGCCAATGTGGCTTTCGACCAGCCGGGAAAAAAAACGGCTGATCGACTTCGCCGTGGCGTCGTGCGGGGAGGGCCGACCTGGCAGTGCGAGCCGGAGTGGGGACGTGACGTTCGCCGTGCCGAAGTGCCCGGAACCCAACCAATTCCAGGCGCCGTGCCTTGCCGCCTACTCCTGGTACGCGCCGTAGCCGCGCAGGCGCTTGTAGCGCTGTTCGAGCAGGTCCGCGGTGGGGATCGCCGCCAGCTCGTCGAGCTGTTTCAGCAGCACCGCTTTCAGGCGCACGGCCATCGAGTGGGGATTGCGGTGAGCGCCACCGAGCGGCTCACGCACCACTTTGTCGATCAGACCCAGCTCCAGCAAGCGTGGGGCGGTCAGGCCCAGTGCCTCGGCGGCGTCCCTGGCCTTGTCGGCGCTCTTCCACAGGATCGAGGCGCAGCCTTCCGGCGAAATCACCGAGTACGTCGAGTACTGCAGCATGATCGTGCGATCACCCACGCCAATGGCCAGCGCGCCACCGGAACCGCCCTCGCCAATCACCGTGCAGATGATCGGCACCGGCAGCTGCGACATTTCCAGCAGATTGCGGGCGATGGCCTCGCTCTGGCCACGTTCCTCGGCACCCACGCCGGGATAGGCTCCAGGGGTGTCGATCAGGGTCAATACGGGCAGCTTGAAGCGACCGGCCAGCTGCATCAGGCGCAACGCCTTGCGATAGCCCTCGGGGCGTGGCATGCCGAAGTTGCGACGTACCTTGGTCTTGGTATCACGCCCCTTCTGGTGGCCGATGATCACCATCGGGCGACCGTCGATGCGGGCCAAACCGCCAACGATGGCAGCATCCTCGGCGTACATGCGATCACCCGCCAGCTCGTGGAACTCGTCACACATCACGCCAATGTAATCCAGCGTATAGGGACGCGCCGGGTGCCGCGAAAGCTGGGTTTTCTGCCACGAGCTGAGGTTGCGGAAGATGTCGTTGGTCTTCAGCTTCAGCTTCTCGCGCAGGCGGCCGACCTCCTCATCGATATTGAAGGCCTGGCCGTCGCTCGCGTGGCGCAACTCTTCGATCTTCCCGTCCAGCTCGGCAATCGGTTGTTCGAAATCGAGGAAGTTTGGATTCATTCGCTGCTTTTCGCTGCACGGAAGCGGCCCAGTATACCGTTCTGCGCAAAAAGCCGAGAATGGTGGTGCAGGGTTTGTGACGTGGTGGCGCCTGGCGGCCAATCCACCAGGAACGCGGGCCGGCATCACGTTTGCATCATCGCCCGCGCCACATTGTTCAGCATCGGAGACCCGTCGTGCCGAGTCAGCCACCCATCGACAACGCCAAACTCGACCGGATTGTCGCGCAGGCACGACAAGCCGCGGAACAGCGCGAGCGGGGCTATCGCGAGCGGGCGTTGAAAATGTACCCGTGGGTCTGCGGCCGCTGCGCGCGCGAATTCACCCGCGAAAACGTGCAGGAACTCACCGTGCATCATCGCAACCACGACCACAGCTACAACCCGCCGGACGGCAGCAACTGGGAATTGCTGTGCGTGTATTGTCATGACAACGAACACGCGCGGCACATTGATCATGTGCGTGGCGGCGTACTGGAGGTGCCGGATGCACCAGCCGCCACCGGCAACCCGTTTGCGGATCTCAAGGCGATGCTGGAGCGGCGCGGCCATTCCTAGGAGCCGCTGGTGGGCGGTCCGGTTGTTTGGCGATGCGCAATCGCGTTGGTTGCAGTCGGGTAGCGCATGCACGCGGGTTGAATGCTGGTTGTAGGGCGGGCACTGCCCGCCACCGTGCAGTCGAGACGAAAGGTTCTGAGGGCCGGCGAGCGGTGCCCGCCAACTGAACTTGGCAGGATGGAGACCAAGAGCCGGCGGGCAGTGCCCGCCCTACGGAGCTGCCGGTCGTGGCGGGATGAACGCCGAAATCCGGCGGGTAATGCCTGCCCTACGAGGCTTGATCCGGTTGTTTGGCGATGCGCAAGCGGGCGGCTTGCACGCCGGGTAGCGCGCGTACGGCACGCAGCAAGTCGGGGATCGCATCGACGCGCCAGTCTTCACCCAATTCCAGGTCGGCCCGCGCGGTCTGGTTGCGGTAGCCGTGCAATGTCACGCTGGCGCGGCCGCCAAGATAGCCGGTCAGCACCTGACGCAGTCTGGCAACGAAGTCCGGGCCAATGTCGTGCAGCTTCAGTTGCAACCGTCGCGCGTGCTTGCGGCAGGCGTCGGCGAGGGAGCAGGCGCTGCGTGCGCGCAGCTGGAAGCCGCCGCCGGAAAAATCATCGACCCGCAGGCCGCCCTCGACCACGAGCATGGCGTCACGCGTGAGCAGCGGTGCGACTTGCTGGTACAGCTCGCCAAAGAAGCTGACCTCGATGCTGCCGGTGCCGTCTTCGATGCGCACAAAGGCCTCGCTGTCACCGCGCCTGCGCATGACCGAGACCATGCCGGCGATGGTCCATGGCGTGTCCGGGCCGCGGCGGAAGCGGTTGCCGTCGTCATTCTCCCGACGCGGCTTGGGCGGCTGGTAGCGCACGTTGATTTCGCCGAGCGGGCAGGTTGAAAGTTGCGCCAGCTCGTGTTTCCACGGGTCGGTGGGATGCCCCGACAGATAATGCCCGAGCGTGGCCCGTTCGCCTTGCAGGATCTGCTCCAGTGGCCACGGCGCGACGCTGGGCAGCTCGACCTCAAGCACCGGTGTGGCCGAGGCGCTGCTGGCGCCAAACATGTCATTCTGCCCGGACTGACGATCGCGCAGACTTTGCTCGGCCGCGCGCATGGCATTGGGCAGTTGCGCCATCAGGCTGGCGCGGTTGGCGGCCAGTGCGTCCAGCGCACCAGACAGGACCAGCGCCTCGATCACGCGGCGATTGAGCTTGCCGGCATCGACGCGGCGGCAGAAGTCGGCAAGGTCTGTATACGGACCGTTTGCGCGGCCTTCCACGATGGCCTCGCAGGCGCCGCGCCCGACGCCCTTGATCGCGCCCATGCCGTACTGGATGACGTGCGGTTCCGGGGCGACGAACATGTACACCGAGACGTTCACGTCCGGCGGATTGACGGTCAGGCCGATCGCGCGTGCCTCGTCCAGGAACGTGACGACCTTGTCGGTGTTGTCCATGTCCGAGGAAATTGTCGCCGCCAGGAATTCTGCCGGGTAGTGCGTTTTCAGCCATGCGGTCTGGTAGCTGACGAGGGCATACGCCGCCGCATGCGACTTGTTGAAGCCGTAGCCGGCGAACTTCTCCATCAGGTCGAAGATGGCATCGGCCTTGTCGCCACTCAGCCCGTTCTCCGCCGCGCCTTCGCGAAACTTGTGCCGCTCCTTGGCCATCTTGGCGGCGTCTTTCTTGCCCATCGCGCGACGCAGCAGGTCGGCGCCGCCGAGCGAGTAACCGCCGACGATCTGCGCCATCTGCATCACCTGTTCCTGGTAGACCATGATGCCGTAGGTCTCTTGCAGGATCGCCTCCGTGCGCGGGTCGGGATAAGTCACTTCTTCCCGTCCCTGCTTGCGCGCAATGAAGCTCGGAATCAGGTCCATCGGGCCGGGGCGGTACAGCGAGACCAGCGCGATGATGTCGGCGAAGCGGTCGGGCTTGGCGTCCTTCAGCATGCGTTGCATGCCGCTGGATTCCAGCTGAAACACCGCCACCGTGCGTGCTTCGCGCAACAAGGTGTACACCGCCGCGTCATCCAGCGGCAGCCTTGCGATGTCGAGCATGCCGGCCGCGTCATCAGCCGCCGCGGAGGGATCGACGTTGGTGTGCAGCTCGGTGCCGGCTGCGGTTGGTTCGCCAGCCGCCGACGATGGGGGATGCGGCTGGCCGCCTGCGGCGCGTTCGCGCGCCCGCCGTGCGTTGATCGCCTTGACCGCCCAGTCGATGATCGTGAGCGTGCGCAGCCCGAGGAAGTCGAATTTCACCAGGCCCACGGTTTCGACATCGCCCTTGTCGTACTGCGTCACCAGGTTGCCACCGCCGGGCTCGCAGTACAGCGGCGAAAAATCGGTAAGCGGTGAGGGTGCGATGACCACGCCGCCGGCGTGCTTGCCGACGTTGCGTGTGAGGTTTTCCAGTTTCAGTGCAAGGTCGATCAGCGCATGCGCATCCTCGTCCTGGACATAGATGTCGCAGAGATCCCTGACGACGCGGTCGGGTTCCTTCTTCGACTTTTCCGAGCGTCCGAGTGCATCGGACAGCGTCAGATCCAGCGGCCGCAGCGGGATCAGCTTGGCCAGCTTGTCGGCCTGGCTGTAGCTCATGCTGAGCACGCGGCCGGA
>DAITPL010000063.1:0-14554 GCA_036833615.1 Rhodanobacter sp.
CCGCTGCGCTGGTGCCGCAACCGCCCGTGCTGCAACGCGACGGCGGCGTCATTGCCGACGGCTACGATGCCGAGCTGGACGAACTGCGTCGCCTGGCCACGCACGCCGATCAATTTCTGCTGGAACTGGAAGAACGCGAAAAAGCTGCCAGCGGCATCAGCACGCTGAAGATCGGCTACAACCGCGTGCATGGCTACTACATCGAAATCAGCAAGGCGCAGGCGGACAGGGCGCCGCTGCATTACACGCGTCGACAAACCACCAAGAACGCCGAGCGCTACATCACCGAAGAGTTGAAGACGTTCGAAGACAAGGTGTTGTCGGCCAAGGAACGCGCGCTGATGCGCGAACGCGTGTTGTACGAAGACCTGCTCGACACCCTGACCGCCCGACTCGAACCGCTCAAGATCGCCGCCACCGCGATTGCCGAACTTGACGTGTTGGCCACACTGGCCGAGCGTGCCGAGGCGCTGGACTGGAGCGCGCCGCAGCTCACCGACGAGCCCGGGATCGTGATCGAGCGCGGTCGCCACCCGGTCGTGGAAAAAGTGCGCGACGAACCGTTCGAGCCGAATGATCTGCTGCTGGACGACACGCGCCGCATGCTGGTGATTACCGGTCCGAACATGGGCGGCAAGTCCACCTACATGCGCCAGTGCGCGCTGATCGTGTTGCTGGCGCATGTCGGCAGCTACGTGCCGGCGAGCCGTGCGGTCATCGGGCCGATCGATCGCATCTTTACCCGCATCGGCGCCGGCGACGACTTGTCGCGTGGCCAGTCCACCTTCATGGTGGAAATGAGCGAGACCGCCAACATCCTGCACAATGCGACGGAAAACAGCCTGGTGTTGATGGATGAGGTTGGCCGCGGCACCAGCACCTACGATGGCTTGTCACTGGCGCGTGCCACTGCCGTGCACCTGGCGCGCCACAGTCGCGCGTACACGTTGTTCGCCACCCATTATTTCGAACTGACCGGGCTGGCCAACGAACATCCCGGCATCGCCAACGTGCACTTGGACGCAATCGAGTACGACGAGCAGCTGGTGTTCATGCATGCGCTGAAAGACGGCCCGGCCAACCGCAGTTATGGCTTGCAAGTGGCCGCGCTGGCCGGGCTGCCCAAAGCAGTGATTGCCGAGGCCAAACGCACGCTGGCCGACCTGGAACGCGGCATGCACGAACCGGCGACAACCGCCTCCGATCCATCGCCGCAACTGGGTTTGTTCAGCGCCGTGCAACCATCGGCCACGGAGCAGGCGCTGGACGAATTGGACCCCGACGCTTTGACTCCGCGCGAGGCACTGGACGCACTGTATCGGCTCAAGGCGTTGCGTTGATCACCCGCACGGCGCCGCGCCTGCACACCACGGTCTATGCCTGCGCGTGGGGCGCAAATGCGGCGGGCAGTGCCCGCCCTACCACCGCCGGCTGGCGACCACCGTTCGTGGGCGATGCTCCGAAGGGGCACTGCCCGCCGCCCTAGTCGCCGACGGCGCAACCCACACGCCGCCGGGCGTCGGCCGGCATCGCGCCACGTCGCGCACGCGGGGCTTGGGAGCAAAGCAGCGGCGGGCAGTGCCCGCCCTACCACCGCCGGCTGTTGACCACCGTTCGTGGTCGATGCCCTGTCGTTGATTCTGTCTTCGGCACCACCGACGCGGTTCGAAAACGCTGAAGCGAGCACGTCAAACGCGTCTACCGACCTGTCTGCTCGCCGTGCTTGAGGTGGCGCAGGAGGCGTCGATCGCTCTTGTTCGGGCGTACGGGCGGTCCGGTCGGGCCACGCAGGCGTGCCAGTTCCCGGGCGGCTTCGCGCGTGCGACGGCTGTCGTCGCTTTCCTGATACAGCGCTTGCGCCACGCTCGCCGGGCCACGTTGCGCGGACAGCGCAAGCACGGCAACTTCCATGCGCTCGGCGCCACGCGTGATGCGCAACACGTCGCCAACACGCAGCAGTCGGGACGGCTTGCACACGCCATCATTGAGTTCGATCCTGCCGCCGCAAATCGCCGCGTGACTCAGACGCCGGGTCTTGAAAAACCGCGCGGCCCACAGCCAGACATCCACGCGCACGCCCGCCAACGGCTCGCCCTGGTCCGCGGTCATGTGCCGTACCACGCTGGCTGCAGCGCCACCTGGATCACGCCCCGGTCCACACCGCAGCGGGCAAACTCAGGAATGTTCCGCCGGGTGCAGGTCATTTGGATCAGGCATGGCTACGTCGGGAATGGCTGCGTGTTCCGCTGCGGTGATGCCGCCATCCACGGGCAGCGCATCGTGTTCCGACCGCTCGCGTGCCACCAGTCGGCCGCTCGCCGTCAGATGCTGCAAGCGGGCAAAAACCTCGCTGCGGCCAAACGGCTTTTTCATGAAATCATCGGCACCAAAGCGCTGCACATAGAACTGCTCGGTGGCTTGCAGATTGCCGCTGATCATGACAATGGGAATGGCCTGCGTCAGCGGGTCGTGGCGCAGCGCACGCAACACCGCAAAACCGTTCATGCCCGGCATCACGATGTCGAGAAAAATCAGATCCGGCTGATTCGCGCGAGCCAGCGCAACGGCCACCTCACCCTCACCCACCTTGAGGACGGCATGACCGTCCTGGGAGAGCATCTTGCCCAGCACTGCGCGAATGGTGGCCGAATCATCCACCACCAGAATGCGCATGCCACGCGGCACATCCGTGCGTGGAGCGTGGCGGCGCTCACCGGGTCCGGCGCCGCCCAGGAACCGTCGGATCAGCTCAAACGCCGCCATCCTCTTCCCCAAGATCTGCAGTGGCGCCAGTTTCGCCAGTTGCGCAGACCGGCGCAAGCGCAAACCCATCAGCCGCCCAGCAGCAGTGCGCCCAGTGGCACGGTGAGCAGCGAGATCACGATACCCGCGCCGAGCACGGTGTTGGCCAGTGCCGGATCCAGATCGTATTCGTCAGCCAGAATGGCCGCCGACACCATCGGCGCCATGGCCGCCTGCAATACCCCGACCGACAACACCAGGCCACCCACGCCGGTGAGCACGCCAAGACCCCAGCACAACAACGGCGCGGCCAGCAGTTTCCAGCCCAGCCCGAGTGTGGCCGCACCGAGCTGCCGCGCACCGGGGTGAAATTTGAACTGCAACCCGACCGAGAACAGCGCCAGTGGCGTCAACGTGCCGCCGATGGGTCCGAATACGCCCTCCAGCCACGCTGGCCAGCCACCACTCAGGCCGGCCACGATCCCGACCAACAACGCCATGAACGCCGGAAACGTCACGATATGGCGCAGGATCAACCGCGGCTCCGGCTTGCGCCCGGCATACAGCGAGGCGACCACGATGCCGCCCGAGACCAGCACGGGGAACGCGCCCAGTTGATCGGCCACGACCGCCAGCGCCAGGCCCGGCTTGGCGTACAACGCCTCCATCAACGGATAACCCATGAACGCGGTGTTGCCCAGCCCGCACACCAGGATCAACGCGCCAATGCGCTGTCGCGACCAGCCCAGCCGCGGCCCGAGCCAGCCAAACAGCAACCACGCCAGCAAAAATGTCAGCCACTGCGCCGCAATGGGAAACCACAAATCCGGATCAAACGCGACCTTGGGGATCAGCTCCAGCACCAGCGCCGGCAACGCGATATTCAGCACCCACCAGTTGAGCCCGGCGACGATGCCCTGCGGTGGTTTGCCGAAGCGCGCCACCACCGTGCCCAGGATCAGGCACACAAACAGCATCACCATTGCGCTCATCTGACCATCGCCTGCACGGCAAAGATCGCCATTAGACGCGAAGCCAAGTCACACCGAAAGCACATGCAGCGCCCATTGCGCATAATCGCGTCCTCCTCCTTATCGCCGCCGGTGGCCCGGGCATGACCGAATGACCCACGATGTGCATGGCATGGCCGGCAACCACGAACCCGCGCAATGGCCTGCATTGCGCCTTGCCGAAGTGCGCACGTTGCTGTCCGGCTACGCCGCGATCGGCGCCCCCCAGCGCATCACCTGGCACAGCCCGCGGCCGTTGTCGGCGGCGTGCCTCGTGCAATGCGCCAACGCGTGCGTGTTCGTCAAACGTCACCATTGCAGCGTGCGCACGGTCGCCACGTTGCGCGAGGAACACCGTTTCATCGATCACCTGCACACCGCCGACATGCCGGTACCAGTCGTGCTGCGTGACTCTGACGGCCGCAGTGCGCGCGCGATTGGCGATTGGGTCTACGAGGTGCACACCGGCGCCGCTGGCGTGGACGTTTATCGCGAAACGATCTCCTGGGTGCCGCTGGCGAACTTGGCGCACGCACACACCGCCGGCGCCATGCTGGCACGGCTGCACAGCGCTGCGGCGGACTATCACGCGCCGCAGCGTGACACCCACATCCTGGTCGCGCGCAGCGAATTGCTCTGCGCCGCGGACCCGATCGCCGCGCTGCAGGCCCAACTGCCGCAACGACCGCAGCTGGCGGATTATCTGCAGCAACGGGATTGGCAGGCCGAACTGGCCGCAGTCCTGGCGCCATGGCACGCCGCCGTACAACCACGCCTGGCGCAGCAGGCCCGGTGCTGGACTCACGGCGACTGGCATGTGTCCAACTTGTGCTGGAGCGGCGCCGACGACGATGCGCGCATCACGGCGGTCGTCGATTTCGGCCTGGCTGCCGCGACGTTCGCGCTGTTCGACCTGGCCACCGCAATCGAGCGCAACGCGATCGGCTGGCTGCACCTGGAGCAAGGCATGGCGGCCGCGCATGCCGACATCGCGCGCGCATTGATCGCCGGCTATCGGCAACAGCGCGCGCTGGATGCCGAGGCCGTGCACTTGCTCGGCGACCTGTTGCCGCTGGTGCATCTGGACTTTGCGCTGTCGGAAGTGGAGTACTTCAACGCGCTGGCGGACCGGCACAAACCCGACGTGGCCTGGACCACATTCCTGCGTGGCCACGCGGCGTGGTTCAGCACCGCGCCAGGCGGCGCGTTGTTGCGCGCCATCCACGACTGTGCCTGATTCATCACCGGGTTGTGTGGTGTAATGGGCTTCTGAAGCGGGGGTGCCCGGCGTGACCGGGCTGAGAGAGACCCTTGGAACCTGATCCGGTTTGTACCGGCGTAGGGAGCTTGCAGACCGGCCACACCATTGGTGCGCAGCCGGTCGCCCCGTCGCTTCGCCTGTCCCTGCTCAAGGCGAACGTTGATGACGCTGTACCGCATTTCCCTGTTGTCGGGCCTGCTGGCCGTGCTGTGCGTGGCGCACGCACAAGAGCCTGGCGCGCCATCGGCAACGCCCGCCACGCCAGGTTCCACCAGGCCAGCGGCCCGCGCCACGCCACTGGCACCGGTGCACGTCACGGCGGTCACGCAGCGCGGCTACCATGCCGATACCGCGCAAGTGGACACCTTTGGCAGTTTCGGCCATGCGCCACTGCAGGACACGCCCGCCGCGATCACGGTGATCACCCGTGACCAGCTCGACGACCGCCAGCCGCGCACGCTCAGCGAACTGGTGCGCGCGGACGCCGCGGTGGGCGACAACTACGCACCGGTTGGTTATTACCAGGATGTCGCCATCCGCGGCTTCGTGCTGGATCTGGCCACGGCCTATCGCATGAACGAGATGATCATCAACGGCGAGCAGCTCACGCCGCTGGAAGACAAGCAACGCGTGGAGATCCTCAAGGGCCTGGGCGGCCTGCAGGCCGGCGTGGTTGCGCCGGGGGGCATGATCAACTACGTCACCAAGCGTCCCGCCGACGTGCACAGCGCGACGCTGGGTACCGATTCGCACGGTTCGCGCCATGTCGCCGTGGATGTGGGTGGCTGGCTCAGCCCCAGCTTCGGCGTACGCGTGAATGTCGCGCACGAGGACCTGCACTCCTGGGTCAGGCACACCCCGGGCCGGCGCAACTTCCTCGCGCTGGCGGCAGACTGGAAGATCAGCGCGCGCGCCACCCTGCAGCTGGACACCAACTACCAAAGCAGCGCCCAGCGCTCGGTCTCCGGTTACCAATTGCTGGGCGGCACCACAATTCCGGCGCAGCCCGACCGTAGCCGGCTGCTCGGTTACGAGCCGTGGCAGCAGCCGGTGGGCATCGATGCCAGCAACACCACCGCGCGCTTCGACTACCGCTTCAGCGACCAGTGGCAGGCGCAGCTTGCCGCCGGCCACAGCCACACGGTGATCGACGACAACGTGGCCTTCGCCTACGGCTGCTTCTACGCGCCCCAATGCGTTACCGGCGAGCACCCCGGCTGGTTCTTTGCGCCCAACGGCGATTACGACATCTACGACTTCCGCAGCCCCGACGACACGCGTCAAAACGACGAATTGCGCGCCGTGCTCACGGGCGGCTTCGACACCGGCAGTGTCAGCCACGAACTGAGCCTGGGCGCCAGCGCGTTCCGCCGCACGCTCGACCAGCGTCCGTACGTGTTCGACTACGTCGGCACCGGCAACATCGACCAGGTCGATCCGCCCTGGTTCGCGCCATCGCCGAACCAGCCGGCCCCTTCGGCGCGGACGTTCACCAGCTGGCAGCATGCGCTGTTTGCGCTCGACCGCCTGCACCTGGGCAACGCCTGGCAGGTGCTGGTCGGCGCGCGTCTCGTGCGCCTGCACGAGCGCGACTACGACGACAGCGGCTTGCTGCTGCAACGCGACACGCGTCTGCGCCAGACGTTGCCGCAGGCGGCGGTGCTGTGGCAGCCACTCGCGCCGCTCACCGTCTACGCCAGCTACAGCGAAAACCTCGCGCTGGGCGCGGCGGCGCCCTACTGGACCAGCAACGGCGGCGACCTGCTGGCGCCGGTGCGGGCGCGCCAGGTCGAAGCCGGCGTGAAGTACGCGTGGAGCGACGCGCTGAGCCTGCAAGGTGCGCTGTATCGTATCCGCCAGCCCTACCAGTTTGCCCAGCCGGACGATTCCGCGGCCGGATTCACCTTCGTCGAGCGCGGCCAGCAGGTACACACCGGCCTGGAACTCAATGCCGCCGGCCGCATCAGCGACGACCTGCGCCTGACCGCCAGCGTCAACCTGATCCAGGCCCGCGCGCAGAACACCGACAGGCCGGCGTACGAAGGCCATCAGGTCGTCAACGTGCCGCGCGCCCGTGCGGCCGTCTATCTGGACTACCGCCTGCCGTCCGCACCCGCCTTGGGCTTGCTTGGCGGCTGGCGCTACAGCGCCAGCAACGTGGCCACGCCGGACGGGCGCACGCGCGTGCCGGCGTACAACGTGTTCGACGTCGGGCTGCGCTACACACAGCCATGGCGCGGACACACATTGACCTGGCGCCTGTCTATGGACAACGTGTTCGACCACTTCTACTGGCGCGACACCGGCAGTTCCGGTGGCGACAGTTACCTGTTCCCGGGTGCACCACGCCTGGCCCGATTCTCGCTGCAGGTGGATTTCTGACATGCCGTGGCTGGAAACGCTTGCCGCGTTGATCAGCGTCTGGGCCGTGTGGCTGACGACGCAGCGCCATCCGTGGTGCTGGCCAGTCGGGCTGGTGTCCGTGCTGCTCTATGCGTGGGTGTTCGTCGACGCCAGGCTGTATTCGGACATGTTGCTGCAGGGCGTCTTTGCCGTGGCGATCGTCTACGGCTGGAACCGCTGGCTGCATCACCTGGGTGACGACGGGCGGGTGCGGGTGGCACCGTTGGCATATCGCACGGCGGTGTTGCACATCACGCTTGGCGCCATCGGCGCGCTGGGTCTGGGCCTGTTCATGCACCGCTACACCAACGCCGCATTGCCGTGGCTGGACGCTGCGCTGGCGGCATTCAGCCTGGTCGCGCAGTGGTGGGGCATCCGCCGACACACGGCGGTGTGGTGGCTGTGGATCACGGTGGACGTGATCTACGTCGGTCTGTACGCCTACAAATCCCTGTTCGTCACCGCCCTGCTGTATGCCGGGTTCGTGCTGTTGGCAGTCGCCGGTCTGCGTTCCTGGCAGCAGGCCGCGGCAACGCAGCGTGCAGCCCAGTCCGGTGGCGATCCATTGTGAGTTGACGTAGCGGTTGCGACGGACGGTATCCATGGCCGCTTGGTATGCATGGTGGTATCACGTAAAGCCGAAGATGGCGGGCAGTGCCCTGCAGTGGCGTCGCCGCGACTGTGGCCAAGTAGGGCGGGCACTGCCCGCCGACCCACCGGCGCCCATGGCGGTGTTGCGCAGAGTCAAGGACGGCGGGCAGTGCCCGCCCTACGGAGTCGCCTGATACGCATGGCGGCATCAGGTAAAGCTGAAGATAGCTGGCGGTGCCGTCCTTGCGTCCACCAGCGCACGGTACGGCGCACCACGCAACGCGCCATGCACGCTGGCCACCGGGTGCAAGCCGGGAGTCCACCGCGCATACTTGGCATTTGCTCCTCAGACCTTACCGGGCGAACCAATGACAGCACCCTATGCGCTTTGGGCGGCCACCGCCGCGCTGACTTTCTGCACCAGCCTCGGCACGGCGCAGGCCGCGACGACGGCCGAGGTGTTGCCTGCAACCCGGGACATGCTGCGCCACGCGATCAGTTTGCATACGGTGGAAGGCGCAGGTCAGGTGCCGGTGCTGGCGAAGTATCTGGCGGACCAGCTCAAAGCCGGTGGTTTCGCTGACGCCGATGTCGAGATCATTCCGGTCGGGGAGACCGCCGCGCTGGTCGCGCGCTACCGCGGCACCGGCGCTGGCAAGCCGATCCTGCTGTCCGGGCACATGGATGTGGTGGCGGCGGAACGCAAGGACTGGACCCGCGATCCGTTCACGCTGATCGAAGAAAACGGCTACCTGTACGGCCGCGGCAGTGCCGACATGAAGACCGGCGTGGTGGTGCTGGTGCAAACCTTGATCCGCCTCAAGCGCGAAGGTTTCCGCCCGAACCACGACCTGATCCTGCTGCTCTCGGGCGACGAGGAAACCGCGATGGCCTCGACCCGAGAACTGGCCAAGCGCTATCACGATGCCGAGTTCCTGCTCAACGCCGACGCCGGCGGCGGCACCATCGACCCGACCAGCGGCAAGCCCGTGCTGTACCAGGTGCAGGCTGCGGAAAAAACCTATGCGGACTTCCAGATAACCCTGACCTCCGCCGGTGGGCACTCCAGCGAACCCGATCCCGACAAGAATGCGATTTACCGGCTGTCACGCGCGATCGACCGGGTTGCCGGCTACCAATTCCCCGCGCTGAGCAACGACACCACCCGCGCCTCGTTGCGGGCGTTGGGCGCGCACACGGCGGGTGACCTGGGTGCCGCGATGCGCCAATTTGCGGCCCACCCGGATGACGCCAAGGCTGCAGCGACACTGTCCGCCGACCCTGCCTACGTCGGCCAGATCCGCACCACCTGCGTTGCCACCATGCTCAACGGTGGACACGCCTTGAACGCCTTGCCGCAAAGCGCCAGCGTCAACATCAACTGCCGGATCTTCCCGGGCACGCCGGTCAGCGAGGTCCGCGACACGCTGGTCCGGGTCATCGACGATTCCTCCGCCAGCGTCACCACGCTGTTGCCGCCGCCGGTCGCGAGCCCGGCTTCTCCGCTGCGCAAGGATGTGATGGACGCCGTGGGCCACGCCGTGCACCAGCGCTTCCCCGGCGTCGAGGTCGTCCCGGGCATGTCGGCGGGCGCCACCGACAGCATGTATTTTCGCAACGCCGGCGTGCCCAGCTACGGCGTCGATGCCGCTTTCACCAAACCGGACGACACGTTCGCCCACGGCCTCAACGAGAAACTTCCGGCATCCGAACTGGCGGCCAGCCTGGACTTCTGGCACACGCTGCTGACCCGGCTGGCCAAATAAACTCCCACCACTGACCACGCTGGCGAGCGCAGCCCGCTCCAGGGGAATCCGCTGACCCGGAACGCTGCATCAGCGCCGATGGCCGGCGGCACCACTGTCCCGACCCATCGGAGCCCGCGTCCATGCGCCATCGTGTCCACCTTGCCAGCCTGTTTGCCGGGTTTCTCGCTTGTTGCGTGCTGGCCTCGCCCACGCATGCGGCGCCATCGGCACCGACAGCAGACTTTACCCTTGAACAAGTGCTGGGCTATCCGTTCCCGGTCGGCCTGGTGGCGACAAACGACGGCGCGCACATCGCCTGGGTAATCAACCTGCGCGGTGTGCGCAACGTCTGGGTTGCCGATGGGCCGCAGTTCAAGCCGCGCCAGCTCACCCATTTCAGCGCTGACGACGGCCAGGAAATCACCCAGCTGACGTTCTCCCCCACGGGCCAGACGCTGGTCTTCGTGCGCGGCGGCGACCACGACGCCAACTGGCCGGCCGACGATGATCTGGCGCCCGACCCGGCAGCCGCCCCCGAGCAACCGGAAGTGCGCATCTGGGCGGTCACGCTGCCAAACGGCAAGCTTGTCGACGTAGTGGCAGGCGACGCCCCGGCGTTGTCGGCACAGGGGCAACTTGCGTACATCAAGCAGGGCCAGGTCTGGACGGCGCCACTCGTTGCAGAGGGCCAGCGCGAGCATGACGGTGGTGGCAAGCACCAGCCACGACGCCTGTTTTTCGATCGCGGCAAGGACGGCGACCTGCACTGGTCGCCCGACGGCAAACGGCTGGCGTTCGTCTCCGATCGCGATGATCACGCGTTCATCGGCATCTACACCAATGACCAGACGCCACTGCTGTATCTCGCGCCTTCCACCGGCCGGGATGGCTCGCCGCGCTGGTCGCCGGACGGCGCGCGCATCGCCTTCACGCGCCAGCCCGGTATCGGCGGCGCGCCACAACCGCTGCTGGAACTGACCCCGCAGCCATGGTCGATCTGGACCGCAGACACCACGAGCGGCCAGGCGCAGGTCGTCTGGCAAAGTCCCGACACACTCGCCGGTTCGTACCCGGAAACGGCGGGGGAAGCCAATTTGCATTGGGCTGCGGATGCGCATTCGGCGGCTGCGCGACTCGTGTTTCTGGCCGACCTGGATGGCTGGCCCCACCTGTATTCGGTCGACTCGCGCGGCGGACAACCGCTGCTGCTGACCCCGGGCAAGTTCATGGTCGAGGATGTCGCGCAAACTCGCGACCGCCGCAGCATGATTTACAGCGCGAATACGGGTGCGACCGCGGACGATCACGACCGCCGACACCTGTTCAAGGTTGCGGTGGACAGTGCGCAACCCATCGCCCTGACCCGGGGTGACGCGCTGCAATGGTCGCCAGTGAGCGCGGGCGAACACCAGGTTGCCTTCATCAACGCCGGCGCGAAATTGCCGCCAGCCGTTGCCGTCGTGGAAGACCACGGCGCGAACCAACGCGCGCTGCAACCGGACTTGTTGCCCGCCGACTTTCCGACCACGCAACTGGTCGTGCCCAAGGCGGTCAATTTCACTGCGGCCGACGGCACCACCGTGCATGGCCAGCTGTTTCAGCGTGACGCGACCGGCCCGGCCACACCCGGCATCATCTTCGTGCACGGCGGCCCACCGCGACAGATGCTGCTGGGCTGGCATTACATGGATTACTACAGCAACGGTTACGCGGTGAACCAGTATCTGGCCAATCACGGGTTCACCGTACTGGCGGTCAACTACCGCCTCGGCATCGGCTACGGACACGCCTTCCACCAGCCGCCACATGCCGGGCCGGCCGGGGCCGCCGAGTATCAGGACGTCGTCGCCGGCGCAAGATTCCTGCAGCGCACCGCGGGGGTCGACCCGGCGCGCATCGGCATCTGGGGCGGATCCTATGGCGGCTATCTGACCGCGCTCGCGCTGGCCCGCAATTCGGATATCTTCAAGGCTGGCGTGGACCTGCACGGCGTGCACGACTGGTCGCGGTTTGTCGACCTGGACATCGGCAAAGTCATCGAGCGCCACGAGCAGGGCGACCGCCAACAGGCCATGCAAGTCGCGTGGGCCTCTTCGCCGGATGCCGATATCGCGCATTGGTCGTCACCGGTGCTGCTGATCCAGGGTGACGACGATCGCAACGTGCACTTCCTGCAGACGATCGACCTCGCGCGGCGCCTGCAGCAGCAAGGCGTGCCATTCAGCGAACTGGTGCTGCCCAACGAAATCCACGGCTTCCTGCGCCACGCGTCATGGCTGCAAGCCGATCAGGCCACGGTGGATTTCCTGCAGGCCAGATTGCCCGGGAAAGGGCACTGACGGCTGCGCCTGATTCAGGCAAAATGCTCATCGCCATGAACACTCCGTCGAGCATCTGGCGTCTCCTTCCGGCTGCAGGCCTGCTGCTGGCTGCAGCTGCGAATGCCCCCGCGCAGAACATCTACAAATGCACGCAGGGCGGCCACATCGCCTACACCGACCATCCGTGCCCCGGCAACCGTGGCGAGTTGCTGCACAAGGCCGATGACACTGACATCATCGACCAGTACCTGCGCCTGGGTCAGGACACGCAAGCGCGCCAATACGCACAAGCGCGCCACCTCGAAACGCTGTACCAGGAGCGCCTGGCCATCCACCAACAGGCGTTGCAGGAGCGGGCCCAACGACAGGCTGACGACGCATTCGCGGCACAGCAACGTGCCGAACAGGCACGCCAACAGGCAGTGGTCGATGCTGCCGCCAACCAGCATCAGCTGCGCGCCGAGAACGACGCCCTGCGCGAGCAAAACGCCCAGTACCAGAACCAGCTTGAGCAACCGGTCTACAACCAGTCCCCGGCCTACTGGAACGCCGCACCGCCCTACTGGGGTCGCACACACCATGGCCACGACCGGCCACGGTCGAAAGAACCGATCTTCCACCCCTGCAAGCAGCTTGCCGGTGGTCGGGTGCAGTGCTGATGGCCAGCACGCCATGTTGTCTTGCCAAGCCACGCCACGCGACAACTCCGGATCGCGCGTGCAGCAACCGCCGGATTGATTGCCGGCGCTTCGCCCATATCTCGATGAGCAGCACTACCCGCGTGTCCAGCATCACCCGTTTCTTCATGCAGGCCATCCCATGTCCACACCAACCTTGCCCACCCCGCTTCGCATCGACTTTGTCTCGGACGTCTCCTGCCCATGGTGCGCGATCGGACTGAACGCGCTGGAGCAGGCGCTGGCGAAACTGGAAGGCGAGGTCAGCGCGGAAATCCATCTGCAGCCGTTCGAGCTGAACCCGCAACTGCCACCAGAGGGCGAAGACACCACCGAGCACCTGGTGCGCAAGTACGGCAGTTCCGCCGAGCAACTCGCAGCGAATCGCGAAATGATCCGCCAACGCGGTGCGGCACTCGGCTTCACCTTCAATCTGGACCGGCGCGCGCGCGTCTACAACACGTTCGATGCCCACCGCCTGCTGCACTGGGCCGAGGCAGAAGGTCGCCAACTGGCACTCAAGCAAGCCTTGCTGAAGGCGTACTTCACCGACGGCGAAGATGTCAGTGCGCATGACACCCTGGTACGCGTGGCAGGTGAGGTCGGACTGGACACGACGCGTGCGCGACAACTGCTGGCGAGCGACGAGTACACCAGCGAAGTGCGCACGCAAGAACAGTTCTATCTGGACCACGGCATCGGTTCGGTACCGGCAACCATCATCAACGGTCGCCACCTGATCTCCGGCGGCCAACCGCCCGAGGCATTCGAGCAGGCGCTGCGCCAGATCGCCGCACAGAGCAAAGCCGAACCTGCCGCCACCGACGCGTAGCAATACGTGGCGCGCACCGCGACCCTGTAGGGCGGGCACTGCCGCCGCCGTCGCCGCAATGTGGATCGTGCAAGGCTGAAGCGCTGGCGGGCAGTGCCCGCCCTACGGTCACCGTGCGATGCCGGCGCTTGCATTACACAGGCAGGAGTTCGGGTCCAGCAATCCGCGCCACTTCGACTATCGCCGGCGGGCACACGCCCACAAAAAAGCCCGCAAAGCTCTGCGGGCATTTTTGTGGGCTCGGGCTGGATGCATCAGACGCCCAACAACACCCGATTCATCCGTTGCACGAACGCCGCCGGATCCGGCAGCTGCGCTCCGGCGGAAATTTCCGCCTGCTCCAGCAGCAAGGTTGCCAGATCCCTGGCCTTGGCTTCGTCGGCCTCGGCCTCGACGCGCTTGACCAACGCATGCTGCGGGTTGATTTCCAGCGTCGGCTTGGACTCGGGCATGGCCTGGCCAGCCTCGCGCAGCAGCCGGGCCAGGTGCGGGGCCATTTCATAATCGCTCAAGGCCAGGCAGGATGGGGAATCGGTCAACCGTGCCGATACTTTGACTTCACCGACGCGGTCGCCAAGCAGGTCCTTCAGTCTCTTCAGCAGCGGCTCGGCCGCCTTGGTGGCCTCTTCCTGCTTCTTCCTGTCCGCTTCGTCCAGCGGCACGTCGCCCTTGGCCACGTTGTGCAGCTTCTTGCCGGCGTACTCGCTCAGGCTGCCCAGCATCCACTCGTCGATGCGGTCGGACATCAGCAGCACTTCGGTGTCCTTGGCCTTGAACGCTTCCAGTTGCGGGCTGCCGAACGCGGCAGCGTAGCTGTCGGCGGTGATGTACCAGATAGTGTCCTGCCCAAGTGGCATGCGGCCAATGTAGTCGTCAAACGAGGTAGCCTGCGCCGTGCCTTCGCCCTTGGTGGAGGCGAAGCGCAGCAGCTTGGCGATGCGTTCGCGGTTGTTGGCGTCTTCGCTGATG
>DAITPL010000064.1:0-14480 GCA_036833615.1 Rhodanobacter sp.
CCGGGTCGACCGTGTCCGGGTGCTGGCCTTCGAAGCCGAGCATCACTGCCTTGTCCGTGCCGTGGCCGCGGCCGGTCAGCGCCAGGGAGCCATACAACTCCGCGCGCATGCGACAAACCCTGTCCAGCACACCTTGCACGTCCAGCCAATGCTCCACGAAACGGGCGGCGGCGCGCATCGGTCCGACGGTGTGCGAAGAAGACGGCCCGATGCCAATCTTGAACAGGTCAAATACGCTGACGGCCATGGTGGTATGACGACTGGTTGGACGGTAGCGGCTATTCTACTGGCCACTCTGGCAGTTGGCCGTCCGCGCGCAGCATGATTGACTACGTTTTGTATCAGCGCGATTACTGTCACTTGTGCGACCTGGCGCTGGCCGTGCTGGCCGAGGCGCGGGCGCCGGACTTCGACAGCGCATGGGTGGACGACTCGGCGGAACTGGAGCAGCGTTACGGTACGCGCGTGCCGGTGCTGCGCGATGTGCGCGACGGACGTGAACTGGACTGGCCGTTTGACGCCGCGGCGGTGCGTACGTTTGTCGGACGACCGCGGGCGGCATAACCGTTGCGGCGTACCAATGCCCGGCTTGGTTCAGGTTGGACGGCAGATGGATTCGGCTCGTCCCTGGTGACGACACACACTGTTCGACTGGCCGCCGGGTGGTAGCGCTCGCGCTGGCGTGCGTGTTTTGGCATGATCGGTGTCAGCGAGCGGCATGTTGCGTGAGCTGCTCGCCTGGGGATTCACCGATGAGGTGGGGAATGCGCTGCTGGCTGATCGCGTCGGCGTGGCTGCTGGGGATTGCCGTGAGCGGGTTCGCGAGTAACCTCGCGGCGCAGCCCGCTGGCGACACCCGCGCGCCGGCGCGCACGATCATGCCGACCCCGCAGTTCCGGCGTTACGGGCTGGAAGCTGGAGTCCCCAGCGGCCCGATTTACTCCGTCGCGCAAGATCACCGTGGGTTGCTGTGGTTTGGCGCGGCCGGTGGTCTCGTCCGCTTTGACGGCGTCGACTTCAAGGTTTTTCGGCATGTAGTGGGCGATCCGACATCATTGCCGGCCAACCAGTCGTACGCGCTGTTTGTGGATAACGCCGACCGCATCTGGACCGGTGGCGTGGCGACCGGGTTGACGGTTTACGACCAGTCGACCGGACGCTTTCAGCATTGGGAACACGACGACAAGAATCCCGCGAGCCTCTCCAATAATGAGGTATGGGGCATCGCGCAAACTGCAGACGGCCGCATGTGGCTGGCGACGCAAGGCGGGCTGGATCGCTTGCTGCCGGATGGGAGCGGCTTCGAGCACATCGTGCTGGATGTTGCCGGCGCTGCGCCGAAGCCATGGGGGGCGGTGCGCGCCTTGCTGGCTGAAGCGGATGGACGCTTGTGGATTGGGGCGGAGAGTGGCCTGTATCTGCGCCATAGCGATGGCACGATGGCGTCAGTGCCGGTGGATCCGGCGTTTTCCGGTGACGTGGGCAAGGTCTGGCGTATTGAAGGGGGCCAGGCTGAAGTGCGCGTGGCGGTGACAGGCGGCTTGCTGGTGATTGGCACCGATGGAGTCGCGCGGCCGCTGGCGGCTCGGGAGTTGGCTCAGTCGCGCATATTGAGCAGTGCACGCGACGCACAGGGGCGCCTGTGGCTGGGGACCCTCACCGGGTTGGTGATGGATGATGGCGAAGGTGTCCTGCACCCTGTTGGCGGGCAGCCATTGTTGCCGGGAGGGTTGCCCAGCGACCGTTTGTGGCAAGTACTGCACGACCGTGAGGGCGGGTTGTGGTTCACCTTTGAAGATTCGGGGATTGCGTACCTGGCCCCGAACTGGGACGGCTTTACCCGCTTCACGCATATTCCGGACGATCCGACCAGCCTGACCGGCACCGCGGCCGTGTCGGTACGCGCCAGGCAGGATGGAACACTTTGGGTGGGCGGCGCCGACGGCTGGGTGGACCAGCTGGATCCGCGCACCGGCAAGGCGCAGCACGTGGTGCGCGACTTGGGTGGCGAAGCCATAGCGCTGGCGGAAGACGGTCGTGGACGGTTGTGGATAGTGGGGCCCGGCCAGCTCCATCTTTACGATCGCGGCAAAGTCACGGCACTTGATCTCCAGCGGATGCGTATCGGGCGTCCGACGGCACTGGCCACCGTCGGCGAGCGCCCGTATGTGGCGTCATGGGGCGCTGGCGTGCTTGCCGTCGACGTCGATCGGCAGACGGCAACGCCGTTGGTGAAGAGCGAGGAATTGCATAACACCGCGTTTCCCAGTCAACTGTCAGTGCATGCCGGCAGGCTCTGGTACGCCAGCGGCGGTGGCTTGCAGCGCAGTGACGAGCAAGGTGCGGCACTGGCGTTCGTACCCGGTGTGCCCAGGCAGGAGGTGGCCGGGTTTGATTTCGACATGGCCGATGGCTTCTGGACGATGAACGAGCGGACGCTCGAGCATTACCGGGGCGTGGACGGCCCGGCGCACCTCATCGATCGTGTCGATATCAGCACGCGGGATTTTGCGGCCGACCTGCGCAAGATACGCGTGGATCGGCAAGGCCGGGTCTGGTTGTTTGCCGACCCCGGGTTGTGGCGCTATGACCCCGGCACACGCCAGCTCAAGAAGTTTGGTGCGCCGCAGGGCTTGTCGAATGCACAATTCTCCAACGGCTCCACGGATGTTTCCGCCGATGGCACGTTGTTCGCCGCCAGCAACGGTGGCGTCATGGCGTTCCAGCCAGAACGACTGGAACACATGCGCCAATCCGCCAAGCCGCCATTGCTGACGTTGACCCGCGTGGCGGCCAGGCGCGATGGACGCATGCAGACGCTCGCGGTGGACAATGCTGCGGTCGCCTTGCGCTGGAATGATCGGGATGTACGGGTAAGCGCGCGCTTGAGCTCGTTTATCGATCCCGCCGCCAACAAGTACCGCTATTGGTTGCACGGGTTTGATTCCGACTGGGTGGACGCGACCAGCCGCGGTGAGCGCGATTTCACCGGCCTGCGCGCAGGCACCTACACGCTGGAGGTGAACGCCGCCAATGTCGATGGCAAGTGGCATGCCCTGGCGCAGCCCCTGCAATTGAAAGTGCAGGCGCCGCCATGGGCGCGTTGGTGGGCATGGCTGGCATACCTGTTGGTGGCTGGATTGCTGTTCGGCTCGCTATTGCTGGCCTGGCGTCGCCGCCTGGCTGCGCGCCATCATGTGCAGATGCTGGAACAGGAACGGCAGATGGCGGAAGCCGCCAGCGCGGCCAAGACCCGGTTCCTGGCCACGCTCAGTCACGAGATTCGCACGCCGATGACTGGCGTGATGGGCATGGCGGAATTGTTGCTGGGCACGGCGTTGACGCCAGTGCAGCGCAATTACACGCGCACCATGCAGCGTTCCGGCGCCATGCTGTTGAAGCTGCTCAACGATGCGCTGGATCTGGCGCGCATCGAGGCCGGCCGCCTCGAGCTGGAACCGATGCCCTTCAATCCGCGCGAGCTGCTCGATGAGGTGATGGAACTCGAGCGCGGGTTGGCGCAGATCAAGGGGATCCAACTGCAATTGCGGGTGGACGGGAATTTACCGCTGTGGGTCGTGGGCGATGCGCTACGCATCAAGCAGGTGCTGCTCAACCTGGCCAACAACGCCCTGAAGTTCACCGAGCATGGCAGCGTCACGCTGTCCGCGCAGCGGGTGGACGACGGGGTGTTGTTCCGGGTCAGCGATACCGGGCCGGGCATTCCCGAGGCCAGTCAAACGCGCATGTTTCAGCGTTTCGAACAGGCCGCCGGCCCGCAACAATCCTCTGGCAGCGGGCTGGGCCTGGCGATCTGCCGCGAGCTGGTGAACCTGATGAAGGGCACCATCGAACTGGAGTCGCAGGTTGGTGGCGGCAGCACGTTCCGCGTGTGCTTGCCATTGCGCGAACCGTCGGCGACCAGCGTGTTGCCGTTGCGCCACACCGATCCCGCGCGTTGCTGCCACGTGCTGCTCGTGGAGGATGACAGCATCGTGGCAGCGGTCATGCGCGGCCTGCTCGAAGGTCAGGGGCACAGTGTTTGCCACGCCACCAATGGCTTGGCGGCGCTGGCCGAGATGGCCCACACCGACTTTGACGCCGTGCTGCTCGATCTGGATTTGCCCGGGATCGACGGCTTCCACGTAGCGCGCCTGGTGCGCCAGCGGGAACAGACCACGCGACACGTGCCGATTGTCGCCGTCACCGCACGCTCCGGAAGCGGTGACGAAGTGCGCGCACGCGCCGCAGGCATGGACGGTTTTCTGCACAAGCCACTCACTGGCGAACAACTGGCGGATGCCCTGGCCCACGTGCTCGGGCCAGCGCCGGAACTACGACCCGCCTGAGTTACATGTCGAACTTCTTCAGTTCGAAACCGCGTCGCTGGTATTCGCGCCAGCGCTCGCGCGAGCCCTCACGCTCGGCCGGTTCCGCCGCCACCACTTCCAGCACGCGCTGATAACTGCCCGGCGCGCACGTCTCGCGCAAGTTGATCACCAGCGGTCGATCCGGCGTAGTCATGTCCGGCGGCACGATCAGCACTGCGGTCTGGGCGTCGTCGTCATCGCCAGCGAGCTGGTGCGGAATCATGGCGTCCTCGTCAAACGCCCACAGCAGTTCGTCCAGGGCCTCGGCCTGCTCGGCATCACGCGCCAGGATCAGCGTGGGCTGTTGCGCGGCGAACGCCTTCCTCGCCAGCTCGCACACCAGCAGCAGCGGTTGCTCGCGAAAGCGTGGTTTGTCGATCAGGTAGAAGTCGGCACGCATCAGGCAAAAATGCAAAGTCCAGGATGGGTGGTGAGTGTAACGGCTCGACGCCTGCTGGTTGGCGCCGCCGGGCATGCGCCGTGCCGACCGGTAGTCACGCCGGTCACCTTGTCGCGCCACCGGCAGCCGGCCCCGGCCGTCTCCGCTTTCCCGCGCCACCGGGGCTGCGTGGCGGCCAGGCTGAACTGCAAGGTCATTGCTGGCGCGCCGGCGTGAGTTGCCTGGTGCGACACGCTAAACTGGAACATTGTCGATGACGGCGCGGGCTGGGCAGGCGCGGCGCGGCCGTCCGTAGGCGACGGTGGTCGCGGCATGGCCGCCACGTTGCCATCGATCCATGCAAGCGGAAAAGTCCAGCGCATGCTCAGCATTCTTGATCGCTATTTCCTGCGCGAGCTGGCACAAACCGTCGCGGCCACCATCGTGGTATTGCTGGTGATCGTTGCCGGCAGCGCGTTTGCCAAGGTGTTGCAGGAAGTGGCCAATGGCAGCTTCCCGCCGAGCGTGATGTTTCAGGTACTCGGCCTGCAGACGTTGGGCGGATTGACCAACCTGCTGCCGCTGGCCAGCTTCATCGGGGTGCTGATGGCGCTGGGGCGGATGTACCGCGAAAGCGAGATGCACGTGCTGGCGTCCTCCGGCATGGGACCGGGTGGGCTGTTGCGCCCGGTGTTGCTGCTGGGGGTCGTCCTGGTCGCGATCACCGTGCTCGTCGCGTTGTGGCTGGGGCCGTGGGCCATGCGCACCAGCGAATCGCTGGTGGCCGCAGCCAACCGTTCGGTGATTGCCGCTGGCCTGGATGCCGGACGCTTTACCGAACTGCCGAATCAGGGCGGCATCATTTTCGTCGATCGACTGAGCAGCGATGGCAGCCAGTTGGGGCGCACCTTTGTCGCCACCCAGCGCACCAGCAAGAACGGCCAACCTCACCTGAAGGTGGTCAACGCCAGTAGCGGCCAGTTGTATCAGGAGAGCAATGGCGCGGGACGCTTCATCGCCTTCAAGGATGGCTGGCAATACGACGTGCCGCTGGGCACGGACAACTGGACGCAGATGCACTACGAGCGCAATGACACTGCGCTGTCGAGCGTGCAGGCGGATGACGACGAGGATCCGATTGCCGCGGCGTCGAGCTGGGCGCTGATCCAGTCGTCCGACCCGCTGGCGCGCGCCGAGTTTGCCTGGCGGGCGAATGCGCCGGCGTTGACCCTGGTGTTCCTGCTGCTGGCGTTGCCGCTGGCGCGGCAGAGCCCGCGCGAGCCGCGTTATGGTCGGCTGTTGCTGGCCGTGCTCGGCTTTTATCTGTACTACTCGCTGCTGGCGCTCGGCCGCGCGCAAATCGCCAAGGATCATTGGCACACCCAGGCACCGCTGTGGGCGTTGCACGTGCTGGTCCTGGGCCTGGCCCTGTGGTTGCTGTGGCGGCAGTACGCGCCGCGCAAGCCGCGCACGGCGGTGCGCGCGTGAGCACGTTCACCATCAAGCGGGTGGACCGGCTGATCGGGGCGAGCGTGCTCGTGTCGGTGCTTACCGTGTGGCTGGTGTTGACCGGATTCGACGCGGTGACGCAATTGCTGCGCCAACTCGGCAACATCGGCAAGCATGGCTACACGGTGGTCGATGCGGTCATGTACGTGCTGGTGACGTTTCCGCGCCGTGCGTACGAAATGTTCGGCTATTCGGCCCTGATTGGCGGGCTCCTGTCACTGGGCGGCCTGGCGGCCAGCGGCGAACTGACGGCATTGCGCGCAGCGGGCATGTCGCAATTGCGCATTGCCGGCTCGGCAGTCGGGGTGATTGCGGTGTTGATTGCCGGGGTGGTGTTGCTGGGCGAAACGGCGGCACCGTGGGGCGACCAGGTTGCGCAGTCGATGCAGCTGCGCATGCGTGACGGCACGCTGGGCATGGCCACGCGCAGTGGACTATGGACACGCGATGGCAACAACATCATCAACGCACGGGGTACCACGCTGCGCCAGCATGGCGGCGTGACTGGCGTGCAACTCACCGACGTGCGCGAATTCGGCTTTGCCAAGGATGGGCGGCTGGTGCATTTCACCTGGGCGAAAACCGCCGAGCACGACGGCCAGCACTGGCGTCTGCGGGATGTGCGCAACACCACGCTGGACGCGCACGGTACGCATACGACGGTGACCGCAACGCAGCCGTGGCAGGCCCGTATCGACCCGCAGGTGCTGGTGCAGTCGGTGGTGCAGCCGCAGTACCTGTCCATGCGCGACCTGCAACGCAACATTGGTTATCTGCGCGGCAATGGCGAGCGGCCGGGCAGTTACGCGGTGGCATTCTGGGGGCGCGCCCTGTATCCGTTCAATGTGCTGATGCTGGTGTTGTGCACGATGCCGTTTGCCTTTGGCGCACTGCGTTCCGGCGGCCTGGGCAAGCGTATTTTCATCGGTATGCTGCTGGCCATTGCCTGGTATTTCATGCAGCAGGCAATGGTGAATTTCGGCACCGTGTATGGCCTGCCGCCGCTGTGGGCGAACCTGCTGCCGGCGCTGGTGCTGGCGCTGGCGGCAACGGTGTATTTCCGGCGCCGCGTATAATCCGCCTGGCCGTCCAAACGGACGTGCCGTGGATTCCGACAGGGGTAGCAATGGATACGACCGATCTGCGCAGCGATACGGTGACCAAACCCACGGCGGCCATGCGCGCCGCGATGGTTGCGGCCGAAGTGGGCGACGATGTGTATGGCGAGGATCCGACGGTCAACGCGCTGCAGCAGCGCCTGGCCGATGAGTTGGGGTTCGAGGCCGGGTTGTTCGTGCCCAGCGGGACCCAGTCCAACTTGCTGGCGCTGTTTGCGCATTGCGAACGCGGCGACGAGTACGTGGTGGGCATGGACGCGCATACGTATCATCACGAAGGAGGCGGCGCGGCCGTACTCGGTTCCATCCAGCCGCAGCCGGTGGCGCAGGCCGCTGACGGCACGTTGCCGCTGGAGCGCGTTGCGGCCGTGATCAAGCCGCTCGATCCGCACTTTGCGCGCACGCGCGTGCTGGCACTGGAGAACACCTGGAATGGCCGTGCGTTGCCGCTGGATTACCTGCCGGCGGCACGCGATCTCGCCCGCGAGCACGGCTTGGGCATGCATCTGGATGGCGCACGTTTGTTCAATGCGGCCTTGGCGTGCAAGGTACCGGCACGCACGATCACGCAGTACTTTGACACCGTGTCGGTGTGCCTGTCCAAGGGGCTTGGCGCGCCGGTGGGTTCCGTGCTGGTGGGTTCGCACGCGTTGATCGACAAGGCCCGGCGCTGGCGCAAGGTCACCGGCGGCGGCTGGCGCCAGGCCGGTATCCTCGCCGCCGCCGGGCTGTACGCGCTGGATCACCATGTGGCGCGCCTGGCTGACGATCATCGGCGTGCGGCAACCCTGGCCGGTTACCTGCGCGAGATTGCCGGCCTGCAGTTGCTTGGGCAATACACGAACATGGTGTTCATCAAGGTGCCACCGGAACGCCTGCATGCATTGGACGTCCATTTGCAAGCGGCGGGCGTCCGCATCAGCAGCGGCCACGAGCCGACATTGCGGCTGGTGACGCACCTGGATGTGGATGACGCGGGTATCGAACGCGTAGCCACCGCGTTTCGTGGATTTTTCGCGCACAATCACAGCTAGCCGGCGCGCAGGCGCAGCACGCCGCCTGGCGCCGTTCCTCAGCGTGCCGCGCGTCGAGCGCGTTGGCGCCCGGATGACCTGGTTGGCTGGTTGCGCGCCGGCCGGCCACCGCGCCTGGCCGGCTGGTGCAGGTGATCAAACTGGCGAATGAAGTCGCGCACCTGCGGGTACACGATCTCGCGCCAGCGGCGGCCGCTGAAAATGCCGAAGTGGCCGGCGCCCTCGATGACCTGGCGCGCCTGACGTCCCGCGGGGATGCCCGTGCATAGATCATGTGCCGCGGCGGTCTGGCCCAGGCCGGAAATGTCGTCCAGTTCGCCCTCGATCGTGAGCAAGGCGCTGCTGGTGATGGCCGCGGGGTTCACCCGCTCGCCGGCCACGTCCCACAAGCCACGCGGCAACAGGAACTGCTGGAACACCTTGTCGATGGTTTCCAGGTAGAACTTCGCCGGCATGTCGAGCACGGCGTTGTATTCGTCATAGAACTTGCGATGCGCTTCCGCGTCATCCAGGTCGCCGCGCAGCAGATCCTGATAGAAATCCCAGTGCGATTTCAGATGGCGATTCGGATTCATCGCGATGAACCCGGCATGCTGCAGGAAACCCGGATACACCTCGCGGCCGTGACCGGGGTAATTCGTTGGCACGGTCTGGATCACGTTGCCCTTGAACCACGCCAGCGGTTGCTGGGTGGCCAGGTTGTCCACACTGGTCGGGCTGCGGCGCGTGTCGATCGGACCGCCCATCATGGTCAGGCTGAGCGGCGTGTCCTCGCCGCGGGCGGCCATCAGTGACACGGCGGCCAGCACCGGTACGGTTGGCTGGCACACCGAGATCACATGCAGTTCGTGCGCGCCAATGTGCCGGATGAACTCCTCGACGTAGGCGACGTAGTCGTCCAGGCCGAAGGTGCCAGCCGCGGCCGGCACCATGCGCGCGTCGATCCAGTCGGTGATGTAGACCTTGTGATCGTGCAGCAAGGTCCGCACCGTGTCGCGCAGCAGGGTGGCGTGGTGGCCGGACAGCGGCGCCACCACCAGCACGATCGGATCGGTCTTCATCTTCTCGATCGTGGCCGGATCGTCGCTGAAGCGTTTGAAGCGCCTGAGCTGGCAAAACGGCTTGTCCAGCGCCACGCGCTCGATGACCGCAATTTCCTGGCCGTGCGCGGCAGCACGGTGAATACCGAACTGCGGCTTCTCGTACTCCTTGCCGAGCCGAAACAGCAGCTCGTAGCCGGCGGCCAGGCGCGGCGCACCCGGCAGTTGCGCGAATGGCGCGTGTTGATCGGCAAGCAGGTGCGAACTGGCTTGCGCGAAGTAACTCATCGGGCCAAAAAATGCGCGTTGCCATTCGTGGATTTGGTAAAGCATGGGCGTGACCGCTGGTCGACAAATAATTGCCCATCATAACGGGGTTTTGACGGGTGATGTTGCGTTGCCGCAATTCACGTTCCTGCGGTCGACCGACATAGCAGTCAAGCGTAAGGATTTGTTCACCAATCAACGGCTTGCACGCAACCGGCAACGCGGCCACGGCTTGGCCACGTCGCGCGTGTCGCGGGTTCCCTCACTACCGCACATCCGGGCCGCGCCCTGCAGGGCGGGCACTGCCCGCCGCTTGCCCCATCGCAAGCTGCACCGTGGACAAAGCCGGAGGCATCGATAGTTGCCAGGCCCGTGCGCTGTGTCCCGCACCAGCAAAGCCGGCGGGCAGTGCCCGCCCTACGACAACGTCACGTGCCCGCCGCTATCGATAGCCGGGCTTCGTAGGGCGGGCACTGCCCCGCCGGCTTTTGCTGATGGCATGCCCCGGTAGGCCAAGCGCTGCGGTGTGGCCGAAATCGACGACGCGGGCGGGCGGCCGTACAGCGGTTCAGTGCATGCGCCGCAGTTCGGTGCCGGCCAGCAGGTCGTGCAAGGCGCGTCGGCGCGGATCAAACAATGCCGGAACAAACCAGCCGACCCAGGCCAGCAGCGCGATCCACAACGTCGCACGCAGCCCCAACAGCGGGGCCAGCATCAGCAGCAGCAACGGTGCGGCCGCTACCAGTACGCGGATCAGCGCCTGCGGCCACGACGGCACACCACCGTCGCTGCGCGTCAGCTGGATGCGCCACGGCCGCATGCCCAGCGTCTGCCCGCCGTGGCGCCACGAACTGATGAAGTACGCGGCCACCACCAACCCCTGCAGCGGTCGATACCAGAATGGAATCCACACTTGCGGGCCGGTCGTGATCAGCTTGCCGCCGGTCGCCAGCTGGCACAGCAAGCCAACGACCATCACGATGGCCAGCACCGCCAGCAGGTCGTACACCAGCGCGGCCAGACGGCGCCACAGCGGGCAGGGTGGAAGATTGTCGGACGTGAGTATTGCCATGACCACTTGCGTCGCGGGCGCGCAATGCCCAGCATGGTGCGCATGAAAAGGGAAGCAGAGGGCGCCAGTATCGCCGATGCCGACCAGCGCAGCATTGCCGCATTCCTGGAACGGGTGTGGTCCGAGGATGGCCTGGCCGAGCGCACGCTGGAAGCTTATCGGCGCGACCTGGAGGCTTTGGCCAAGTGGCTGGCTGGTCGCGGGCGCAACCTGCGCGACGCGCGACGCGAGGATATTTCCGCCTATCACGGTGCCTGTGCCGGTGCCGTGCGCTCGATGGCGCGGCGGCAATCGACATTTCATCGTTATTACGCCTTCGTCGCGCGCGATGCGCCGAACTTCATCGACCCCACGCTGCGCATCGAGCGGCCGCGGATGCCGCGCAGTCTGCCCAAGGCACTGGCCGAACGCGAGGTGGAAAGCCTGCTGGCCGCACCGGATGTCGCCACCGCGCTTGGCATGCGCGATCGCGCCATGCTGGAACTGATGTATGCCAGCGGCCTGCGCGTGTCTGAGCTGGTTGATTTGCCGCTGGCGGCACTGAATCCGCGCCAGGGCGTGCTGCGCGTCACCGGCAAGGGCGGCAAGGACCGCCTGGTGCCGGTGGGCGAAATAGCGCTGCAGTGGGTCAGCACGTATCTGGCCAGCGTGCGCCCGCAACTTGCGCGTGGGCGGCAGCCAGCCGCGCTGTTTCTCAGTCGACTTGGTACCGGCCTGAGCCGGCAGATGTTCTGGACCCTGGTGAAACGTCACGCCGTGACGGCCGGCATCAACACCGCCCGCATTTCCCCGCATGTGCTGCGCCATTCCTTCGCCACGCACCTGTTGAACCACGGCGCGGATTTGCGCGCGCTGCAGATGCTGCTGGGCCACAGCTCACTCAGCACCACGCAGATCTACACGCTGGTAGCCAGGGAGGGATTGAAACGCCTGCATGCGCTGCATCATCCGCGTGGGTGACATGGTTGTTTCAACTACCCACAAATCAATGCCAAGCTGAAGAATGGTCGTCGGGCAACGACTTCAGCGTGGTGCCCGATAGCCGCCGGGCACGCCGTGTGCGCTCAGCACCAGTTGCCACAATTGACTGCGGCGGCTGCGGAATGAGGCGGCGGAAACGGCCAGGTAGTAAGTCCACATGCGACGGAAACGTTCGTCGTAAGCACTGGCCAGCTTGGGCCAGGCGGCAGTGAAGTTGGCCAGCCAGGCCTGCAGCGTGCGGTCGTAGTCGGCGCCGAAATTGTGCCAGTCCTCCACCACGAACAAGTCACGCAAGGCCTCGGTGACCTGTTCCGCGGCCGGGACCATCGAGTTGGGGAAAATGTATTTCTCGATCCACGGGTCCGGTTGCGCCGGAGCGCTGTTGGTGCCGATGCAGTGCAGCAGGGAGAGGCCGTCGTCCCGCAGGCAACGCTGCACGCACTCGAAGTACGCGCGATAGTTCTTGCCGCCCACATGTTCGAACATGCCGATGGAATACACCGCATCGAACTTTTCGTGTATTTCGTGATAATCCTGCAGGCGGATCTCGATGGGCAGGCCGGCGCACAGTTTGCGGGCAAATTCTGCCTGCTGTTGCGACACGGTGATGCCGACACCGCTGACGCCGTAATGCTCGGCCGCGTACTTCAGCGCCTCGCCCCAGCCACAGCCGATGTCCAGCACCCGCTGACCCCGTTTGAGCTGCAGCTTGCGGCAGACCAGATCGAGCTTGGCCACCTGCGCATCGTCGAGGTTGTCGGCCTGGGCCCAGTAGCCGCAGGAATACACCAGCCGCTGGCCGAGCATGGCCTGAAACAGGTCGTTGCCCAGGTCGTAGTGCGCCTTGCCGATGGTGTACGCGTGGTCGCCACGTTGCAGGTTGATGAAGCGCGCCTTCAGGTGCGCGACCACGGCGTCGAACGTGTGCAGTTTCTGGTCGATTTGCGCCCGCAGCACGCGGGTGAACATGCCGGGCAGGTCGTCCGCATCCCACCAGCCGTCCATGTACGCCTCGCCGAAGCCCAGCGAGCCGTGGTCGAATACGCGGGCGAACAGGCGCTCGTCGTGCACCTGCAGGTCGATGGGTTGGGTGCCGCCGAGCTGGATGTCCGCGGCATGCAGCAAGTCGTTGACCCGTTCCCTCAGCGTGACCTGATTCATGAGCATCTCCTCTCCTTGCCCCGTGGCGCGTGGTGCGGACCCTACGGTGTGCCAAGTACCGCAAAGTCTGCTGGCGTGAGTGCGTACACCATGTCAACGTTGGCCGCGCGCACTTGCGCCAGCAGCCGCTCGGCCTCGCTTTCGCCGAGCAGGAATTCCACCTTTGCGGGCAGGTCGTCGGCCAGTTCGAAAAACGCCTCCTCGCGCAAGACGCCATGCCGACCAAAGCCCGCGGTGGCGCGGAACACCGAGCCACCACCGATGCCATCGCGCTTGGCCTGCGCCAGCAGCCATTGGGTCACCAGGATGTTGTTATAGCGCGCCCGCACATGGCAGTAAAACGTCAGGTGGACACCGTGTTGCAGCGTTGTGTCGGTCATCCGTGCGGCTCCTATGCGTGTTGCAGCAAGCCACGGGCCAGCAGCAGCCCGAGCATGGTCATGCCCAGCGAACCGATGACGTGGACCAGCACATGGCCGCTGAGCCACAGGTATTGCTGGCGCAGCAGCAGCGTGGTGGCTTCACCGGAGAACGTGGAAAACGTGGTCAGACCGCCAAGAAAACCGGTAAACACCAGCAGGCGCAATGCCGGGGGCAAGGTCTGGAAGTGATCGAACAACCCCATGACCAGACCCATCAGCAAGCCGCCGGCGAGGTTGGCTGCCAGCGTGCCCAGCGGCAGCGTGGGAAATACCGGGTTGAGCCATGCGCCAAGCCCCCAGCGCAACCAGCAGCCCACCGCACCACCCGCGCCAATGGCAACAAATCCGCCAATACTCACGTTGCGCCCCTCCTGATCCGACCCATGCCCATGTCCGGTCGCCGGAGACGCAGGCACGCCTGCACCGCCGGAAACCGGGGTTGCAGGCATCATCAACCTCGTCACGCAGAGCGTTCGAGGTGGTTGGTGGCGCACGAAAAACGTGCGCCACGGGAGGCATGCCATCTCCGTGGGTGATCCTACTGGAGTGCCACGCGGTGGGGAACGGCCCGGCCGCGAGTGGCGCACTTCCGGTCGCGGTGCCGCCATCGGTGCGGGTTGGATATGTCGCGCTTGTCGGCTGTGCCGGCTGGCGGCATGACGGGGCGCGGCCGCCTGGTGCCGGCGATCGGACCGTTGTCGGTGCGGCGGCTGGTGTGCGTGAGGTCGCACGATGGCGCCGGCCTATACTGGCCACTCCCCGTTGCCGCATGGGTCTGCATGCCTTCTGCCACGCCCGCCGCACGACGCAGCCTGCCGTGGTTGCTTGCCGCACTGTCGATGATCGGCCCGTTCTCGATCGATGCGGTGTTCCCGGCATTTCCGCTGCTGGGCGCGCACTTCAACGTGGATGCGCCGGCGCTGCAGCAGATGATCAGCGTGTACTTGATCACGTATGCGGCGATGAGCCTGTTTCACGGCGCGATCTCCGACGCCATCGGACGCAAGCCGGTGATCGTGGCCGGTATGCTGGTGTACGCACTGGCTTCGGCGGGCGCGGCGCTGTCGACGACCTACCCGATGTTGCTGCTGTGCCGTGGCCTGCAAGGCATGTGTGCCGGTGCCGGG